>DJSA01000103.1:34262-34448 GCA_002438905.1 Bacteroidales bacterium UBA6346
ACGCGCAGAAATCGTCCCAGAAAAACTTGTAGACAGCCATCAGCGCATCCGAAATCCTGAACTTTGCGAAGTGGTCATTCACTTCCGAGGCAACTGCGTTGAACTTGTTCTTGAACCACCTGACTGCCACAGCACAAGCCTCGCTCTGTTCAAGCGAAGCATCAACTGTCCAGCCGGTGATGAGCC
>DJSA01000103.1:34549-34670 GCA_002438905.1 Bacteroidales bacterium UBA6346
TGTCGTTTCCCGCCGAGCTGCAGAGAAGCATCCCGAGACGCACCGCATCCGCGCCATATTTGGCGATGAGGTCGAGCGGATCCGGAGAGTTCCCGAGAGTCTTGCTCATCTTGCGGCCGAG
>DJSA01000103.1:34821-41973 GCA_002438905.1 Bacteroidales bacterium UBA6346
GCAAGGTCTCGGTTTGGCTGATGTTCCGGATGTCCCGGCATTTCTGGGTCAAACACAGAAATCGGCCAAAGCCATGAAGAGAACCAAGTGTCGAGCACGTCATCGTCCTGATGGAGGTCAGCCGCAGTCACGGCAGGATTCTTCTGCTGCGCAAGCTTCAGCGCCTCTTCGGCCGTTGGTGCCACCACAAAGCTTCCGTCTGGCAGATAGTATGCTGGGATTCGCTGCCCCCACCAGAGTTGACGCGAGATGCACCAATCGTGCGCTGTCTCCATCCAGTGCCGGTAGGTATTGCGGTACTTTTCAGGTATAAGTTTTATCCTCCCGCTCTCAACGCTTTCCAGTGCTACCTTCGCGAGGTCATCCATCTTGAGGAACCACTGCTTTGACAGCTTCGGCTCAATGACGGCGTCAGTTCTCTCAGAATAGCCTATCGGAGAAGTGTAATCCTCTGTTCTTTCAAGGTTTCCAGCCTCTTCAAGCATCTTGGCAATCTTCTTTCTCGCCACAAAGCGGTCTTCCCCGATAAGAATCTGTGCCTTTTCGTTCAGTCGCCCGTGGTCATCGATGATGTCAAGAACCGGAAGGTTATGACGCATGCCGATTGCATAGTCATTAACATCATGCGCCGGCGTAACCTTGAGGCAGCCGGTTCCGAAATCCATCTCGACGTATGAATCCTCAATTATTGGTATCTCCTTGTTTATCAGAGGTATAATCACTTTCTTCCCACGAAGCCACTCATACCTTGTATCCTCCGGATTTATGCAGACGGCGGCGTCAGCCATTATTGTCTCCGGACGGGTTGTTGCCACAACTATGTACTTGTCTGTCGGATTCCCGTGTCCGTCGGAAACGAAATACCGCATGTGATAGAACTTGCTGGCAGTGTCCTTGTGCACCACCTCCTCATCGCTGACGGCCGTGAGCCCCACCGGATCCCAGTTGACCATGCGCACACCTCTATATATAAGACCCTTGTTGTAGAAATAGACGAAGGTGTTGATCACTGCCTCGCTCAGGTCCGGGTCCATAGTGAACTTAGTCCGGTCCCAGTCGCACGATGCACCGAGCTTGCGGAGCTGACTGAGGATGATGCCTCCATGCTTTTCCTTCCATTCCCAAGCGTGCCTCATGAACTCATCGCGGGTGAGATCCTCCTTGCTTATGCCCTCTGCCTTGAGCTTTGCCACGACCTTGCTTTCCGTTGCGATTGAGGCGTGGTCGGTTCCCGGAATCCAACAGGCGTTCTTCCCGTCCATGCGTGCCTTGCGGATGAGAACGTCGTTGATCGTATTGTTGAGAACGTGCCCCATATGAAGGATTCCCGTCACATTAGGCGGCGGTATGACTATCGTGTAAGGTTCCCTCTCGTCCGGTTCCGAATGGAAGAACTTGTGTTTGAGCCAGTAGGCGTACCATTTGTCTTCGGTCTGCGCCGGATCATACTTTGACTGCAATTCCATATTATTCGTTGTATTTTATTTCTACAATTCAGCGGTCCGGCTGTTCTGCGAGTCGACATTCAGCAAGAACAACCCCAATCGTCCGCATAAGCGTGCAAAGATACACATTTTTTGACTAACTTCGCGATGTGAAAAACACCGAAGATGCATATATGAGCATCCGCGGACTATAAAACCGAATAATATCATGGAGAACAACGAAAACAAACTCGACATTGAGATTCCTCACGAAATCGCGAAGGGGACTTATTCCAACCTTGCAATTATCACGCACTCCCACAGCGAATTCATCATCGACTTCGCGACCATGTTGCCGGGACTTCCAAAGGCTGCTGTCAGCAATCGTCTGATAATGACCCCAGAGCATGCAAAAAGGCTTCTGATGGCTCTGCAGGACAACATTCAGAAATACGAATCCCAGTTCGGCCCGATATCATTCGGACGCGGGAATGGTGGCGGAGAGACATTCCCTATGGGAGGATTCGGCGGAGGATTTGGAAATGGCGCAAAGAGCTGAAATATGAACACGATTACAAATTCGCAATTGAGGCAATTGAGCATCCCCGAAGACGTCTATGAAAAAATCCTTAAAATCAAGGCATTCACCTTTGACATCGACGGGGTAATGACAGATGGAAGCATCTTTGTTGCCGAGAGCGGGGACTTTCTGCGCACCTATAGTGCCAAGGATGGTTTTGGCCTCAGAATGGCGTCCATGGGCGGCTACAGACTAGGAATCATCACCGGGGCGCATTCGGACACAGTCGGGAAACGCTTCAGGTTCTTCGGCTTTGAAAGTTCTGACATTTACCTCGCATCAAAGGATAAGATTTCCGATTTCAACGACTTCTGCACAAAATATGGGCTGAAGCCGAAAGAGGTGCTATATTGTGGAGATGACGTTCCCGACGCGCCGGTTCTCACCGCCTGCGGACTCGGAGTGTGCCCCGCAGATGCAATGGAGGAAGCGAAACTCTGCGCCGACTATGTCTCTATTTTCCCCGCCGGAGCACGTTTTGTCCGGGAAATCATTGAGATAGTGATGCGTGCACAGGGCACATGGAACTTCGATATATCCAAATATGAAAAAAGTTACTGAGCTATTATCTCGAACGGAAAGAATCATTACGCTGTCATCTCGGACGGCGTGAGAGATCTTTAGCTATAAGTCAATGAATACCAAACACATCATTTTGGGCAGCGCGTCTCCACGGAGGCGCGAACTGCTTTCCGGACTCGGACTCGACTTTGAGGTTGACACGCGCAACGAATTTGAGGAGAAATATGCTCCTGACACACGACATAGGGACATTCCCCTCATACTATCACGCGGCAAATCATACGGATTCCATCGTCCACTCACCGAAAACGAGATTCTCATAACTGCGGATACGCTTGTCCTCTGCGACGATGAGGTGCTCGGAAAGCCTCACGATAGGGAGGACGCCGTCAGGATGCTGCGCCTGCTCTCTGGACGCACTCATGAAGTCATCACTGGAGTCACGATACGCGATGCAAGCCACGAAACATCTTTCTCTGACACATGTCTCGTACACTTCGCTCCCCTGTCCGATGAAGAAATAAATTTCTATATAGACAATTACAAGCCGTTTGACAAGGCCGGATCCTACGGAATCCAAGAATGGATAGGCTATGCTGCAATTATCGGAATATCAGGTTCTTACTTCACCGTGATGGGGCTTCCGACTCACCTTATCCACAGCGAATTGAAGCAGTTCTTGCAGTAGCCATGGAGTTATTGCGTTTTTTCAAAAAAAAGTAAAGAAAAGTTTGCAGAATCAAAAAATAGTCGTACCTTTGCAGCGAGTTAAGGAAAGGAGTTTCTAGTTCTGAAATTAACTCATTGGTTATTAGTTTTAGTGTTATTAATTATGTGGTTAGTATGAGGTGTCCTCGCGGGAGCGACGACAGCTCATTTTTTTTATATGCACATTTGTGCATATAAAAAATGAGCTCGGACTCTGGAGAGTCCGAACTTTCCTAACCACAGTCGCTTGTGCGACAGCCCCTATGAGGGGCATGCGACCTCCACTTCGTAGCGGTCGGCGATTCCGTTCCTCCGTTACACTCCGTCACTGCATCGCGGCGGCTGATGCCGCCTTGGGGTGGCTCTTTCGTGTATATAAAGTTTCTACACAAAGAAAGAGTTCGCTTGCGCGAACTCTTTACGAAAAATTTTGATGTTCTGGAGGTGCCAAGCAGATTCGAACTGCTGTAGCAGGTTTTGCAGACCTGTGCCTAGCCCCTCGGCCATAGCACCATTCTCCAATTGGATTGCAAAGATAGGAATAATTTTCCTTTGTGCAAATTATTTGTGAACCTATAGCCTGTTTTATGGTAAGAAACCTTCTAAAAAGACCATCAGACTTGTTCATCGAGTCATCACTCGACATACAGAAGAAGACCTTTGAGATATTCTCCCTCAGGATGGTAGATGTTGACTGCATGATCGGCCGGCTGATTCAAGCGATCGAGAATTCGGACACTGCGACCAGTCTGTGCAGCGGCAGAAAAGACGGCAAGTGCGAAGGCTTCCTTGTCAACGACTTGTGAGCAACTATAAGTAAAGATCAATCCACCTGGAGCGACCTTAGAGATTGCAGCGGCATTGAGACGCTGATAGGCCCGCAAAGCATTGTCCTTGGCTCCCCTATGTTTTGCAAACGCCGGTGGATCAACGATCATCAAGTCATATTTACCGTACGGAATATTCTTCACATAGTTAATTGCATCACAGCATAATCCCCCGTGCAGGGCCGATTCAGAGCCCGAGGTAAAACCATTAAGCGCCACATTCTTTTCCACCAATTCCATAGCTCGTGCAGAGCTGTCAACAGAATCGACATGCAAGGCACCTCCTGCAAGGGCATACACGGAAAAGCCGCCGGTGTAGCAGAAAAGATTGAGAACTGTCCTCCCAGCCGAATAGCGTTCAACAAGCGATCGGTTCTCTCTTTGGTCCAAGAAGAATCCTGTCTTCTGTCCCTCCGTCCAGTTTACTATGAATTTGTGGCCATTCTCAAGGACAACCTGCTCGTCATCGCAAAACCCATTGCGCCGGTACATATACCCATCAATCAAGTCCAGCCCCGCCTTGAAGGGTGCCGTGCTGGAACTTTTGTCATAAACAGCTTTAAGAGAGTCACCATAGACGGACAAAAGAGCTGCACAAATCTGTTTCTTTGCTCGAAACATCCCCACCGAATGCGCCTGCATCACACAGACTCCATCATAATGGTCTATTATAAGCCCAGGAAGATTATCCCCCTCACCATGAACCAAGCGATAGCAGTTTGTTCGCCTCGCTCCCTCCATTTTTACGCTACTTCTAGGCAACTCCGCACCATTTCCTGACGGAGCATGCGCAAGTCCGGCGGCTATCCGCACAGCAAGTGCACGTGAGATCATGGTCTTCCAAAAATCCGGTGCAAGAACATCTGAGTCGAAACTCAGAATGCGGACGGCAATCGACCCTATCTGATAATGACCGCAGGCGAGGAAAGTTCCGTCTGCCGAATAAACGGCAACCAAATCCCCTTCCTCAGGAGTGCCGACAATCTGCGCGATTGAACCGGAGAACACCCAAGGATGAAAACGGCGCACCGACTCATCACGGCCTCTGCGTAATATTATTTTTGTCATATACTTTTTATTTCATAAAATGATAATCCAACGAACTATCGAAGGACATCGACAGCAATGTTGTCAGATAACACTTTCTCCTCAAGGATTACCATTGCAGACCCTATAGGCTTCAACTCTGTGTGCATCAACGTCATATACATTTCACGACAAATCCACGCATCTGTGGCGGCATATTTCTGCTGCGGCTCGGAAAGCATATCCGCCTCCCAATTGGACAACTGCTGCGTTTTTGAAACTTTTACACCGAGAATAATTGCAGCCATTTTTTTGACGCTCTTGTCGCGTATCCCCCACTCGGGAACGATCTTCTGCAAATCAACGAATGAGGCCGGCTTGAACTTCGCATAGCGCTGCAGTCCCTTAACGTCATCCGCTGTAGCCGCACCAACCTTGACAATAGCTGGATCTGAGAGGATGTTGCACAAGGCGCGCTGCATCCCGAGAGACTTTATCCTGAAAAGGAATGCCTTGTTACCTCCGGAAAGCTGGAGAAGGGCCACTCCCGGACTTGGCGTGTGCGGCGTGAAACATGGTTTGGTTTCCGTGTCGAAACCGAGAATCTTCTGCCGTTTCAGATAGCGTATCGCTCTCCTATAATCCTCAGACAAGGAATCTATCACATGAATTTCCCCCGGAAACGAGGCCATGGGCAAGGTCTCTATCGTTTCCGGCAGTATATTCTCTATAAAGTTGTTCTCGTTCACTTCTGCACTCTTTTTTTAGTCATTCCGTCAGCCTTTCCATGTTAAGAATCACTGGTGCAACCAGTCGGCTGGCTCTTTCAAAACGTTCATCGCTCATATACAAGCGGTTAAGAGGAACTGTTCTGGTAATCTGCACACTCGCATCGGCCGAGTGGTTGTATTTGTACCTTGTTGCAAGCGTTCCTCCGAAATCAACGCTTTCAAGCGGGACTCCGACTGATGGAACGGTCACAAAGGCTTCTACGGAAGGATAGGCAATCCGGTGGGTAAAAAGGTTGCGGCTCCTAAGCACACCATAGCATTCCCGTATGGCAGCATCTTCCCCGCCTATAAACTCCAAGTCCTCTTCAAGCACCGAACGATAACTCTCCATACCTGATCCCTGCGATGTCCTTATCTCTTCCAATGCTGCAGAAAGGCTCTGAACATTCAAGGAGTCTGATGAAGTACCCAAAAGAATGGCTGAAATCTTCCGTGTGGCTCCCGAAGCAATGTAATCGTCTAGAAAAGAAGCAAGAATTGAGCGTGAATCACTTCCGGAGATGGTGTCTTCAATGTAGTCAGGAAATGAATCATACCTAGACCTGACCCTATCATATACAGACCTATATAAACCATATTCAATCTCCTTGACGCCAGCCAAGACAGCAATAATTCCGCTTGGGTGTCGCTTCATGGCACGATGCATCATCGCATCGGAAAGCGAAATCACAGGGATGTCGATTCCCTTTGACAAGAATAGCGTATCAATGTCCTTCATTGCGTAGCGGCAAAGATAAGGAGAACCCACTATCAAAACTTTAGCCGGAGTACGCGGAGAAGTAAGCGCCTCATCAAATGTGTTTGAGTAACTCAAATTCCCGAGAGATGCCACAGCCATGCTTACTGCCGCCTCACGCATGGCAGGGATGTTTTCTGCCACGATGTACCCGTCATATGGGGAATTCGCAATGTCGAAGACCGGAGTAAGTGTTTCTCCAGCGAAATCATGAAGTTCGTCCGGCGACTCACTACCATCTATATTGTCAAAACGGTCGGAGCGCAGGAACTCGTCAACGAGTTCACAGAGAGGGTCGAAGTCTCCTATTATTGCGATGCTTCCGGAGACGTTGCCGGGAGTGTAACTTTCGAGGATGTGCCATGCCACTGAACTTGTATCCGAAAGAGCCTTTTTCACAAATGGCAGGTATGGTTCGGAAACATCTTTATTTCTTCCACACGCTATCAAAATTGTGGCAAAAAAAGCAAGCGATATGAAGACGCAAAATCTCATTTTTCTTTTTTCAGCGAAAATGGCAATGCAGCAACATTCAGCA
>DJSA01000008.1 GCA_002438905.1 Bacteroidales bacterium UBA6346
TTGACGTTCACGACATGGAGGACTACGGAGAGGACTATGTTGGCTATGACGACGACCAGAAGCGCGAGGGCGGAGTAGGCCTGGCGAACCTGCGCATGGCCCGCAGGCTCGTTCCGGGCAATGTCATCACCGATGAACCTGGAATATATTTCATACCTGCACTCATCGCCCAGTTCAAGCGCGAAGGACTCGACAAGGGGCGTGTGAACTATGCGCGGCTCGAAAAGGAATACAGCCATTTCGGAGGCATCCGCCTCGAAGACGATGTGCTTGTCACTCCGGACGGCGCCCGCCGGCTGGGTAGTAAAAGACTTCCGATTGCATCGGTTGACATAGAGCGGCTGATGTCCGAATAATGGAAACGTTTATTATAATAGCGGCGATACTGCTCGGCATCCTCGGGATGGTGGGCAGCGTCGTTCCTGCATTGCCGGGACCTCCTCTGAGTTGGCTCGGACTGCTTGTCCTTTACTTCTGGGGCAGCGGGACGAATGCGGCCGGGGAGAGGATATCCCTTACTGTGCTCGGGATATGGTTCGGAGTGACGGCCCTTGTGACGGCCCTCGACTACCTCATGCCCGGGATGCTTACGAAAGTCACCGGTGGCAGCCGCTACGCCTCGCGCGGAGCCACGATAGGGATGATAGCCGGCATAATCCTCACTCCCATCGGCATGATTCTCGGCTCCCTCCTCGGAGCCTTCATCGCAGAACTGACTTACGGCGACAAGACCGCCCCCGAAGCCTTGAAATCCTCCCTCGGCGCCTTCGCCGGCTTCCTGCTCGGCACGGGAATAAAGCTCGTTGTCTCCGGAGCAATGCTGTGGGCTATAATAGTTTACGCTTTCTGACAATTACCGTCTCCTTAGGGATAAAGTAATATTTCTCAATCTCGTATGCCACCTCCGCATCCGGTGCCGTGACGACATCCGCCCTCTTCAGCGCCCTCTTGTGCCGTCGGTTCAGCACGTGCCGCTTTAGCCAGCTGTAACCGTATCTCTCGTATAAAAACGCAAGTGAATCGACCTCCACGACCCTCCTGCCCTCGTTGTCCCTGTATTTTTTCATTGTGTCAACTTTGCTTTTCCAATTATGTACCAATATCTCGCTTGTATGTCTTTGACCTGCTGTAAAAGTATCAGATTATGCGTCCAATTCAGATGCTTTATGGGAAGAGTAAAATTGTACTTATCTAATTGCGCAATTGGCTTTGAATCTTTGTACGGTTGCGCAACCACAGGTTGCGTAATTGAGGGAACAATTTGATCACTCATGTTCTTTTTGCTATTTGATTATAAACATTTTATATGTTTTTGTCGATTTTTATATGCCGGTCAATCCTGCTTCTGCGGATAATTCCGAACTTTGCATTAAAGCAGAAACTCCTCAATGTTGTCCGGCGTGATTACCATGAAACTCGCGTCGGGATAGGCTGATGAGAATGATGACGGGCATTTCGTTCCGGATTTGGACGGATTCCATTTGAATTCAAATGCTTTCATCGTTCCGTCTTCCTCTTCTATGTAGTCTATTTCACTCTGGTCTTTAGTCCTCCAGAAATAGGACTGGGCGAAGCTGGAGGCATATTCATTCATTTTCATCCTTTCTGAGATGACGAAGTTTTCCCACAGGGCTCCGCTGTCCGACCGGTTCTCCATAGGGGCAAAATTGCCTATGACGGCATTTCTGATTCCGAGGTCCCAGAAAAACACCTTGCGACTCATCTTCAGCTCGTTTCTCAGATTTCTGGAGAAAGAGCCGAGTCTGAAAATTATGTATGACTTCTCAAGCACGTCAATGTACTTTTCCACAGTTTTCGGATCAACGCCAAGCAATTGCCCCAACTCGTTATATGACACCTGATTACCTATTTGCAGTGACAGAGCTTTCAGCAGGCGTACAAGCATATCCGGCTTCTGAAGTCTGTCCATGGCGAGCAGGTCTTTATATAAATAGCTGTCAGTGAGTTCTTTGAGTACCACTTTCTCTTCCGCTGGCCGCGTGACAACTTCCGGGTAATATCCATAAATCATCCTATGCGAAACCATTCTCTGCTCATCGAGAAATGATGTCTGTTTAACCATCTCCGAAAATGTCAATGGGAAGAGCTTCAGCTCCCTTTTTCTTCCGGCGAGAGACTCGTTGACTTTTGATGACAGTTCAAAACTGCTGCTTCCCGTGGCAATGACCTGCACCCCTGGAATCTGATCCGTAATCAGTTTCATTCTCAGACCAATCTCATCTATGCGCTGAGCCTCGTCTATCACGACTGTTTTCCTGTTGCCGATGATTGTCTTCAGCCTTGTTGACGTTATGTTCCGGAACATTTCCCTAACATCGTCATCGTCCCCGTTGAGCCAAAGTACGCTGTTGTCCCCATCCAACAGAGAATGGAGTATGGTCGATTTTCCGACTTGCCTTGCACCCATCAGCGTTATCGCCTTTCCTGAACCGAGCAGCGATTTGAGCCTTTCGGATTGTGTCCTCTTTATCATATTTCACCTGTTTGGGTGCAAATATACACAAATTCCCAAAAACTCGCCACTTTTCGGGAATCCATTCCCAAAAACTCGCCACTTTCTAGGAGATGCTGAATTTTGCGATTTTGCAGAATGACCTTCCCTGAGAATGG
>DJSA01000094.1:0-7521 GCA_002438905.1 Bacteroidales bacterium UBA6346
ATCTGCTCGATGTAACGACCGTCGCGAGGTGCGCGGGTGTCGGCCACAACAATGTGGAAGAATGCGAAATTCTTCTTTCCGTGGCGCTGAAGACGAATTTTAACAGCCATTGTGAATCTGTTTTAAATAATTAATTAAATACCTTATGCTTTCCTACCCGAGGAAAAGCCCGCAAAATTAGACATTTTATGTTAAATTTGCAAGCGGTACATTTATTGACCGGCATCGCGCCGCCGCGCATCTTGGCGCCGCCGTTGCGTCATGGAAGGAGAAATACAATACCATATTATATGAAAAAGAAAATCATCATTGCCTTGGGCTCGCTCTTCGCGCTGTTCGCAGGCACCACGGCGCTCTCTGCACAGGAGTCCCGCAACAACACCGCCGACGGCATCATCGGCAACTATTTCATCGACTACAACGGCGAACAGTCCAAGGTCCGCTGCTACAGGGAGGCCGACGGCACCTACACCTTCCTCAACTATTGGTGTGCGAATATGTACGACAAGAACGGCAACATCTTCCTCGACACCAAGAATCCCGACAAGGCTCTCCGCAACAAGCCCTGCAACGAGATGATAATCATGTGGAACCTTAAGTACAACCCTGAGAAGAAGCATTGGAAAGGGAAAATTTACGATCCGACAAGCGGTATCCGCGTCGACGCCACGGTCCAGTTCACCAAGGACAATATGATTGCCGTGCGCGGCTCGGTACTGGGTATCGGAAAGACCGTTAAGTGGAAGCCGATAGCAGCGGAATAAGGAGTGCGACGGGGCAGCCTGCCATGGGACAGAATCTTGGCGCTTTAGGAAAATTCAGAGCGGTGGCGAGAAAAATCGCCATCGCACCTTTTGTCTGTCTCATCAAGTTCTATCGGGTATGCATCTCGCCTCTGAAGCCTCCGACTTGCCGCTTCACTCCGACATGCTCGGAGTATGCACTGCAGGCATTCAGAAAACATGGACCATTCAAAGGGCTGGTTCTCACGGTGTGGCGGATTCTCCGCTGCAACCCTTGGGGCGGGAGCGGATATGACCCCGTTCCGTAGGCCTGAGGCGTGTGTAGTGGCTAAAACAACAAAAACAACAGTTAAAACAACAGTATTTACAACTAGGGGACGCTTGGAATGGGCGACATTTGCACTCGGAAAAACTATTGACTTTTGTGGCGTTCTCCTATATGTGCAAATCCAATCTCTAAAACGCGTCACAAAAAATATCGGCGGAAATGGGTCTCATTTTCCGCCGATATTTTTTGTGTACGGGAGAAGAAAAAGCGGTCTATTTCATCGCAAAAGTCCCCTCCCTTTCAGTTGTTTCTGTTCTTGGCGGAGATTCGCTTAAGGATGGTGCCGACTTGTGTGAAGATGGTGTCGTAGGGGAGGAGTTCCTTGCTGTTGTAGATGAACAAGATGTCGGTCTGGGAGTCCCGGATGACATCCTTCTGGAGCCGGTAAGCCTCCCGTATTCGGCGCTTTATGAGGTTGCGTTTCACCGCTCTTTTGAACATCTTCTTCGGCACGGAGACCATTATCCTTGAGAATCCCTTGTCATTGTCAGCGCTGCAGAAGCGAAAGGATCCCTCTGTGCCGTAACGTCCCCTGGCAAGAAGATGTGAAACGCTCTTCTCACCGCAAATCCTTTCATTTTTGGAGAAAGTGAGGGGAGCGGCATCCATATACCCGAAACATTGAGGAATTTTACAGCCCGTTTATCGGCATCATTTTTAATGCTCGTTGACGAGGTAGTTTTCCAAAGCTTTTGACACGGAAGGAATTTCAGGCGTTGGCGCGGAAATCTCTATCTTTAGCCCGGCTTCCTCCATCGCTTTGACGACTGAGCGTCCGTATGTGATGAACTTGATGTTTTCTTGCTTGAATTCAGGGAAATTGGCGTAAAGTGATTTTACGTCGGCAGCATTAAACACGACAATTACATCATATTTATGAAGGTCGATCTCCTTAAGATCTTGAGGGACAGATTTGACGAAAACTCCGGTTGAAAAATCGAGTTGCGTGGATTCGAACAACTTCGTTATCGCGTCCTTTCCTGTTGCATCACTCGTGGTTATCAGAAATTTCTCGCCCTTGTGTTTCGGGCCGATCAGACTCATCACGGATTCGGGCTTGCCGTCGCCGAAGAAAATCTTCCTTTTTCTGTATACGATGTGTTTCTGCAGATAGTTTGCGACGATTTCCGTTGTGCAGAAATATTTCATTGTCTCCGGAATCCTTACGCGGAGTTCGTCACAAATCTGAAAAAAGGCGTCAATGGTAGTCCTCGCCGAAAACACGATGGCCGTGTAGTCGGAGATGTTGATCTTCTGTGCCCTGAACTCACGTGAGGTTAGAGGTTCTGTTCGGAAAAACGGGAAAAAGTCGAACTTTACTCCGAATTTTTCTGCAAGAGCATCGTAAGGAGAGGCCGTCTGAGGCTGCTTTTGAGAGATGAGGATATTCTTCGCGCTCATATCTTTAAAGTTCATCAATAAACCGGTGTCAACTGCCGGAAAACGTCTAAAAAATCACTGCCGAGATCACCAACAATGCTGTCGGCAGGATTTCAAGGGCGCAAAGGTACAAAATTGCTGTCAAATAATTGCTATCATAGGCAAAAATTTGAAATCTTCGTATCAGAAACATTAAATACAATACCCCTGTGATACAATACATTACAATGAGCGATGCATTCGTTCCGACATTGGCTGATTTCAAAAACACCGCTGCGAGGAACAGGGCGAATGTGAGCATTATCCCAAAATTCTTCGGGCATCCTACGGCTGCATCGCGGACTTTTGCACTGAACCTTCTGAACGGCATCATATGCCCGAGTGCCAGACAGAGCAAAATGTATCCGAGTACTATCCCGGCGATGCAGGGAAGACGATAATCGGACGGCAGCGTTTCCATCCACTCCGGCGTGTAGAGACCGCATCTCCATACAGTCGTTATTAGGCTGGGGATGCTGAGCCAAAACACAAGGTCGCGGCTGCGCTGTACTTTCTTGCTGTCCTCGATTCTTATGCAGGTTGCGGTCCTCAATAGCCCAGCCCACAGCATCGGGAACAAATTCACGAACTGCGGCAGCACCGGCAGTAACGCCAGCAGAGCCACGCCGGCCGCAATTGTCAATGTGAGTTGTTCAATGTTCATGTTTTCAGTTCCCTCTCTTCGCGCCATATCCGGCAGCCTTCAGCAGTTCCGTCACCTTGTCGCGGAAGTCGCCCTGAATGACAATCTCCCCATCCTTGGCGCTGCCTCCGACTCCGCACTTGACCTTGAGCATCTTCCCCAGCTCCTTTAGGTCGTCCTCGCGTCCGACGAATCCGCTCACGAGCGTCACCTGCTTCCCCGCGCGCCCCTTGCGGTCAATCTTCACCACAAGTCTTTGCTTCGAGGGTTCAAGCGTCTCTGCTTCAGGCTCTTCATCTGCCTGATACTGAAAGTCCGGATTGGTCGAAAACACCACTCCGAGCCTGCTTTTCCAATCGTTATCCGCTGCCATAATTATCTGAACGTATTTGCTGGGCAGTTTTAAAGTCCGGCGTTTATTTTTGCAAATATAGCCAATCTATTTGTATATTTGCAGGTTGTTCGGCAAACAAAAAAGCCTTTTGTGCGGATGGTTTCGCGGCAGGGGCATCATATATTTATATGGATAAAAAAAGATTCAATCTCTGGAATTATGTGACCTCGGCGGCAGTGTTCGTCATTTCAGCAGTCACATATCTTCTGACAATCGAACCCACCGCATCGTTCTGGGACTGCGGGGAGTTCATCGCATCGTCATATAAACTTGAAGTAGGACATCCGCCGGGAAACCCTGTGTTTCAGCTGATTGCGCGCTTCTGCACGATGTTTACGGACAAGATGCACGCGGCTGTGGCAGTGAATTCGATGAGCGCGATATGCTCTGCGCTGACGATATTTTTCCTTTATCTTACGATAGTGTTTCTCGCGAAGCGCATCGCAAAACCCGACGAAAACGGGCGATATTCCATAGGCAAGGCGCTCGCGATTTACGGAAGCGGAGCCGTCGGAGCACTCTCATACTGCTTCTCCGACACATTCTGGTTCTCGGCGGTCGAGGGGGAGGTCTATGCGATGTCCTCGCTCTTCACGGCGCTCGTGTTTTGGGCGATGACGAAGTGGTACGAACAGGCAGACGAACCTTACGCGAACCGCTGGATTGTGCTGATCTGCTTCCTGATGGGACTCTCGATAGGTGTGCACCTGCTGAACCTGCTGACGATTCCGTGCCTCGTGTTCCTCTATTATTATAGGAAACGTGAGGACAAGGGATATTCATTCCGGCAGCTCGTGGGAATCTTCGCGCTCTCGTGCGTGATACTGGCGCTTATCCTCTTTGTGATAATACCTTACCTTCCGAAGACGGCTGCCTATTTCGACCTGCTCTTCGTGAACACCTTCCATCTGCCTTACAACTCGGGCGCGGTCTTCTTTATGGTGTTGCTCTTCGCGCTCTGCTTCTGGGGACTTTTCGTAACGATGAAAAGGCAGAAGGCGTTTCTCAACACGCTGCTGCTGTGCTTCACGACCATCGTCGTGGGATTCTCGGTGTTCTCGATTGTGATTATCCGTTCATGCGCGCACACGCCGACCAACGAGTACCAGCCCGATAACCCTTTCACCCTCTGCCGCTACCTCAGCCGCGAGCAGTACGGGAGCACCCCGCTCATTTACGGACAATATTTCGACTCTGACTACTACATCGAGGACGACTGGTACTGGGCTCCGATGGACGGGAAGTACATCAAGGCCCCGTCGTTCGGCAACATCGTCTATAAGAGCGGCGACAAGATGCTCTTCCCGCGTATGTGGAACAGCGGCAACGGCGTGGATGACCGCTACAAGCAGTTCTACGCTTCCTATATGAAGAACGGCGCCAAGCAGGGAGGACGCTACCGCAAACCTACCATGGGCGAGAACCTCAGCTTCTTCTTTGATTACCAGCTGAACTGGATGTACTGGCGCTATTTCATGTGGAACTTCGCCGGCCGTCAGAATGACGTCCACAGCCCGAGCCCGGGCGAGCTTTTCGAGGGCAACTGGGAGAGCGGCATCCCGCTCATAGACGAGATTCGTCTCGGGGACCAGAGCGATGCCCCGGACTATCTCAAGGAAAACAAGGGAAAGAACCACTACTATATGCTGCCTCTGCTTCTGGGACTTATCGGTCTGTTCTTCCAGTTCGCTAGGGACAAGCGGGGCTGCTGGGTCACCTTTTTGCTGTTTTTCATGACGGGAATCGCGATTGTGATATACCTCAACCAGCCGCCGTTCCAGGTGCGCGAGAGGGACTACGCCTACGCCGGCTCTTTCTACGCCTTTGCAATCTGGATAGGGTTCGCTGTGCTGGCTCTGTACACATGGATTGAGGAACTGCTCGCCAAGAAGAAAGTCTCCTCCGAGGCTGCCGGAGCCGCGGTTTCTGCTGCCGTTACGCTTGTCTGCCTCGGTGTACCGGCGCTCATGGGTGCTGAGAACTGGGACGACCACGATAGGAGTCACCGCCGCACGGCCGTCGAGATGGCCTACAACTATCTCAATTCCTGCGGCGAGAACGGCATCCTGATAACCCACGGCGACAACGACACCTTCCCGCTCTGGTATGCCCAGGAGGTGGAGGAGTGCCGTCCGGACGTGCGCATTGTGAACACCTCGCTGCTCGGAACCGATTGGCACATAGACCAGATGAAGTGGGCCTGCAACAAGTCCGCCCCGCTCGATCTGAGCGTCGGCCCGCGCCAGTATCTCTACGGTACCAACGATTTCGTCCACATCTACGACACCCGCGACAGCGCCATACTCCTTTCCGACGTGATGAGAGTATTTCGTCACCCGTCCGCGAAGGTTCCGCTCTCTTCGGGCAAAATGGTGGATTACATCTGCTCTCGCAAGCTCGTGGTTCCGGTGAACAAGGAGAATGTGATAAAGTCCGGAATCCTCGACAAGAAATATGAGTCTCAGATTCCGGAGTATATCGTGCTGACTATGTCGCCGAAGAAGGACTACATTTCCAAGCCTGAGCTGTTCATGCTCGATCTGCTTTCGAACTATCAGTGGGATAGGCCGATACATCTTCTGAATATGGGCGGTGACCTGAACATGGGCATCAAGGACTATCTTGAGTATGACGGGTTCTCCTACAAGTTCGTCCCTATCCGTAACCGCCAACGCACTTCGGAGGTTGGGTTCGCCGATCCGGACAGGCTCTATGACATGATGACAAAGGTCTATAAGTGGGACGCGCTCAGCTATCCGGACTACTACGCCGACAATCAGCACCTCTACACTTTCTGCGGAGTCCTCTCGCAGCGCGCCATTTTTGTGAACGTTGCCAAGGAGATGGTTAAGGCAGGTCATCCGGAGCGTGCGGTTGAGATGCTCGACAAGTGCCAGACCTGCGTGCCGGAGAAGAACTATCCGCTGGACATTTCCTATCTCGGCTACTCCAACGAGCTGATGATCATGGATATGATTAACCTCTATTATGTCCTCGGAGAGACGGAAAAGGCCTCCGACCTTGCCACCCGCTTCCTCGACAAGATGTTCCAGTCCGTCAACTTCTTCTTCCAGTTCTATGACTACGCCAAGGAAGACTTCGACCGCGCCCGCAACATGGTCCTCATGGTTCAAGACATTGCCAAGGACAGCGGCGACGAAGATGTAGTTGCCATTGTCGATGCCGGCTTCGACCGTCTCCGCGCTGACTACGGCGTCAAGGACGAGTAAAAAAAACGATTTGGTGGTGTTCCAAACATTTCTACATAATATTGCGGCGGTTATCCGAATGGGTGACCGCCGTTTATATTTGTAAAAAAGAAATCAATTAGTTACTTTTGTCAAGAAAGGAACGAAGGACTATGGACGGGTTTTGACTGTGGCAATGAATATTTTAAGGAGGATGTTATGAGAAATTCGGATTATAGGCTGTCTCCTGAAGAAAGGGCGGCTCTCAGAAATGTTGATGTTTCTGAGAAAGAGGGATTTGTGCCGGCTGAAACCGTGCTCGCGGAAGAAGTTGGGGCTCACGGAACGGCGGGGCGTGAAGCTTTTGACGCGAAGGCCCGGGCGTGGTATTATGGCGAGGTGCTTAGAGAACGTCGCAAGGAGCTTGGACTGACTCAGAAAGAATTGGCGGACAATGTCGGCTGCAAAAGGACTTACATTAACCGGATCGAACATGGCGAGACCGATATGCAGTTGTCGTCTTTTATCCGCCTTGCAGATGCGCTGGGACTTAGCCTGCGGCTTGAAGTCAGCCTTGCTTAGCGCTTGGTCGTATGCCAAAAGTGATGTGTGCACAGAAAATGTCAGTCTGTCGGGAGGTCGGAGAGGCTGATTTCCAGGAGCTTCATCTTGCGGAGGACGGCCGGCCATTCGGTCTCGAAGAACTCGCGTTGAAGGCTTGAGAGGACCTTGCCTCGGGCGTCGGGGGTGACGAAATAGCCTATCCCCCGCTTGTTGTAGATGATGCCGTCGGCGGTGAGCTTTTC
>DJSA01000094.1:7606-17495 GCA_002438905.1 Bacteroidales bacterium UBA6346
GGAATCCTGTCTTCGCCCTTCAGCTCTTCGGAGAGTATTTTTTCGCAGATGGCGTCTGCAATCTGGAGATATATAGATTTGTTCGCGTTAAATTCCATGTTTCTGAAATTTAGTGTTTTACGGTTTTCACGCGGACGTATGCCCAGACTCCGAGGGCGAGCGTTATTAGGATGCTGACGCTGTAGCTCGTCCATTTAATGGTGCTGAGGATGCGTTCAGGGTTGTCCATGCTGTCGAGCCAGTCGAAGAGACCCTCACCGAGATGAATCATTATCGGAGTGAGAACCATGCTTGTGGCCATTGACACGAGAATCATCACGAGTATGGTCTTGCCGATTTTGTTTTTCTTGAAATAGAGCGCTCCGAGAAGGAAAGTGAGCGTCCAGGAGATGACGTTCATGACCACGCCCCAGAAGAGTTCCGCACTTGTGAACACCTGTATGTTAAGGCCTTCGTCCGTGATGTTGCACAGTTCGTTGAAGTCGTGGGCTCCGCTTGCTATGGCTGAGATGAGAGTTTCCCCGCATTTCGGATCAGCGAGGCAGAGAAGGCTGTCGGTGGCGAGGGCTATGGCGACGTAGGCGAGAGGGGCGAGGATTGCCGTGTTGATGAACATCGTGAGGAATTTTTCGAGAGACGATGCCGGAATCAGCGTGTAGAATCCGCCGCTGCGCTTGTCGGTGAAGAACCCGTATGCCTTCGATGGTACGACGAGAATCAGGATGTAGAGCAGAATGAAGAATGATATTGCCCTGCCGATTAGTCCGTAGGATGCCCAACTGCCGTCAACGAGAAGGTGAATCGTGCCGCAGAAGAGGTAGGCGATGAGTCCGGACAGGGAGGTGAGCAGGACCGTGAGCCATGTGTTGTTGAATGTGTTCCTGAGGTCGCTGACGAAATATTTGCCGAACCTCGTAAAATTGAATGTATTGTTGTTCATTGTATTCGTGTTTTGAAGAATATTAGCTGGGGCTGTACCCTATTTGACTATTTCCGCATTGCCACCGGTTGCCACGCCTTTGCCGAAAGTCGCCTTGAACCACTCCTTGTTCTTGTGAACGGCGTTGAAGAGCGCCTCGATGTTGACCTTGCTCTCGCAGCCGTCGGAGTTCGGGAGCACCTGGATGCAGCCGCCAGGGATGAACTCGCTGTAGAGGGCGTTGGGATTGACCTCCGTTCCGTAGTCGAAGAAGAGCTTACGGGAAATCTCCGCTATGCCGGCGTTGAGCAGAACGTCCTGACGGTCAAGGATTATGACTGGGTCGATGACATTCTCAAGGTCTTTTACCTGATGCGTTGAAATCACGACAGTCGCGTCCTCCGAGGTGTATTGCATCAGCGCCTTGCGGAACTGTGCCTTTGACGGGATGTCGAGTCCGTTGGTCGGCTCGTCCATGAGAATGTAGCGGCTTCCGCTCGCGAGCGCGAATGAGATGTGCGTCTTCTTGAGCTGGCCGGCCGACATTCTGTCCATCCGGTTATCCTTCGGAACCTCGAACAGGTCAATCATCGCCTCGAAAGCCTCAAGCGAGAACCCGTCCCAGAACTTTCCGTAGTTCAGAGCGAACTCCATCGGCTTCATGGTGATTTCCGCGACCTCGTCGCTTAGGTAGTAGATTTTGGTGAGCAGCCCCGGCTTGCGGTCGTACGGTCTGTAGCCGTCGATGTCGAGCGTTCCGGTCTGCGGTTTCTTGAGTCCGCAGAGCAGGGTCAGAAGAGTGGTCTTGCCCACTCCGTTCTCTCCGAGCAGCCCATAGATGTTCCCGGGTTTCAGCTCCATAGAGATGTTCTTCAGCACGGCATTGCTGCCGTAGGCGAAGCTTAAGTTGTTGAGCGTAATCATTTTAATAGTATTTAATTATCAATATTACCATTCTTTTAGTGTATTAGTGTTGTAATACACTGCAAATATACGGCGATATTTTTTATCTCCAAAATTTTTCGATATATTTTTTGAAATTTTGTTTTCTGTCATATTATTCCGCATCCTCATTTTGGGGTAAATTTACTCATGGAGTACATAGTTGTGCCCTTATTTTGAACAGTATCGCATATTATTTACTATTTTTGTCTCAAATCCACGATTGCGGAGATTCAGGGTGTTGAGGAGCTTTGATGAATTGAAGTAAATATTTGTTGAACAGAAAATTAAGGATATGAAAGTAGCGGTAGTGGGTGCCACGGGGCTGGTTGGCACGAGGATGCTTGAGGTGCTGGCGGAGAGGAATTTTCCTGTGACGGAACTCCTGCCTGTGGCATCGGAAAAATCTGTCGGAAGGAAAATTTTGTTTAAGGGGAAGGAATATGAGGTCGTCTCTGCTGAAACGGCGATTGCCGCGAAGCCTCAGCTGGCGCTCTTCTCGGCGGGAGGTTCGGTCTCGGGGGAACTTGCGCCGAAGTTTGCGGATGTAGGCTGCCGCGTCGTTGACAATTCATCGTTCTGGAGAATGGACCCGACGAAGAAGCTGGTCGTTCCGGAAATCAACGGCGATGTGATCGAAGAGAGCGATATGATTATCGCGAACCCTAACTGCTCGACGATACAGATGCTAATTGCCGTTGCGCCGCTTCACTATAAATATGGGATACGACGCATCGTTGTCTCTACGTATCAGTCGGTTACGGGCACGGGCTACAAGGCGGTGAACCAGATGAAGGCAGAGCGCGGGGGAGCGAAATGGGGTGAGTACCCGGCGGTATATCCCTGCCCGATTGACATGAACATCCTGCCGCACATCGACTCTTTCCTCGACAACGGCTACACGAAGGAGGAGATGAAGATGGTGAACGAGACGCACAAGATTCTCGACCCGTCGATTCGGGTGACTGCAACGACGGTGCGGGTGCCTGTGATGGGCGGCCATTCGGAGTCCATAAATCTGGAACTTGAGAAGCCGTTTGAACTGGAGGATGTCAGGGCTGCGATTGCAGCGTTTCCGGGGGCTGTGGTCGAGGATGACCCTGCGCACAATGTCTATCCGATGCCGATAAACGCGCTGGGGAAGGACGAGGTCTTTGTCGGGAGAATCCGGCGCGACGAGTCTGTGGAGAACGGGCTGAATCTGTGGTGCGTGTCGGATAATATACGAAAGGGTGCGGCTACGAATGCGGTGCAGATAGCGGAGATTCTGTTGAATAAGGGATATATAAAATAGAAGGATATGTTCAGTAAGGAAGTGTATGTAAACAGGCGGGCGGAACTGCTGCGCCGGATGAAGGGAGAGAGCGGCGTTGCCGTGTTCTTGGGAAATGTAGATGCTCCGGCAAACTACAGGGGCAATGACTATAAGTTCAGGCAGGACAGCACCTTTCTCTATTTCTTGGGAATTGACGAGCCGGGATTTGCGGCCGTGATTGACCTTGAAAGCGGGGCGGAGACGCTGTATGCCGACGACGTTGACATTGACGACATCGTGTGGATGGGGCCGCAGCCTTCGGTGCGCTCGAAAGCGGAGCTGATTGGCATCGGGGAGAATGCCGGGAGCACCCAAGACGGCGTTTCAGCGCCTTACGGCAAGTTCTTCGAGGCGGTCGCTGCGGCAAAGGCAGCCGGGCGCAGCGTCCATTTCGTGCCTCAGTCGCGCTACTACAACCAGATGCGCCTCGGCGAGGCTCTCGGGGTAAATCCGGATTCCGTCGGTAGCCGCAGACTCGATGGCGGGTCGGCCGCTTCAAAGGCTCTTGTTAGGGCGATTGTCTCAATGCGCCTCGTGAAGCAGGACTGTGAGATAGAGGCCATTGACAATGCCTGCGACCTCGGAGTCGAGATGCACACTGCTGCGCGTGAGGGATGCCGGCCGGGAGTGCTTGAACAGGAAATCGTCGGAAGGATGGAGGGCATCACCCTCTCGAAGGGCTGGGGCGTGTCGTTCACGACAATTCTTTCCCAGAACGGCGAGACCCTGCACAACCACACCCACCACCAGATAATCACCCCGGGCCGTCTTCTCGTGGTCGATGCCGGTGCCGAGAGCAACATCCACTATGCCTCCGACTTCACGCGCACCTATCCTTGCGGAGGCAAGTTCACCGCGCAGCAGAAGGAGATGTACGACCTCGTCCACGCCTGCAACGAGTTCGCGTTCTCGATGGTTCGTCCCGGAATTACCTACCGTGAGGTTCATATTGCCACGGTCACGAAGATGCTCGAAGGCCTCAAGGCTGCGGGACTTGTCACCGGAGACCCTGCCGAGCTTGCCGCAGACGGCATAGGCGGACTTTTCATGCCTCACGGGCTCGGCCACAATATGGGTCTTGACGTTCACGACATGGAGGATCTCGGTGAGGATCTCGTCGGCTACGATCCGGACCAGAGACGTTCAACCCAACTCGGTCTGGGCAGTCTCAGGATGGCCCGCAGACTCGTTCCTGGCAATGTTGTCACGGATGAGCCGGGAATCTACTTCATCCCCGCCCTTATCGCCAAGTGGAAGAGCGAGAAGCGTGACAAGGGCTTTGTGAACTACTACAAGCTGGAACACGATTACCTCGATTTCGGAGGAATCCGTCTTGAGGACGATGTCCTTGTGACCGAAGATGGCGCGCGTCGCACGGGCCCGGACCGTCTCCCGATCCTGCCGGACGATGTCGAGGCCGCCATGGCTTAGGAATATATATTCTTGAATATTCATGAGTGTTTTGGTCATCATCCTTGCCGTTCTGGCGGGAGTGATTGGCATCGTCGGGAGTGTTGTTCCGGCTTTGCCCGGCCCTCCTGTCAGTTGGGCGGGACTGATGATCCTTTATTTCTGGGGAAGAGGCACTAACGGCGCCGGTGACCCAATGTCGCTTACGTTCCTGCTGGTCTGGCTGGGAATCACGGTGGCCGTGACGGTTGTCGACTACATCGTGCCGTCCTGGTTCACAAAGGTCACCGGCGGAACGAAGGCGGCTGGCAGGGGGGCTATGGCCGGAATGCTGGTCGGCCTCTTCGTCCCGCCGGTCGGAATCATCCTCGGCACTCTTTCAGGAGCCTTTCTTGCCGAGTTGGCATTCTCTGAAAAGAATGGCTGGGAGTCGGCCAAATCCGCGCTTGGGGCCTTTGCCGGCTTTCTTTGCGGCACTGGAATCAAGCTGATAGCCAGTGGAATGATGATGTATTACATAGTAGTGTATCTTACTTGAATATGGATGAGAAATATTCGCGTTTTCTTGAGGAAGTGTGTGATTCCGTGCCCAAGGCCAGGATCTACACAGATGAGTTAAGATGTTTCGCGTGGGGGACGGACGCGGGCTTCTACAGGCTCGTTCCGAAGATTGTCATCCGTTCGTCCAATGAGAAAGAAGTCTCGAAGATTCTTGTGGCTGCGTCGAGGTTTGATGTCCCTGTGACTTTCCGCGCGGCCGGGACCAGTCTCTCAGGCCAGGCCATAAGCGATTCAGTCCTGATTGTCGCCGGCAAGAATTGGGAGCGGTTCAAGGTGTCGGAGGATGCTTCCGAAATCACTCTTGAACCAGGAATGGTAGGGGCCAGGGTGAACGCCATCCTGAGACCTTTCGGCCGTAAGTTCGGCCCGGATCCCGCTTCCATCGGCAGTTGCATGGTGGGTGGAATCGTGATGAACAACGCCTCCGGAATGAGCTGCGGTACCCATGCCAACAGCGACAGGGAGCTTGAGAGGGTCCGGATGGTTTTCGCTGACGGTACTGTTTTGGACACGGGCGACGAAGCCTCTAGGGATGCTTTCCGGACCTCTCACCCGGAATTCATCAACGAGATCATGTCGTTGAGGAATGAGATTCTCTCGGACAAGGCCCTTTCAGACCGCATAAGGTACAAGTATTCAATAAAAAACGTGACGGGGCTCAACATATTCCCGTTCGTCAGGTTCAGCGATCCGTTCGACATCATCACGCACCTGCTTGTCGGTTCGGAGGGTACTTTGGCTTTTATGAGCCAAGTTACGATGAAGACTCTTCCGCTTCCGTCCAAAGAGGCGTCCGCGATGGTCTATTTCGGTACCATCCAGGAGGCGGCGGAGGCAGTTGTCGCCCTTAGGAAAGAGATTGATTCTGCCGTGCTTGATGCTGCCGAGTTGCTTGACAAGCGTTCTCTCGCGTCTGTCGATGACCCGATGCTTAATGAACATCCCGGCAAGGATCTCACCGCTCTCTTGCTACGTGTCACAGGCGCGGATCAGGCTGACCTCGATGCGAATGTCGGGAAACTGTCTGAGGTGCTTAACCGCTTTGCCGTCTTGAAGGACTCTGAAGGTAACGCTTTCATATTCAGTAGTGATCCTTCTGTCACCGGAAAGTATTGGGCCATCCGTTCGGGCATATTCCCTTCAGTTGGAGGAATGCGCCGCCAAGGTACGACTTGCCTGATTGAGGACATTGCCTTCCACATCGAGGACCTTCCGAGCGCAACAGTCGATCTGTCGGCTCTTCTGGACAAGCATGGCTACGATGATTCCTGCATCTACGGCCACGCCCTTGAGGGAAACTTCCATTTCATAATCAATCAATCATTCGGTTCGCAAGAGGAGGTTGACCGCTATGAGGCGATGATCCGGGATGTCGCGAGGATGGTCGTGGAGAAATACGGAGGTTCCCTTAAGGCCGAGCATGGAACCGGCAGGAATATGGCTCCATTTGTTTCGTATGAGTGGGGCGAGAAGGCGTTCGGGATTATGAAGCGTGTCAAGAAACTGTTTGATCCTAAGGGACTTCTTAATCCTGGCGTGATATTCAATGACGATCCTAAGTGTTTCCTGCGGAATTTCAAGGCGTTGCCGGTTCTGAAGCCTTGGCCTGATGACGGCAAGCCTGTTGAGCCAGAGCTTGCCCTGATCTATCAGAAACTGAATAAGTGCATTGAATGCGGTTTCTGCGAGGTGAATTGCCTTTCGTGTGGTTTCACGCTTTCTTCAAGGACCAGAATCGCAACCCAGAGAGAAATCACTTCCTTGCGCGCACTGCCAAATCCTACCGCTGCGGAACTTGCTCATCTGCGGACACTTGAGAAGGAATATTCCTACGCGGGGGAGCAGACTTGCGCCGGGGACGGTCTCTGTTCGACATCCTGCCCGATGGGCATCAATGTCGCGGATCTGACTCATCAGTTGCGGCGTGTGAATATGCCAAAGGGGTCGTTGGGCTACACTTTTTGGAACGCCTCGGCCAAGCATTACTCTTTTGTCAAGGCAGGATTGAAAGGCGCGCTAAGGATGGCTACCGCCGGGGAGACCGTGCTTGGGGACCTGGCCATGAGCGGCCTTTGCCGCTGGCTTCACGACTCCGTTCGCCTTCCACTCTGGACTCCTGCGACGCCTGAGGCCTACCATATTCCTAAATCGCTCCGTGCTCTGGTCGCATCCGCCGCCGCTTCGGCTGGCTCGGCCGGATCAACGCCTGGTAAGCATTCTGTCTCCGGGCCGGCCGGAGAGGCCATGACGTCGAAAGACAAGGTGGTTTATTTTCCAAGCTGCATCAATCAGATGATGGGCCTTCCGAAGCATCACCACGCCGTGGACAGGCCGCTGGTCGAGGAGATGGTCTCGCTGCTTGGCAAAGCCGGCTACGAAGTGATATTCCCGAGGAATATGTCCTCCCTGTGCTGCGGTACGATCTGGGAGAGTAAGGGAATGCCCGAAATCGCTGACAGGAAGACCGCTGAGCTGGAGGATGCCCTTTGGGAGGCAAGTGAGCATGGGCGTTTTCCGGTTCTCTGTGACCAGAGCCCGTGCCTCCATCGTATGCAGCATAAAATCAAGAAGATGCAGCTTTACGAGCCGTCTGAGTTCATCCTTGATTTTTTGGCTGACAGACTGGACTTCCACAAGACAGACACCCCGGTCGCCATCCATCTCACCTGCTCGATGCGCCTGATGGGCAAGTCCGGCAAGATGCTTGATCTGGCCAGGATGTGCTCCTCCAATGTGATTGTCCCGGAAGGAGTAGGCTGCTGCGGTTTCGCCGGGGACAAAGGCCTGAATCACCCGGAACTCAACAGGTATGCTCTCCGCAAGCTTAAAGCCCAGGTCAAAGGCATCCCGGTCGGCTACTCCAACAGCCGCACCTGTGAGATCGGCCTTGCCACCAACTCCGGTATCCCGTACGTCTCCATCGCCTACCTCGTGAACCGCTGCACCACAGCCAAAAAAATTAAATGAATATTCCGTATCTTTGTCCCTATGGAAGTACGTGCGAAAAAGGCGCTGGGGCAGCATTTTTTGACTGACCAGAGCATTGCGAGGAACATTGTCGGGGCTCTTGAGGGTCATCAGGCGTTGGAGGTCGGGCCGGGGATGGGAGTGTTGACTCAGTACCTGCTGCCTCGACCGGAGTTGGCATTGAAGGTTGTCGAGATTGATGGCGAGTCAGTCGTCTACCTGAAGAAGCATTATCCGAAATTGGGGGATGGCCTGATTGAGGGTGATTTCCTGAAAATGGATCTTGACGGGGTATTCGAGGGAGAATATTCAGTAATCGGGAATTTCCCCTATAACATCTCCTCTCAGATTTTCTTCAAGGTTCTTGAGCATCGCGACCGCATTCCGGAGGTGGTCTGCATGATCCAGAAAGAGGTTGCGGAACGCATCGCTGAAAAGCCCGGCACGAAGACCTACGGCATCCTGTCGGTCTTCCTTCAGGCGTGGTATGACATTGAATATCTTTTCACTGTGGGATCGGGCGCGTTCAATCCTCCGCCAAAGGTCCAGTCTGCCGTGATCCGCCTGACGCGGAACTCCCGCACTTCCCTCGGCTGCGATGAAAAGCTTTTCCGCACGGTTGTCAAGACCGCTTTCGGCCAGCGACGCAAGACGCTCCGCAACTCTCTCAAGCCGTTTATCAAGCCCGATCTTTTGTCAGATCCGGTCTTTGACCTGCGCCCGGAGCGTTTAAACGTAGATGATTTTGTGGCGTTGACATTGAAACTTCAGTGTTAATTTTCTCAATATTCTTGGAATACAAGAAAAATTTGTATCTTTGTAGTCCAAATCAACGAAAGGTTTGACAACCGTTCGGCCAGAGACATCCGGAGAGGTGGGAGAGTGGCTGAATCCACAGGTTTGCTAAACCTGCATACGGGTTTCCGTATCACGAGTTCGAATCTCGTTCTCTCCGCTGAAAAGGCCATGCAGGATAACACTGCGTGGCTTTTTTTTTGAGTACCGCTGGTCTGAGGATTTAGTATTACGACATGAAGACAGAAAGGCCGCCGCTTTCCCCAAAGCGACGGCCTGTTGTATATAAAACGAACTTAACAAATAGACAACAAAAAGAACTTTTGTCTGTCCGATGACAAAGTTATCAAGTTTTATTGAAACTGCAAATATTTTTGTAGATTTTTTAAAACGATTTTTCCGTTTAAACTTTCACTAAAGAGGCTTTCTGACTTACAGATTAATGCAAAATGCCTGTTCTATGCGTTCTGTGGCCATTTTCC
Organism: Bacteroidales bacterium UBA6346; assembly: GCA_002438905.1. GTDB lineage: Bacteria > Bacteroidota > Bacteroidia > Bacteroidales > UBA932 > Cryptobacteroides. The sequence continues at coordinate 16,998 of DJSA01000094.1, forward strand.
CTGTCATTGGCGTAGCGGTCATCCGTTCCGGTATTGGCTTGGTGTCATTCCTGTGTGGGCCTTGAAGAATTTGTAGAAAACAGAAGGGTTCGGGAAATGGAGCTTGAAGACAATCTCCTTGATGCTGTCGTCAGTGTACTTGAGCATATTCTTGGCCTCAAGCACTACGAATGAGTCGATCCAGTCGGGTGCGGAGCGTCCGCTGACTTGCTTGATGAGTTTTGATAGGTATTTCGGGGTCAGGCCAAGCCGGCTGGCGTAGAAGGCCATGTTGCGTTCGGATGTGTGATGTTCGGTGACCAATGACATGAAATGCTCAAAAATCAATTTTACCCTGGTGTTGACCATCCCTCCTGTCGTTGTCTGTGGCCTGACCACGTTTTCTTCCATCAAGCCTCCAAGCACATAGAACAATGATCCGATCAAGGATCCTACTGCCTCTTTTTTGTTGAGAACATCGGAGGACAGGATCTCTCCAATCAGATCCAAGTACTTGGA
>DJSA01000094.1:17609-18074 GCA_002438905.1 Bacteroidales bacterium UBA6346
ATCGCCATGACTATGAACTCATATGAGTTGTCATCGGTAAATGGTGACTTGTTGATCTTGATTATGTTTCCTGGAGTGCCTACGAACAGGGTGCCCTTCCTTATAGAGTATGATCTAAGGTTGATTTCCACATCAAGCCCGCCTGATTTGCAGAAGATGGCAATGTAGGCATCGCTGCGGCAGGGATATTTCAAAAATTGAAGTTCGTCGCTGTACTTTACATCCATGATGAAAAAATCATCTCCAAGCTGTACTTCGTTCTGGACGGGGACAAGTTTCCTGATTTGCTTCAGGCCGATATTCAATAATGAATCAGACATCAATAAATTGTTTTTTGTATCGAAAGGCAAATGTAAGAAATTTTTACCATATCGCAAAAATTCGCAATTTTCTACCTTTTGATAATCATCGAATCCATATGGCTATTCCAAAGGCGTAATTTGGCAATTTATTTGTAGGAATCCC
>DJSA01000090.1:0-1397 GCA_002438905.1 Bacteroidales bacterium UBA6346
AATTTAACGAACTATTGTGATAAAGCAATAAATAATAACATAATATGCCTCCACAAGATTTAGAAAGAAGCGTCACCCAATATAGTGGCTCGGTTGCAAACCAAGTCATAAGAAGCCGTCGAAACCCAAGAGTGCGTGACTATCCCGCGGCAGTAGTATCGTGCAGAATGAATAATGGCAACATGCGAATCTACAAGGAGACATCGGGAAAATCGAAACCGGAAATGTTCGAGCCTATTTTAGCAAACGCCCTAAATCAATTGGGAGGAGTAGGACAACATTCCGGTAATGGCTGTCCGTACCCAATCGGCTGCTGTGCAGAACCTCGCGCCGCAAACAAGTTAATCCATTACAATAATCATGCAGGATTGAATCAGATTTTATTCAGTTCTGCGTTACGGCCAAGAACCAAACAAGTTATCCCGTACTGTGATAATTGTAGGGCGACATTTCCGAATTTATAATATTATAAGGTAGCATTATGCCAAGGATATATACTGAGTCTGAAGTCCACACAAGAGATATTGATTGGTTTTGCGCAATCAATGGAATTTATGTTCATATAGCATCAGCTGGTGGCCGTATTCCTAATTTAATCAATGACCGCAGAGTATTGAGAACTATCCAACGTGAGGTAGAAACATTGGAGGACATCAATACGGGTGAGGAGATACACATCAATGAAGATGCATTGGACAGAATTGGCGTGAACCGTGAAGACTATCTACCGTCTTTTCTTCGTATGGCAAAGAAGGGATTTTATTCATTTGACAGAACAAATATTTATGACCCAGAGGATAATCTCTACCACCTGGTGGCATGGCCAACTCATCTTGTTTACGATATCGAGAATATGCCGACAATAAATTATCCCGAATTGGATTTTGATAATCCGGAGGCGATGGATAACATTTGTTTGGATGAAATAATTAATGACTGATATCCCATGTATCTCAGGCAGGGCTATCGTACAAATTGGATAACTTTCTATAAATCAGAGAGTATGTAAAAAGAGAAATTCCGTTGTTTACCTTTTCGGGTTTTCGACATTGCTATACGGCTTGACTCAATATCACAACAAAGAAAACAACATTATTGTAAAACCATAAACTCATGAAAAAAACCATTTTACTAATCGCGGCGACGGCACTTTTGGCATCCTCGTGCGCTTCGACGTATTACCAGATTGCGACCGTGGGGTCGGAGAAAGGGCAGCTGAGCAAAAGCGACAACCTCGTTTTCAATGAAGGGGACTATGTGATTGTCTATGATTTCTGGGCGCAGGCGGGAACCGTGTCCTTCACGTTCTTCAACAACTCGGACAAGGATGTCTATATCGACATGACAAAGTCGTTCCTTCTGGTCAACGGGATGACGAACGACTACTACAAGAACAG
>DJSA01000090.1:1512-12082 GCA_002438905.1 Bacteroidales bacterium UBA6346
CTCTACTTCTATCCGGGAATTTACGGTTCTGTAGGCGGAAGCTATTCCGCAAGCAAGTCCGTCTCAGCAAACAATGCGGTCGTCTCAGGCAGCGCCGTGTCCTCCTCATCGTCCCTTGAGGTCAGGGAAAAGGAGGGCGTGTGGGTTCCGGCCGGAGCATCGCGTCATTTCGCGGAGTTCTCGATGATGGACTCGCCGTACCGCAGGTGCTCATTCAACAGATTCCCGTCAAGAACGTCGTCATTGAGCTTCGACGAGACCGACACGCCATATCACTACACCAATACTCTCACCGTAGTTTCCGACGGAATTGAGAAGAAAGTCGAGACTTCTTTCTACATCAAGAGCCTGATGAATGGGCTGAAAGCGAGATCGTGAAATATGAAACGCCTACTGACTGCTCTGGAAAGCTCGTCGGAAACCGCAGGCCTGTAATCGCCATCGGTGGAGCCAACAAGTTCTACTTGAGGTATTACAATGACGGATTCGGAGACGACAGGGTAAAAGGCGGAGACGACGGCAGTTCCGCAGGCATCGGCAAGCATTTCACGGTCACTGGTTCAGAAGGCGTCTATCAGCTGGTTTCCATAACGGATCCGACCATTTCGTACAATTTTACGATAGTTGAAATCCAGTCGCCAGCCGCCTACCCCGGAAGAAAGGAAATAGAGATACACTCCAACGGACGAGTCTTCAAATGCGTCGGCAATCCCGGGAAAGGGAAATATGCCTTCCGCGAGACAATCGCCGCCCCGTTTGTCATCAACATCGAGGGGAAAGAGCCTGGAGTCATCAAGGTAGAATAATGTATCTCTTATATGGTGATGGCCATTCTGAATGCAATATTCTCTGCGGTTATGGTTGTATATGTGATAAAAGAGTCCGAAACCACGAATGTTTTAGGGCTGACAATATATGCCATAGTCGAAATCATTTTGGCCGGATAGCACGGCAGGTTTTGGATGAACGCGGGGTCAAATATACTATAGTGTAGAATCACGGTGGGGCACACGAATCAGCGCCACTCGTCCATAATCCAGCGGCGCTCGATGTGCCAGCCGAGATTTTCAAGAATGGCGGGACGCACGACCTCGCGGTCAACGGCGGAGGGTGCGGAGGCGTAGTTCGGGCCGTCGCAGATGATGCCGTAGATGTAGCGGCCTTTCTCCTCGTCAAGGACGGCGATGTCTATGCGGAAATCGGATGTTCCTATGTTAGTGTTTACCCTGAGTCCGCGTTCGCGCAGTTCAGCGGCGACTTTCTCCACCCAGGCGTCATGTTCCGCGGCTTCAGCGGAATATTCCTCCAGAGTCCTCCGGCCGTCGGATGCGTAACGAAGGAAATCGCGAAGCCCGACGACGCCCTTCGGGGTATTATAGTCAACCCTGATGTCATCCGGAGAGAGGGACGAGAACACCTTCATTTCGCAGCGTGCCCTTGAGACGGCAACATTGAGCCGCCGCCAGCCTCCGCTCTGGTTAAGCGGGCCGAAATTCATCGGGATGCGCCCGCTCTTGTCCGGACCATAGCCGACGGAGAACAGAATCACATCGCGCTCATCTCCCTGAACATTCTCCAGGTTCTTCACAAATATCGGCTCATCCATGCGGGAGGCAATCTCCTCCAGGCCCGGATTGTTGCGCAGCATCGTCTCCAGACGCTTTTCAACCGCAGCCTGCTGAGGCTGGCTGAATGTAATGACGCCTATGCTTCTGTCCGGCGCGTTCTCCAGACGGCGCTTTATTTCCGCGACCACCGCTTCCGCCTCCGCCTTGTTCTGGCGGGTCCCTCCCCTCTCATACAGACCGTCAATCCGCTTCAGAGTCACTTTGCTTGTGAGGTCATCCGTGGATGGGAAGGTGAGCAGGGAGTTGCCGTAATACTTTGAGTTGCTGAATGAAATCAGGCTTTCATGCCTGCTGCGGTAGTGCCATCTCAGCGTGTTGGCCGGCAAGGAAAGCGAAATGCAGTCTTCAAGTATGCTCTCCAAATCCTCGCGGTCGGCATTGTCCTCGTCAAAGGACAGGGTCTCGAAGAAAGCCGTCGGAGGCAACTGCTTCGAGTCCCCGGCGACAATCAGCGAATGCCCCCTGCCTATGGAACCGACGGCCTCGCTTGTCTGCATCTGCGAAGCCTCGTCGAAAATCACGAGGTCGAACATGTCGGGATTCGCCTGAAGATACTGAGCCACGGAAAGAGGACTCATCAGCATACATGGACACAGCCTCGGCAGCAAATCGGGAATCTTTGAAAAAAGAGTCCTGAGGGACATTCCCCTTGCTCCGCCTCGGATGGCCTTTTTCAAAATCGTGAGCTGCGGGTTGAACGTTTCCTGTGCGAGAGCCTCAATTCCCGAATACATCCTGCGGCATATTTCTTTCCGGCAGCTATCCCTAAACGCGCGCTCCGTCTCCCGATAGTCACGCACGGTGTTGTTAAACATATCTCCGCAGAACATTCCAAGATGCGCGTCCGAGGAAACCCTCTTCCTGATATAGCTGTATTGCAGGCTCTTCATCAGGCTGTCGGAAAGCGCGTCCGGCGCGACCTTACAGGCCTCGAAGTCCGAGGCGATGACCCCAAGCCCTCGGGAACGGAGAGCCGTACGCCGGCTGTTGTATATGGCATAGTCCCTGAGCCTGTCCAATGCTCCGTACCATTGCCCGACCTTGTCCCGGCGCGAGTCGCTGCGGTTAAGCCCCAGGCCGTTCCAGAAATCAACGCCAAGGATTTTCGCGAGCCTGCGGGAACGGAGGCGGAACAGAAGACGGCCGTTCGTTGCGAGCAGAGCCTCCATCTCGGCCTTGAGGCGCTCCATGAGGGCTGGTGTATATTCACTTAAAGGCAAATCAAGCAAATCCCGGATGTCGTCCAGAGAAACCCGTCCCGCCGCAGCGGCAAAGTCCCGCACGACAGCCTGCATCTGCCGGATTGAATCCGGTGACAAGGACGACATCACGATGTTGGGCATATTCCGGAACGGAAGATTTTGCGGAGCGGCCAGATACTGCGACAATGCTCCGTACAAGGTCATGCCTTCGTCGCCGGAACAGTGCAGCGCTTCGACATGACGAACCAGCACAGAGCGCAGTTCCGCGACCCTCGCCGCTTCGGAGCCAAATGTCCCGCATTCCGCCGGAGCCTTCTGTTCCAGTGTCTTTTCCAGCTTGCTCAGGACCATCGACTTCTTTGCCTTGTTGGAATGGAGCTCGAGACACAGCGGGCCGAGCCCGATTGATTCAAGGCGCTTCTGAACGACCTCAAGCGCAGCCTTCTTCTCTGAAACGAAAAGCACGCGCTTGCCATGATACAGGGCGTTGGCGATGATGTTCGTAATTGTCTGGCTCTTTCCCGTTCCCGGAGGACCCTGCATGATGAAACTCCGTCCGTCAAGGGCATCCCTTATCGCCTTCATCTGCGAAGAGTCCGCGTCTATCGGCAGCAAAACCTCGTCAGGAGGGCAAAGCGAGTCAATGTCCCGGCCAATATTCCGGAGCGGTTTTATCCGTTTGTCAAGCGCGCCGTTCTTGAGGCTGGAAATCATTGGATTTGAGTCAAAAATCTTATGCCAGGAATGTATGTCGTTCCAAATGATGAACTTGCTGAATGTGAAATTGCCGAGAAACACAAGAGGCTCCACATCCCATCCCTTTTTGTCCATCACCGCCTTGCGCACGGTATTCAGCACAAGTCGGACATCGGTGTGCCCGTCCTTCTGCGGAAGGGGGTCGAGCCCGGGAATCGTGAGTTCAAAGTTTTCCCTGAGCATTTCCAGAAGCGTCAGGTTTATGACAGTCTCCTCCCCCGTTGCCACCAGCGCACCGCTCAGGCGCATTATCTCACAGGGTACCAGCAGAATGGGCGCATAGTGTTCCTTCTGACGCTCCGTGTCCGTCCATTTCAATGCCCCAGCCGTCAGATACAGCGTGTTCGCGCCGTTTTCTTCCAGAGACCGCTTCGCCGTCTCCCTCAGAGTCATCATGCGTGTCAGGGAAGTTTTCTCATCGACAAAAGTGCGCAGCCGGCCGTCATAGACCTCCTCGTCGGTAAATGTCTGCATCTTATCCGCCGCTGATATGGCGGCGTAGATGCCGTTCCCCGTCATCTGTCCCTCCCAGAAGTCCGGGCAAGGACCGATGCGCATAGAGCGGCCGTTTTCAAGCGCGGAGACAATCATCTGAGTGTTGGGATTCATAAGCTGGAGAATGCTGCGGGGATGGATGTTCAGAAGGTTATTGCGGAGAGTCAGGTCCAGAAGCTTGCGTTCCCAGATGATTTGTTTCTCGACGAAGGGCTCCGCCGTCAAGTCAACCTTGTCGGAGGCCGGCAGGGCTTCGGGACGCTGTTCCACGTCTGGAGTCCCGTCGGGAATGATTTCGTAGCCGTCCGCCGTCCACACGCGCTGCGGCAAAGGATTCACGCCAAGCTTGCGCGCCTCGTGGATGTCAATCACGCACTCGAACGAGTCCGCGTCCGCAAGCGTTTCCTCCGCGGCAAGGACAGCGTCGTCAAAGCCCATGCTGATGCCCTTGTCCATCTTTGTGGTCTCCACCGGAATCAGCTGGTTTATGCCTTCCGCATCGCGCTTGCGAAGCAGCGACGGGTCGTCGCTCACCGCGCTCGGAGAGATGGCATCCTCGTCAAGCCATGCCCCGGCGTATGCATGCGTCCGGTTCAGAATCACCAGAGGGCGCAGGCTCGCGGCTTCAAGACAGGAGACATAGAGCATCGTTGTGTCCAGACAGGTCGCGAGTCTCGTCCCGACTATCTCTTCTGGCATACGGATGCGCTGGCCGCTCTCGTAAAACGATGCCGGAGGCAGGGCGTATGCGATGTTCAGGTCTTTGATTGCGCCGAAAATGGCTGCCATCATCATCTTGACCCTGCCGGGGTCTCCGCCGGCATAGCCGTCCATGGACGGATTTCCGGTCCATTCTAGCATCCGCCGCGAGGCGGCCTTGATGATGTTCTTAACTTCCGGGTGGTTCGGCACGCAAAAACAAGCCAGATGTTCATCAGCCCGCCTTACGCCCTCCCACTGGTCATAAGGGAGTATGGTAATTTTGTGAGTGAAGGACACGGGAGTGAGGCCCTCTTCTTCGGAACTGACCTTTATGCGCAGCACACCGCTCTGACACTCAGTCAGGTTTGCAAGATAATTCGTTGAAATGTCGGCCCGGACATCATCGATGACGACAGACGCCCCGTCCTTGATGTCCCCGATATGCAGCGAGGAGCTGTGAATAATCTCCGGATCCGATTCGACAGTAAGCCGCAGCCCCGTCAGAATACCTCCGGAGGTGTTCCTTATGACGATGCGGTTCACCGCCCTCATCCCGTTCTGAAACCGCGCATAGCTGAAGACGTCCGCGCAATGAGCCTTTATTGAAACTGATTCTGCCATTTGAATGTTTTTTAACGATTACTTAGTCTATATACCCGGGCCCATGGATTTATTGCAGAAATCTTTTCAGAATATTCATGACTCACCATCAACCTCAACTTCAGAATCGCCGCGAATGGCATCATAAAGTTTTGAAACAGTGGATTCTATGTCAAATTCAGGAAATATGGGATTGCGGTAACGGGAAGGGGCAGCCGACGGAACCGTCTCCGGTTTTCGGCTCATGAAGGTCGGCTCATCGTACATTTCATAATAGTCCTCGGCGCTTATCCCCATCAGCGACGGCAGTTTATCCAAAGCCCGGCACTTGTGAATGCTCACAAAGCTTCTGGTGACATTCAGTTCTTTCACCGCCCTGTCAATGAATGTACTCGGATCCTCCAGAAAAAATTCAAGAATGCACTGATCCAACGGGGAAAGCTTGAGTATGGCAGCGCGGAGCTTCTGCTTGAGACTGTCCATCGCATTGTCCGGAATCCGCGCCGACAGACTGCCCAGCGAGTACTCGGCCTCGTCTCTTGTACTGACGTCGTTCAGCATCGCGAGGGATTTTGTTTCCCGTTCAAACTCCCTCAGCAGCTCATTATGCACGACACGCGAAAGAAAGGTTCCGAGCGAAGCGCCCCGTGCAGGCTCGAACCGGGTGAAGACTTTCTGCAGGGCCTCCATCGCCGCATCGACGGTCAGAGCTTCCTCGTCAATGCGCTCGTCCCAATGCGGGAGGGAACGCTTAAGTTTAGAAATGTGATATTGGGCATATCCCATCGCCTGCTCATAGTACAGGGAGCAGAAATTCTGCCAGTCATTTCCGTCATTCTTCATCCGGGAAACCATAACATACAGCAAATTGTCAATCCGGCAAATTTACGAAAGACTTTCATCCGTTTTCCATCCGTCAACGGTGCGGGTCTCGGAGGAGAAGTTGATGCCGAGCCTGATGATTTGCTTGCCGGATGAGAGGAACGGCTTGTCGTAGCCCTTTTCCTCTATCTGTCTGAGGGCGATTTCCGGAGACTGATCACGCTTGAGCTCGATGATATAGACATATCTGTCGGTGTCGAAGATTATGTCTATGCGGCCTCGGGAGGTGTGGTACTCCGTCTTGACATAGAGTCCCATCATCTTGAGCATCACCGACATCGTGTTCTGGAAGTAGAGTTCGAGGTCGCCCTGAATCTCGTAGTCGTTGCCGGAGAGGAAGGAGGTGAAGCGGGTCATGAAGGATTCGACGTCACCGCGCTCGATGTCGCGGATGAACCGGACCACGGAAAACTCGCCCTGAATGAGGGCCGGAGCATAGAGCTGACTCAATGAGTTGAGAAATCCCGACTTAACTTCCTCGTTCGGATAGCCGAGATTGTAGGCATTGAAACGAGAGTCATACCCACTGATTGTCAGATAGCCGGTCTGGTACATGAGGGTGATTGGCTCCGGATTCACATAGTTAGTCCCGGTGAGCGCGTCAGCAGGAATATCATCCTTCGATATGTTGTCGAGGTTATACTGCCCCTGTTTGAGATATCGCACAAGGAATGTCGGAGTGCCCGTCTCGAACCAATACATACGGAATTTTCCGGTCTTAAAGGTATTCAGCAGGCTGAAAGGATTATACACGCCCGGAGCGTCTTCACTGAAATGATAGCCGTCATACATCGATTTCAGTCTCGCATAACATCCCTCCTTGCTGATTCTATTTTTCTCGGCAAGTTCCTCCACACTTCCGTCGAAATACGACTTCAACTCGTCCTCCGACACGCCGCAGATGTCCGAGTATTCCGAGTCCATCGAAATGTCCATGAGATTGTTCAAAGAGCTGAAGACGCTCATCTTGCCGAGTTTCGTCACGCCTGTGAGAAAAGCGAAGCGGATGAACCCGTCCTTGTTCTTGATGACGCTGTAGAAACCCTGAAGTTCACGGCGAAAGCTATCCATCAAGTCCTGATTGTCAATGTTGTCAACCACAGGCTTGTCATACTCGTCTATGAGAATGACGACCTTCTGACCGGTCATTCTATAAGCGGCTTCGATGACTGCGGAAAAACGCGTCGCAGGCTCCTCAAACACCTCGGTGACGCCGAACCGGCTCTCCCATGACAGCAAATGTTGGTTGAGTTTACCGTCCAGGTCCGCGACGGAAGTATAGCGGCTCCCCGTCAAGTCCAGATGAAGAACAGGAGATGCCGTCCAATTCTTTTCCAGTTTTTCAATAGCCAGCCCCTTGAAAAGTTCCTTCCGACCCTGAAAATATGCCTCCATAGTCGAAACAAGCAGACTCTTACCGAAACGGCGCGGACGGCTCAGGAAATAATAATCCCCCGTGGCTGCCAGATTATAAATCTGCGCGGTCTTATCGACATAGACAAATCCGTCCTGCCTTATCTTTTCAAAATTCTGTATTCCAATCGGGTACAACATAATCGTCAATGCTTTATCCAACCTGCAAAGTTAGCAAAGATTTTTAGTTTCCGGGAGTTTACTTTACGGAGAATCCGACATTATCATATAGACGTTCGGGCGGACATCGCGGCACGCCTCAACGTCAATAGTGTGAGATTTATCACAATACCCCGCACAATATGGCGAAAAAAGCCACGTAAACATATCTTATCCAAGTACATACCTATTTTGACTTGTAAATCGATATGTTCCGCAAACTCCGGTAATCGGCAACAGAATACCGCCCATGACAATATTCTGTTACTGATGTTTACCTTCAGGGCGATTCCGACATTGAATTGATATGATGTACGAACAAAAAATCATTGAGAGATGAAACACAGAAAAGTTTTGATGCTGCTTTTGGCGGTGACAGTGGCGCTGGGGCTGCCGACGGAGGGCTTCGGGCAGAAGTCCAAGGGCGGCGCTGAGGATGACTACAACCTGAAGAAGGCGTGGGAGGTGCTGCAGAAGGACGCGAACGACACGGACACGGCGCTGGCGCTGCTGAAAGAGCAGCTGAAGACGACGCCGGACAATGTGGAGGCGCTCTATCTGCGGGCGCGAGTCTATAAGAGCACCGAGGAGTATGCGTCGGCGCTTACTGATCTGAACCGTGCGATAAAAGTCAACAAGCCGAAGAAAACCGGTATGGCGAACTCCACCCTGCACGCCTGGAAAGCTGCCGTCTATGAGGATTCTGGGGACTTGAAAAAGGCCGAGGAAGAGCAGGGGCTCACGGTTGCACTGGCCCGAAAGGACAACAAGGAAAGCCTGCCGAGCTTTCTGAGAGGCTATGCGCATTATCTGTACGTGAATGACAAATACGACGAATCCGACGCGGCCTACGGCGAATGCCTGAAGGAGGATGAGGGAGACACCGCCGCGATGGTCGGGCTCGCGAGGAATCAGATTGCACGCAAGAATTATGACGCCGCGATTGAAATCCTTGAAAGATGCCGGGCACTGTCGCCGGACTATGCCGAAGTCGAGCACTACGAGGCGCTGGCCTACGACGGCAAGAGCGAGACGGACAAGGCAATTGACTGCGTAATCAGACTGATAGACAAGGATCTCAATCTTGTCGATGACGAGATGTGGGAAATAATGGTCAAACATACGACCTACACGATCGCCCAAATTCGCAACGGGGCGAGGAACGGCGAGAATCCGGAGATTTTCAAATTCATACTCCCCGCAATGTTGCAGAAAGCCGGGGAATACGAGGACGCATTCTTTGCCTACCGGGAAATAATGAACGAGTTCGGCGATGATGTGTCCATGAGAACTGCGGAATGTCTGGAAGAAATCGGTCTCAACGGACTCGCGCTCGAAGAGATTGACAAATATCTTTCAAAGAACAGTGAAGATATAAACGCATTGGCCGAGAAGGGGCACATACTGAAGAGGATGCAGAGGTATGAAGACGCGCTGAAAGTCTATGACGAAATCATCGAAATTGAGCCTGCATCGGGCTGGGGCTATTATGCGAAAGGCTGGTGTTTCGAGCTTATGGGCAACGACGAGGAGGCGATGAAATGGTATGACACTGGGATTGATCTGGACCGGAGCTACCCGTATATTTTCCTGATGCGCGGCGAGATGAGGCTAAAGAACGGCGATGCGGCAGGAGCGGAGGAGGATTTCCGTCAGGTAGTTCAGACTGACACGACTGCAGCCAGCGGCTCATGCAGGATGTACGCCCTTCATTTTCTCGGGCGGGACAAGGAGGCGGAGGAATGGATGCAGAAGATTATCGACACGAATCCGGACAATGGCGGCGTATGGTATGACAAGGCTTGCCTGCTATGCCGGATGGGAAGGGCAGACGAGGCCGTGGCGGCCCTCAGGACGGGATTCGACAAGGGATATGTGAATTTCACGCACATAGAGGCGGATGACGACATAGACCCGATTCGAGAGAGGGATGACTTCAAGTCAATGTTCGAAGAATACCGAAAAAAATCTGAAGAACGACAGATGCGCTTCATGGAACGTCTGCATGAGGCGGAGCACGAAAAGGACAATGGGACCAATCACGTCACTACGGAGATTGCAATCAACCGCAAAGGCAGCGGCACGTTCGAGGTACCATGCAGCGTGAACGGGCTGACTCTCAAGATGATTTTCGACACCGGTGCGTCCGATGTCACAATCTCTTCTGTGGAGGCCAACTTCATGCTGAAGAATGGTCAACTGTCAGAAGACGACATAAAGGGCAAGAAGTACTACCAGATTGCCAACGGTGACATTGCCGAGGGAACCACGGTAACCCTGCGCGAGGTGAAAATCGGTGACGCCGTCCTGCGCAATGTCGATGCCTCCGTCGTTCACAGCCAAAAGGCTCCCCTCCTCCTCGGCCAGAGCGTCCTTGAGCGCTTCGGCACAATCACAATCGACAACATAAACTCCAGGCTGCTGATTCAGCAGTAGAGATATTATTCACCTATGAAACAGCTATCCAACAAATGCGTGGACAGGTCTCCATCGAGACAGCCGTCCACGCATTTTTCTTTGCCATTACGTTTCTGCAAGAGGTTTATCCGTACAATTTACCCTCATTCCGCCTTCCAGCCGTCAACCGTGTGGGTCTCGGAGGAGAAGTTGATGCCGAGCCTGATGATTTGCTTGCCGGAGGAGAGGAACGGCTTGTCGTAGCCCTTTTCCTCGATCTGCTTGAGGGCGATTTCGGGTGACTGGTCGCGCTTGAGCTCGATGATATAGACATAT
>DJSA01000110.1 GCA_002438905.1 Bacteroidales bacterium UBA6346
GCCTCCATGTGGAAGATGGGAATATGCAGCCTCTTGGCCCCGATTACGGAGAGGCAAGAGTTTGTGTCCCCGAGCACGAGAACCGCGTCCGGTTTGACCGCGGCCATAAGTCTATAACTTTCGGCTATGATGTTGCCCATCGTCTCACCTAGATCTGCACCGACCGCGTTTAGATATACCTCCGGTTCGCCCAACTTCAAATCTTTGAAAAAGATCCCATTGAGGTTGTAGTCGTAGTTTTGGCCGGTGTGGGCGAGGATCACGTCGAAGTACTCACGGCATTTGGTAATTACAGCCGCCAACCTAATGATTTCCGGCCTAGTCCCAACTATGATCAACAATTTGAGTCTGCCGTTGTCTTTAAACATTATGTCCGTATAATTCGCTGAGTCTATATTATGTACCATGCTATTGCATATTTAATATTAGTTGTCATGAACCTTGGATATTCCAATACTTATACGTAATTTTGTAGGTGATAATAACGGGCTGACAGAGAGATTGAGGAGAGAGATTTCAACTTGAACATTTCTTCAACCACGAAAGAGTGGCCATTCCCTAGATGGCTGCTCTTTTATTTTTTGCATAGTTACAGCCGGATTAGCTACTCATGTCGAGACTCCTTATCATTTACAGCCTGTTAATTGTCGTTAAAATGAAGAAATGTATTAAGTTGAAGCTCGTTTTGCAGTTAGACTGCGATAAGAGCAGACTTGTCAAAGTGGCACCTTACATAAGGGTCCGCAATGGCAAAAAGGAACTTGTCAGAGGGTACGTCCGAAAGACTAGGGATCTTTAGAGTTGTACCCTTGATCGGCTTCCAAGTCGTTGTCTGATCGCATCCGGTTGCCAATGGGTGGTGTTCCTAATGCTGGAATGCCACCTTGCGGTTATTACACCACAGGGTCGAAATACGTGTCCGGGCGGTTCGGGTCAAACAGTTCGTTGGCCCAGATCAGCGTCACGAGATTCTCGGTAGGGGAGAGGTTGATGATGTTGTGGGTGTAGCCCGGCAATGCATGGACTGTCTGCATTTTGTCTCCGCTGACCTCGAATTCGATGACTGGGTACGGATTGCCATCGGCGTCAAGTCCTTCCTTTCTTTCCTGGACAAGGCCGTGACCTGAAACCACGATGAAGAACTCCCATTTTGTGTTGTGCCAATGCTGGCCTTTGGTGATTCCGGGCTTTGAGATGTTCACGCTGAACTGCCCGCATTTTGCCGTCCTCAGTAGTTCTGTGAAGCTGCCGCGATCGTCAATATTCATCTTTAATGAATATGCTACTTTCTCTTTAGGCAAGTAGCTCAAATAAGTTGAGTACAACTTCTTTGCGAACGAACCGTAAGGAATTTCCGGCATGACAAGAGTCCTTGGCTGCTCATGAAATTCATTCAGAAGACGGACAATCTCTCCGAGCGTGACCTTGTGTGTCACCGGTACTCCGCAGTAGCGTCCGCCGCTTGTGAAGACTGTCTCCACGCCCTTGAACTCGCAGTGATGCTCTTCCCCTTTCAATGCTGAAATCATCTCGTCCACAAGGTCATCGATGTAAAGGAGCTCCAATTCGACATTCGGATCATTTACCTGAATGGACAGGTCATTGGCGATGTTGTTGCAGAATGTGGCCACCGCACTGTTGTAGTTTGGACGGCACCATTTCCCAAAAAGATTAGGAAATCGGTAGACAAGGACTTTCGCTCCGGTTTCTTCAGCGTATCGGAAAAAAAGTTCCTCCCCCGCTTTTTTGCTGCGGCCATATTCACTGTCACCGAAGCGTCCTGACAGCGTCGCTTGGATTGAGCTGGAAAGCATTACCGGGCATGTGTTCCCGTGTTTTTTCAGCGTGTCCAGCAACGTGGATGCGAAACCGAAGTTGCCGGCCATGAATTCGGCCTGGTCTTTCGGGCGGTTCACGCCCGCGAGGTTGAAGACAAAGTCGGCTTTGCGGCAATAGTCATCAAGCCGCTCCGGCGTGGAGTCAATGTCATATTCATAGATCTCGCTGATCCTTGGCTCGGTTCCGGAAGAGGCGGGTGATATTCCATAGCAGCGGGCCTTGCCGTCGCGGATGTTCCTCAGTTGCGCGCAAAGGTTGCGTCCTACGAAGCCTTTGGCTCCGGTCACTAGTATGTTCATAAGTCAGATTGTTAATTAGCAAGGCGTGCCTGCCTTTTATTCCGACCTGATGTCTCGAGCCTTCGCGCGGGGGATCAGTCCGAGATCCTCTTGAATGAAGCGAAGCCGCATCAGTTGCTCCTTCATGCCATCGATGTCGAGCCGACGGGTGTTGTGGGAGTGGTAGTCCT
This sequence comes from Bacteroidales bacterium UBA6346, assembly GCA_002438905.1. GTDB lineage: Bacteria > Bacteroidota > Bacteroidia > Bacteroidales > UBA932 > Cryptobacteroides. Next base: position 2,309 of record DJSA01000110.1, read on the forward strand.
CGATCTTGGACATGTCCTTGTTGCCTTCGGTGAAGAACTTGTCGTAGTTGAGGTCACGGGTGTCGCAAGGAATTCTGAAATAGTTGCCCATGTCGATCGCGCGGGCCATTTCCTCCCTTGTGACGAGGGTCTCGTAGAGTTTCTCTCCATGACGTGTGCCGATGATCTTGACCTCCGTCTCTCCATACTCGGGTTTTACCTTTGAATATATCTCCTTAAGCGCTGTGGCGAGTGTCATCAGCGTGGCTGCCGGGGCCTTTTGAACGAACAGGTCTCCGTTGTACGCATGGGTAAATGCATAGACTACCAGATCTACGGCATCGTCAAGTGTCATCATGAAGCGGGTCATGTTCGGATCCGTGATCGTGATTGGCTTGCCTTCCATCATCTGCTCCACCCAGAGCGGGATGACGGATCCTCTGGAGGCCATGACATTGCCATAGCGGGTGCAGCAGATGGTTGTCTTCGCGTTCTCTCCAAGCTCACGTCCTTTTGCTACGGCCACTTTTTCCATCAGGGCCTTGCTTATTCCCATCGCGTTGATCGGATAGGCGGCTTTGTCGGTTGATAGTACAACCACGTTTTTCACCCCGTGCTCTATGGCAGAGAGCAAGACGTTGTTGGTGCCTTCGACGTTTGTCCTGGTCGCCTCCATCGGAAAGAACTCGCAGGAAGGTACCTGCTTGAGCGCGGCGGCGGAGAACACGTAGTCCACTCCACGCATGGCGACGTCAACTGAGGACTTGTCGCGCACGTTGCCGATGAAGAATTTCACCTTAGGGTTTTGAAGGGCATGACGCATGTCGTCCTGCTTCTTCTCATCGCGGCTGAAGATCCTGATTTCTTTGATGTCGCTGTCAAGGAATCTGCGGAGCACGGCGTTGCCGAAACTTCCGGTGCCTCCTGTTATCAAGAGTGTTTTGTCTGTGAATACTGACATATTAATGTTGATGATTTAGTCTCTATGCTGATGGCCAAATAAAATTGGAGCGAGCTTTTTCAAAACTCACGAGGAACACTCATAGGAGCACGCCGCCCCGACCGCATGGAAAGGCAGCGGTTTTCCGTAAGAGTCCCTTATGTTTTGTCACGAAACAGGCCCAGTGGCCAATCTCTGAAATTATGTCCTCGAAGTAAAGAGTGACATTGACGGCACTACTTAATGTCCTTCGCGGAGCTGTAGTAGGAG
>DJSA01000062.1:0-1150 GCA_002438905.1 Bacteroidales bacterium UBA6346
TATTCAGTCTTGTCCTCGCCAAGCTGAAACATCGGTGCGTATTTGAATTCCATTGTCTTATAAATATTTAAATATATTTCAACACTTCAATCAGCCGATGAGCCACGGCCTCAACAAGAGGCGCGAGACTCGCCCGACAGACTCGACAATTCCAATGCTGTCAGACCAGCGATCCTTCATGTCAAGGTACTTGCTCCCATGCAGCATCCCCGCAGTGGCAAGCACGCCAACGACTTGCTTGCAAAAGGTTACAAAATTACGAAATAATTTCTGGAAAGCGAATTAGCCAAACGGCAAAAATCACAATTATTGCACAGCGGCCCTCATGCGTGCCCACGGAACAATCGCGGCAGGGGCTGTTCCGTTTTTCAGGAGTTCCCTCATCCTGTCCATATACGGCGCGACATGCCCGAAGAACATCCCGTAGCCCTCGCACAGGACATTCAGGCCGGTCTCTCCCGATTCGGTCCTGCTGAAGCGGTGCTTCGGACATTCCCCGTGGCAGGCGAACCACCACCGGCATCGTGCGCATTTTGACGGCAGTCCGTTGCGCTTGTCGATTCCGAAGGCGAACTGCCTTTCCGATGTCATCAGCTCACGCAACGGTGTCTCGAAAATGTTTCCGATGCGATATTCCGGATAGACGAAATGGTCGCAGGGGTATAGGTCGCCGTTATGCTCCACGACGGCATTTCCGCCGCAGGTTTCGGCATAGGCACAGGTTCCCGGCGCGGCTCCGCACCAGGAGGCGAGCGTGCAGTCGAAAAGGTTCACGAAGACATTGCCGACATCGTTGCACACCCACTTGTCGAAGATTTCACACATGAATTTGCCGAACTCCCTCGGATGAACGGACCACGGGGCAATCTCCGCACCCTCCTCATGCGGAGAAACGATGAACGGCCTCGTTCCCCGCACGGGCCGGCCGGAGGGCCGCTGCGGCCACTTCACGTGCTCAACCACCGGCATGAACTGCATGAAGCGCGTCCCGAGTCCCTTCAGGAACGCATACACCTCCGCGCCCCTGCCCTCGCAGGCCCTGTTGATGGTAGACATCGTATTGTATTCCACACCATACTTATAGAGCAGGCCTATTCCGCGCATGACCTTCGCGAAAGTCGGAGCGCCGCCCTTGTCCTTGCGGAACTTG
>DJSA01000062.1:1167-9000 GCA_002438905.1 Bacteroidales bacterium UBA6346
CTCCGGCCCATCAATGGATATTCCTATCAGAAAGCCGTTGTCCCGAAAAAATTCCGCCGCCTCCGGAGTAATCAGAGTTCCGTTGGTCTGCAAGGTGTTGAGTATATTTTTCCCCGCACCATACTTTCTCTCAAACTCCACGGCCTTCCTGTAGAAGTCAATCCCGAGCACAAGCGGCTCCCCTCCGTGCCAGTTGAAACAGATGTCCTGCCCATCGTTCGCCACGACATATTCCCGTATGCACTTTTCCAGCATTTCCTCGCTCATCCTCGGCTCGCGGCCACCGTAAATCTCCGATTTGTCAAGGTAGTAGCAGTAGTGGCAGTCCAGATTGCACAGCGAACCCGCCGGCTTGAACATGAGGTTGAACGACAGGGGTCCGGTCATGCGCAACGCGTCTGAAAAAGTGAGACTGTCCTTGAATGTACGTGGCATAAGTAAGCGATATATCCGATCAAAAGTACACAAAAACATCGGTTTTGAAAAATAAAAGATGATGCAGGTTATTTTTTGTAGATTTCTTAGGGCTCCATGCCATACGAGACATCGCATTATTTTTGTAACGTGAAATCCGGTTTCCGCGGATTCGTCGTCCGGAGACCTGAAATTAAGGAATATTCGAAATATATAAATAAGATATATGCAACGACATTCAGGCGCTCATCGCCGCTTTCCGCAGCGTCAAGGACAGCACGCATCCCGTTGTCGTTCACATCCATACGCTCAAGGGCAAGGGTTATAAGTTCGCTGAGTAACAGAAGGAACGTTTCCACTGGAGCATGCCTTTCTACAAGGAGACAAGTCTCGTGAAGCCGTGCGGAGTCGGGGAAAGTTGGGACGAGATTCTCGGGCAGGATCTGATGCGCAGGATTCACGAGAACCCTCAGGTGGTGGTCATGCACGCCGCCGTGCCCACCGGAATAGGCTTCGGGCCGGAGCCGGCGTGATGAACGACACGATCCATCTCTACATATTCGACATCCGGTCCGTCTCCGTCTTTGATAATTTTAAATAAAACCATATATTTGTCCGGCTTTTACTACTAGGACTAATCATTTCGTATTATGTGCCGAACGCAATAAAAGCATAACATTCAACATACAAAAAGGAATGATTGTAAATCAATATTTTCCAAGCAAGAAAGCCGTCATCGCGCTCACGGTTTTCTGTGCAATGGCGTTTTCTTCCTGTGACAAGATTCCGAGAGAGGACAACATTGTTTACTTTGACGATGACTATGTAAAGGTAAGCGAATGGATTGACGATTGGAGCGGAGACTACGCGATGGCGCATTCTATAGGGACGGGAAGCGTTGCACTTTTCATTGATCAGGACGGAAAGGCAAGCGAGAACATCACGACTTTGGACAACGTGCTTTTAGGCTCCGATGCCGATGAAATGAAGATGGTTCTGGCCAAGAGCGGAGACTATTACGTCATGCACATAGAGAATGCAGGCTATATAGGGTTCGATGGCAAGGACGGATTCACACGTTCTTTCACGAAAGATGAAACTGACGACTATCTTTGGGATGTGCTCTATGCTGAGGCTGGGAATGAGCTCGTCAAGATCTGTCCAAAGACTTCAGACGATGCCATAATCTGGAACGGAAAACGATTTGCAGTCGGAGCAGAAAACGGCTCTTTGCTCCTCTACAGAAGAGTGCTTGGAACGGGAATCAAAAACACTCCGACGCCAGAGCCAGAGCCTGACCCAGATCCGGAGCCAGAACCTGAGCCTAATCCAGAACCTGAGCCAGACCCGCAGCCGACCAATGCGAAATATGGCTGGTTCGAGCTGCCGGCTGTTAATTACGAGGTCGTCGGTTCTGATTTAAGAGGCAAAGACAACAACACTCTGTATTACGCGCATCATTTCTGCGCTGGAGGGGAAATTGGCCCTGGCGGAAAAACCGCACGAAACTTCACTGTTTGCTACAATAGCGAATATCGCTGCCCTATGTGGGTCGCGGCCCCTCGGCACAAAATGTATAAAGGAAGCGGAAGACATGACAATTACAAGAACGACCCAAAGATCTCATGCGTGCAAAATGGTAAATGGACAGGTTACACACGCGGCCACATGATCGGTTCATCTGACAGGAATCATTCTGTAGCAACGAATCATCAGGTTTTCTATCACTCCAACATTGCGCCTCAAATACAAGATGGTTTCAACACGGGTGGTGGAGCATGGAACAATCTTGAAGACCACATTGATGGTCTCGAATGTTCTGACACTCTTTATGCGGTTGTAGGGTGTTATTTCGGCAGGTTCACGGACAAATACAACTCCACCATAGAGCCACGGACAGCAAGCGGCGGACAAATTCCAACGATGTTCTACTATGTACTGCTCAGAACTAAAAAAGGCAATTCCGGGAAATCGGTAACACAATGTTCCGCGTCAGAACTTCAATGCGTTGCATTTGTCCTTAGCCATAAAGGAAATAAAGGCCATAGGCCACAAGCAAAGGACATGATGTCCGTCTCCGACCTCGAAAAACTGACGGGCTTCAGCTACTTCCCGAATGTGCCGAACGCCCCGAAAGACACATACAACGCTTCCGACTGGCTGTAACGAAATAACCCGACCGCAAGCTCTTAGACTTAGGCCGGGTTTATTGTTTCCATACAGTTTCGTCACTCCGCAGGTCCTGAAATGACAACGCGCTCGATGCGGCGCGGAACTGAGGTAAGGATTTCATAAGGAATGGTGCCGAGAATGTCCGCAAGTTCGGATATTGTGGGCTCCTTTCCGAATATGGTCACAGTGTCGCCCACCTGTGCTGGAACACCGGTAATGTCAAGCATACACATGTCCATGCAGATGTTTCCGATTGTCGGCACTCGGTGTCCGTTCAGAAGAAAAGAGCATTTGCCGCAGCCCAGATGCCTATCAATGCCATCTGCATAACCGACCGGAATTGTGGCGATTGTAGTGCCTTCTGATGCAATCTGCCCATGACGTCCATAGCCTATGGTCCCGTCCTCTGGTTTGAGATGCTTGATTTGCAAGATCTTGCATTTAAAAGATGCAACTGGAGCGAGCTTCACATTGGGCAGCGCACTCACACCATAGATTCCGATTCCCAGACGCACCATATCGTACTGATACTGCGGGAACCTCTCTATACCGGCAGAATTAAGTATATGCCACATGGGTTTGTAACCAAGCGCATCGGTAAGCGACTTTGCGTTTTGGGCAAACATCTCCACCTGCCCTAGAGTGAAACTGTCGCTTTCCGGGTCTTCAGCTGCGGCAAGATGAGAAAAGACCGACTTAACCCAGACACGATCGGTGGCGGCAAGATAGTCCTCCAGATCCTTCAGCTCCGAAGTCATGAATCCAAGGCGATGCATTCCTGTATCCAACTTGATGTGAACTGGATAGCCGTGGACATCACGCTGTTCTAGTACATCACAAAGCGTCTTGAGCGAGCAAAGGTTCGGGATGCTCGGTTCAAGATTGTTGTCGATTATCTCATTGAAGAAGTCAGTCCCAGCCGTGAGCACAAGTATCGGTTTGTGTATGCCGGCAGCACGAAGTTCCATCCCTTCAATGGGATAGGCCACAGCAAGGTAATCCGCGCCACACTTCTCCATAAGCTTTGAGAATTCAACTGCCCCATGTCCATAAGCATTGGCCTTTACAAGGACAAGCAGTTTGGTATCAGGCTTGAGCAGCCCACGAAAATATCTATAATTCGCCTCGCATGCTGGGAGGCTCAACTCCAGACGTGAGAAATCGTTTTCTCCACACATATTATTTCACATTTTTCTCTCGGACTCCCGATTCGGAGATGCCGTACACACAATAGGGCGCAAAAGTACCACTTTTTAATGAATTTTCGTCATTTTTTCCACATAAGTCGGACATTTGCACGGCATTTGCCTTGATTTCTTGAGTTTGGGCAGTCTGAATCGCCCAGCCATTACAATAAATAGGAACACTGAATGAATACAAATTATCTTTTCCTCGCAGAGGGCTTTGAAATTGCGGAGGCGATGTGCCCCGTAGACATGATGACGCGTGGTGGGCTCAAGGTCAGGACCGTCTCCTTGACGGAAGAGCATATTGTCCACAGTTCGCATGGGATCGGGGTCACGGCAGACCTCAATTGGAACGAATTTTTGAGAGATATTGAATCGCAGGATGTTGATGGAAAGGGCGTGCTCGCCTTCCCGGGAGGAATGCCCGGTTCGACAAACCTCGCGGCAAAGAAGGAACTCATCGAGCTTGCACAAAGGCACTTCGACAAAGGCGGCATCACGGCGGCCATCTGTGCGGCTCCGAGCGTTGTTCTCGGGAAGTTGAACGGGCTCAAAGGACGTAGGATGTGCTGCTATGCAGGATTTGAAAAGGCACTCGAAGAAGCGGGGGCTGTTGTCAGTGACAAAGATGGCGTAGTTATTGATGACAATCTCATAACTTCACGGGGAGCCGGACACGCAATCGAGTTCGGGCTCGCGATTGTGGCCGCCGCTGCAGGCCAGTCGGTGGCTGAACGCGTTGCAAAGGCAATAATGCTGTAAAATAAGGTAGAGAAATAATGAACATTTGGATAATAGTCATTGCTGTGATGCTGCTGAGTTTCGCCATCCAGCAAGTTTTGGAAAGCAAGTTCAGCAAATATTCCAAAGTACAGAATTCGAGCGGACTCACAGGCGCTCAGGTCGCGGCAAAAATGCTTGATTGGTATGGAATCCACAACGTGCAGATACGCCGTACCAATGGAACGCTCACCGATCATTTCGACCCAAGGAGCAAAACGGTGAATCTCAGCGAAGCTGTTTATTCAAGCACATCGATAGCGGCAGCAGCAGTCGCTGCCCATGAGTGCGGGCACGTTGTCCAGTATGCTCAGGGCTATGCCCCCGTAAGGCTTCGCAGTGCCCTTGTTCCGGTCGTGAACTTCAGCAACATGACGGTGCAATGGGTCCTGCTCTTGGGAGTCATACTTGTTAAGAGTTGCCCTTCAATACTTTGGCTCGGAATCGCGCTGTTTGCCATGACCACGCTTTTCAGCCTCGTCACACTGCCTTGCGAGATCAACGCGAGCGCGAGAGCGGTAAGTTGGCTGACAAATGCTGGCATCGCTGATGACCGCACTCGGCCGATGGCAATAGATGCGCTGAAATGGGCGGCCTACACCTATGTCATCGCAGCCATAGGCTCAATTGCGACACTGCTGTACTATATAGGAATAGCAACACGAAGAAACTGAGGATAAAGCGCTGCAAACACAGGCAGCGATGCAGGGAAGAGTCATCTCCCCAAGAGCGGAAAGATAAAAGGGGTTCGACTATTCAAGTCGAGCCCCTTTTTCATCATAGAATTCATTCTGCAGGACAGTGAAATCCGAAGACGTCTCCATCTTAAGACGACACTTGTACTTCTTTCGCCATCTATCGAGGATGCTCCCTTTGAAAAGACCATCGGATTTCGTGAGGTAGGCTCCAAGAATGGGCCCGACCTTAAGCGTCAGTGAGGTCATCTTCCTATCAATTACGTAGTTAGAAAGTTTCCTTTCGATGTCCTCGTCTATCACAATGCTCGAAGAAATCTTGCCGGTGCCGTGGCAAACCGGGCAAACCTCCTGGGTGTTCATCTCAATTGCCGGACGAACTCTCTGTCGGGTAATCTGCATCAGGCCGAACTTGGTGAGCGGCAACACGTTGTGCTTCGCCCTATCCCCTGCCATCAGTTCCTGCATATACTTGTAGAGCTGGTTGCGGTGCTCTCCGGACTCCATATCAATGAAGTCAACGATCACAATCCCGCCCATATCCCGAAGCCTCAATTGACGGGCAATTTCCTCAGCAGCATAGCAGTTGACATCGTAGGTGTTCTGTTCCTGTTCCTTGTTCTTGGCCCTTGTTCCGCTGTTCACGTCAACCACGTGTAGTGCCTCCGTGTGCTCAATTACGAGATAGGCCCCCTGTCTCAGAGGCACGACTTTTCCAAAGGAACTCTTTATCTGACGCGTAACCTCGTAATGGTCGAAGATAGGTTCCTTGCCCTCGTAGAGCTTCACGATTTTCTCTTGATCCGGAGAAATGAGAGAGATGTACTTGCGGGTCTCCTCGTAGATCTTCTCATCGTTTATGTAGATGTTGCTGAACGAGTCGTTAAGAAGATCCCTCAGAATTGTGGTTGTCTTGCTGTACTCGGTGAATAGGAGCTGTACTTTCTTTGACGAGGCAATCTTTTTCCATGAACTCTCCCATTTCTCAATGAGTGACATGACCTCGGCGTCAAGCACGGCAGCGTTCCGTCCTTCTGCAGCAGTGCGTATGATTGCACCATAGTTGCGCGGAAGAATGCTCTTCACCAGCGTTTCAAGCCGTTTCTTTTCTTCTTTCGAAGCGATTTTCTGTGATACACTGACCTTCTCCGCGAAAGGAAGAAGCACAATGTTACGTCCTGCCAATGAAATTTCAGCTGTAAGTCTGGATCCCTTTGTTGAAATCGGTTCCTTGACAATCTGGCATACAATCATCTGCCCCGGTGTGAGAACTTTCTCTATGCGTCCTTCCTTCTCCAACGGCTGTCCTATCTTTATGTGGGAATATATTCCCTTGAGGTCAGAATTTGGATTGGCTCTCTTGACAAATTCATCAAACGCATTGAAATAGAGCCCCAAGTCGAGATAATGAACGAAAGCCTCCTTCTCGTCTCCGATATCCACAAACGCGGCATTCAGCGCAGGCAGGATCTTCTTCACCTTGCCTAGGTAAACGTCCCCCACCGAAAAACTGTGCCCCGAAACAGACTCCTTATTGAACTCAATCAGCCTGTGATTCTCCATCAAGGCGATGGAGACCTCAGACGCACTGACTTCAACCACAAGATCTTTTACGGATTCTTTTCCGGCTTCCATTGAAATTTTATTGACAATAAATTATTAGACCAAAAGGATTCATCAAAAAATGGGATGCAAGGCGAGTTTTGAAAGTAAAAAGCTCAATAACCTAATGGTTTTGAGGATTTTATCAAGAGACACAACGCTGCAGACCTCTTTTTAATGAGTCCGTAAAAAAGGCTGGCCGCCTGGGCCAGCCCTTACCTATAAGATGCCTTGACTGGACACCCAGGCTACTTCTTCTTATGCCTGTTCTTGCGCAGTCTCTTCTTGCGCTTGTGTGTCGCCATCTTATGCCTCTTGTGCTTTTTTCCGTTTGGCATAGTAGTTATATGATTTAAAAATTGTTACTTCTTAATCTGCTTTGCAAATGACTTTGACGGCTTGAAGGCCGGAATGTCATGTGCCGGAATTGTGATTGTAATCTCCTTGGTGATATTACGTGCAGTCTTCTCTGCCCTGTGCTTGATGATGAAGCTACCAAACCCGCGAAGGTAAACCGGATTGCCCTTAGTGAGAGAATCCTTGACAACTTCCATGAAGCCATCAACAACTGCCGCTACCTGCTCCTTCTGAACACCGGTTGACTGCGCAACCTCATTTACGATTTCTGCCTTTGTCATAATACTTGTGTATAAATTGTTTATTAGATCTTCCAATTGCTAAAAACCTCGCAAAATTAGAGTTATTTTTCTAATATTCAAAAAAAAACATCAAATTTGTAGGATATATCACAACTAGGACGCACAATGCCGCTACGGAACGAAAGCAAAAAACACAAGACATGGCATAATGCTTGACCACATGCTGTGAGACATAATACTACTTGCCGTCACTGACATTTTGTCAGTGGGCGTTGTTGTGTGCATATATACAAAAGACAATTTATGAAGAATTTATTAAACGACATTTTTTCCCCGGCGGGAGCGGAAGTGAGCGTCATCCCAGTAGCGTCACCGGATGGGCCG
>DJSA01000082.1 GCA_002438905.1 Bacteroidales bacterium UBA6346
GGTAGAAGAAGTCGTCGTGCAGACGGTTGAATGCCCCCTGGCGCTGCGGGTCAAGACTGCGGTAGGAGGCGGTGTTCTGCGCCCCGATTCTCGGATGCCAGTAGCCCTTCATCACCGGGTCCTCAACGAAGAGGACATCTGTCGGGTCATCGTCAGGAGCAGTCACGAACGCCCCGGAAGCCACATCGAATCCATCGAAGGCAAGTTCCTCGGCAGGGTACGGGAGTGCGGGATAGAAATGTCCGAGCAGGCCGCTGCTGTATTTGAGAGGAATCTCCCAGATGCGGAAGAATCCGAGTATATGGTCAATCCTGAAGGCGTCGAAATATTCCGACATCTTCCTCAGCCTCGCCTTCCACCATGCGAATCCGTCCTTTGCCATCTCGTCCCAGTTGTAGGTCGGGAATCCCCAATTCTGACCGTCAGCGGCAAAAGCGTCAGGCGGTGCGCCAGCAGATTCGTCCATATTGAACAAGTGCGGATACTGCCATGCATCAACGCTGGTGCGGGAAATGCCTATCGGAAGGTCGCCCTTGAGCACGACACCCTTAGAATGGGCGTATTCTCGGACTTCGCTGAGCTGTCTGTCGAGATGGAACTGGACGAAGCAGTGGAAATCCACTTCGGTGCGGTGTTCGCTGCAGTATTTCCCAATTTTGGCCGCAGAGTATTTCGCGTAGCCTTTCCATTTGCTGAAATCGGCAGTTCCGAAGCTGTCCCTGAGTGCGCAGAACGCGGAGTAAGGCTCAAGCCAGTCGCGGTTTGCCGAGATGAATGTCTTGTAGGCCGCTGTCTTAGAGAGCTTTGCAAAGGTTTTTTCAAATGCCTCACGAAGAAGCCGTGTCTTTTCGTTGTTCACGCGCTCATAATCCACCTGCGGCAGGGCGTTAAGCTCGGCCTGCAATGCCCTGTATTCCGGAGTTTCCTTGACTCCTGCGGCCTTTAGGCTTATGAACTGCGGATGAAGGGCAAAGGTGGAGTTGGCGTTGTAGGGATATGAGTCCTGCCATGTGCCGGTCATCGTGGTGTCGTTAATCGGAAGAAGCTGGAGTATGCACTGGCCCGTTGACGCAGCCCAATCTATCATTTTCTTGAGGTCAAGGAACTCGCCCACCCCGAAGTCATTCTCACTGCGGAGCGAGAATACCGGGATTGCCGTGCCGGCTCCGCGCCAACGGCGCAGCCCGAAACGGTGGCTGATGTCGGCAATTATAGTGAACTTGTCCTCGGCCGCTGTGCAGATGCGGTTCTCGCCGCTTTCCCATTCCTTTATCGTGAGCGTCCCCCGGTCAGCGATGACAAACTTGTATTCAAAATCCTCTTCCGTGCTTACGGCGAGCTTCCACTGCGGGAAGTTGCTGTCGTCCAACGGGATGAGACGTTTCCATTCGTCCATACCCTCACCGTTCCCGGCAATGCAGAGAACCTCGTCGCGGCTGACTACCGGGACATTGACCGTGATGAGGGTTGTCTTTGCGGCCTTGGAAACCGCAACCTTCTTCACAAGTAATGACTCCTCGGCTTTGCTCGGAATGCCAAGAAAGGAGGTGGTCGGAATGACAGCGGAGGAGGCGCCGGAAGCAGTTGCCTGAGAATCACCCGGCACGATGCCTTCCCGTGAGAATATTCCCTTTGTGAAGGCCGACGAGTAGAACGGAGCGTCCTCGGGCGCGTCCTGCCAGCGGTCACGGATGACGATTGAGGTCGAGGCCGCCGCCCCTGCAAGATTCAGGGAGTGATGCCTCCATTCGTGCCGCTGCGTGCCGTCGCGGCGGACAAGCTTGAAGTTGTAGTGATTGAGAGCCTCGGAGGAAACCCTCGCCACCTTGGCTGACCATCGTCCCATGCCATCGCTGACCATCGGGATTTCCCTGTTGCCGAGACACAGCACAAGGGACTCACCCCAGACAGTGTTGTATTCAATTGAAATCAGAGCGTTCATATATGTGGTTATTTTATGGTTATCTTATGTGTCAGTGTCATATTCGGTCAGTCCTGAAGACGTGCTGTTTCAGCCGAACGCCTTTTCATCTTGTCCCAGTTGAGAACCGGCAGCAAAGTTGCCAAAAAAGCGGCAACAATCCAAAAAATTGACACGGCGGTGAAGTCGCTTCCGTTCTCCTGAATGAGATAGCCGCTCGCGATGTCCTGAACGGCGGCGGCAATATAGCTCGAAACGCCGACTACTCCGAGTGCCGCTCCGGTGGCCTTGCGCGGCACGATGTCTATGGCCATAAGCCCGGCCACGATGCAGTAGAGCTCGCCCATCGCGAAGTTGAAGACCGCGACATAGACCGTGTTCAGCACGAACCCGCCCCCCGTGAAGAGGAAAAGCGACAGCATCACGATGCCTAAAAACCCCGAAAGCAGCGCCGGACGCTTTCTGTCCCCTTTGAACAAATTGTCAGAAATCCACCCAGCGGAAACGGTCCCGACCAAACCTCCGACCAATGCGGCCACAGCAATGGTGTTCGAAGCCTTTTCCAACGAAAAAAGTTTTGCTTTCTGTAGGAACAGCACACCCCAACCCGTTATGGCATATTTCGTTATATAGATGAACGCGGACGACGCGGCGATAATCCATATCCCCGGATGTCTCAGCACTCTTTTCTGGAGACTCAGCGTTTTCATTGAATCCTCGGGTTTCATCTCTTCGCCCGAGAGTTTCTGTACGGAAGGAAGTCCGCAGCTTTCGGGCGTATCCTTGACCATCAGGAAGATGAGCAGAGAGCCGGCAAAGCCGATGAGCGCCGCAAGCAGGAAGCCCCATTCCCATCCCCACCTCGCGACAACGGCGGCGATGAGGACGAAGGATATGAATTCCCCGATGTAGGGGCTTGTGCAGAATATGCTGTAGAAAGTCCCCCTGCGCGACTGCGGGAACCAGCGCGACAGGCTTATGACTCCGGGAGCGGGCCCCATGGACTGGAACCATCCGTTCATTCCCCAAAGCAAGACCGCCGAGAAGAACAACGCCGAATGCGGCATTCCGAACGAAGTCACGCCTATTCCTAGGAGCGCTATAATGAAGTTTATGACCGAAGACAGCAACAGTCCGAATCCCATGAAGCGGCGGATGTTGCAGTAGTCGGCGATGAAGCCGTTGATGAACTTGCCAAAGGCGTAAATCAGCAGCAGTCCGGAGCCGATGAGCCCGAGTTCCCCCGCCGTCATCACTTCCCCGTCAATCAGCGGCTGCTTCACCACGCTGAGACTCATCCGGCAGACATAGTAGAGGCTGTAACCGGCTGTCACTCCGATGAATGTGCTGCGGCGCACTTTCCTGTAGGTCGGCTCCACTTCCTGTTCCGGGACCTGAGCCGCCGCCGGACGACTTATTCTGAAAAAACTGTAGACACTCATATGCTCTTTTTCATGAATTTGCACAAAATCTTAACGGGACATCGCCAACCGGCTCATTCGGCTTTGTCTCTGCCCCATTCGGAATAGGGACACCTTGTCAGCGACGAATTGTAGTAGCGCCTGTCTCCCGTAACCTCCTTCCCGAGCCATGACGGGCGCTCAAATGTCTCTTCCTCGCTGCCGAGTTCCACCTCCGCGATGACAAGTCCCTCATTGTCACCGAAAAACTCGTCAACCTCAAACGTGTGATCGCCGGCCTTCACGAGCCAGCGGGTCTTGTCGATGATGCCGGGTTCACACAGCAGCATCAACTGAAGGGCATCCTCCACAGAAATTTCCTTCTCCCATTCGAGGCGCGACATACCCGAGGCCGAGCCCCCTCCCTTGATGGTCAGAAACGCCTTGTCCCCACGCACGCGGACACGCACCGTACGTCCGGGGGAGCGGCTGATGTAGCCCTGGACAATGTGCGTTGAGTTATATGCCTCCGCCTTGTATTCCTCGCCGATGACGAGAAATTTTCTTTCGATTTCCTGATGTATTGAAGATTGTTCCTGTGTCATAGAAGATTGCACTTATTGGAGGGATTCATCATCTGACGGTGTCTTCGACAGTACTGTCCTTTTGTAATCGAAGGTAAGGGCCACCGAACGCACGACAAGGTGGACGAAATATGCTGCCAGCAGTAGATGCACGGCCATCACTCCGTCCGGGTGGACGAACAATGCGAGTATGAAATAGCTCGCCAGAAATGAAATCGTCGAGAGTATCATTGTGTTGCGTATCGGGCGTGCCGCCGTGGCTCCGATGTAGATCCCGTCCCAGGTGAAGGCGATGCAGCCGAATGCCGGCATTACCATGAGCCAGAACATGTACGGGGCACAGCCGGCGATTACATCGGCGTCGTTGGTCATGACTTCGAGCATCCACTCGCCGCCGAAATAGTAGAACACCATGAACAGCAGGCACACAAGCCCCGACCAGATGAATGTGTAGCGGACAGTCAGACGCAGGCTGGAGCGGTTTCCGGCACCGATATACTTGCCGCTCATGGCCTCGCCCGCGTAGGCAAAGCCGTCGGTGAAGTAGGAGAAGAGCAGCAGGACCTGAAGCATTATCGAGCTGACTGCCAGGGTCATATCCCCGAAGTGTGCGGCGATGACGGAGAAGCTGACATAGATTCCGATGAAGCTCAGAGAACGTATCACAAGGTCGGCGTTCATCGTGAAGTAGCGGTGGGTCTCCCCTCCCCTGAACGCGCCCTTCACGTCCTTCCACCCGTAGCCGGAGAACACTCTGCGGCGGAATTTGCCGAGCACGATGCCGACAGCCGTAACCAATCCGCAGTACTGGGCGACAACGGTTCCCCAAGCGATGCCGCTGAACCCCACTCCCTCAAACACAAAGGAGCCGAGCGTAAATCCGAGGGAGAGGTATATGCTGACGAATATGTTGACACCATTCACGACAAGGTCGGTAATCATCGGGCTCACACCGTCCTGCATCCCTATGAACCAGCCCTTGAACGCCATGAGGCTGAGGGTCGCCGGAGCGGCGAGTATGCGTATGTAAAAGTATTTGGTCGCAAGTTCCTGAACCTCCGGAGTGCAGTCGATGCAAAAAAATGCCAGCTGCACAAAAAACCATTGCAGAAGCCAGAACAGAGCCGCAACGCCGAAGGAGATGCCAAGGCCGCGTGTGAGTATGTTGGCGCACTCACGCGTGTCGCCCCTGCCGTAGGCCTGCGCCGTCATGCCTCCGGTGCCAACCCTTAAGAACGAAAAGTTCCAGTAGAGCAGGTCGAAGAGCATGGAGCCAATTGAGGCACCGCCTATGAATGTCGCGGCTGAAAGTCCTCCCGCAGGCTGGTGCCCGGCCACGGCGATGTCGACCATGCCGACAATCGGTATGGTTATGTTCGCCAGTATGCTCGGCAAGGCGAGCGAAAAAATTTCCTTGTTTATGCCCTTTGCAGATGTTCTGTTCATATTTCCATTTCACATTTTGAGAAACTCTCAAAAAAACGATCTGCCTTCGCGTTTCTGAACCAGTTGTCTCTCAGGCATTTAAAGATATACTTATAATTCATTTCCGGTATTTCGTATACTCCTCCAACATCCCGAGGTAGGAGGCATATCGCTCTGAGCTTATCGTCCCCTCCCCGACGGCGGACTTCACCGCGCATCCCGGTTCATGAGTGTGGGTGCATGGTGTGAAGCGACAGTTCTCAGAAGCCTTAAGCATTTCTGGGAAATAAAGGGATATTTCCTCAGGTTCGAGGTCGACGAGTCCGAAACCCCGGATGCCCGGCGTGTCGATTATCCCGCCCTCGCCCCCGCAGAGAGGGTACATCTCATAGAATGTCGTGGTGTGCCGCCCCTGAAGATGCGCTTCGGAAATGAGGCCTGTCTTGGGATTGAGTGATGGGTCCATCGCCTTGATGAGCGAAGACTTGCCCACGCCGGACACTCCGGAAAAAAGGGATATGCCAGGTGCGCCGTCCTCCGATTTTTCGAGACAAAGACTTCGGAGTTCTTCTACTCCCCTGCCCGTCTTCGCGGAGACTTCAAGAATGCTGTAGCCTGCACTTTCATATATTCTGTGGAAGTTTTCGAGCGCTGGAGCGAAGTCGTCGCGGAACTCATCGACGATGTCGATTTTGTTCAGAACTAAGATCGGTTTCACCCCATAGACCTCACAGGTGACAAGCAGCCGGTCGATGAACGGAAGCTTGACCTCCGGGAACGCAAGCGTCACGATGATGAACGCCCTGTCGACATTCGCAGCGATAATGTGCGCCTGACGGCTGAGGTTCACTGACTTGCGGATTATGTAGTTACGGCGCGGAAGTATGGTCGTGATTACGGCAGGAGCGGCTTCGGTGGCCGGAACGCTTCCGTCGGGCAGCAACTCACCGCCCGCATAAAACTCCACTCTGTCGCCTACAGCCACGGGATTGGTGGCGGAACTGCCCTTTAGCCGCACCTTTCCGCGCAGCACCGCAGGGAACAGCCTCCACGAGGGAAGCTGAGCCAGAAGATAGTGGCTGCCCGTATGTTTGACGACCGTCGCTGTTCCGTCCATTCCCATTTTCACTTCCGGAAGCTTTTTTTCGCCGAAAGCCGTGCAAAGATAGCAAGAAATGTGAAAATAACTAAAAAGGCCTTACCCCGTCCGAATCATCTATGTTCGGTTTCGGGATAAGGTCTCTTATCAAAATTCGGCCTTTGTCCTAAAAGTTGGAAATCAGACCCGTCTGCTCCTTCCCGTCAACCATGCCTCCGGCAAGGAACTGTGCTCCGATGCTGAAGTTCCCGTCATTATCCTCCACGATGAAAACGGCAGCGTCACCGCCGACATCCTCAACAAACGGAGTATAGAATTTTGTGAAATTGTTGCTGAATGACGTCGTCTTCGCATCTCCTTCAAAGGTAGGGGTAAAGTCAGCCTCCTCCTTGACGCCGGCCTTTGTCCCATTGCATCTTTCAATAAGAAGTGCCGCAATGTCAAAGCTTGAGAGATTCGGAAGCTTGAAATAATACACGGCCTTGGCATTTTCACCCTTTGTCACAGTAAACGTGTATGATGCGACAGTGCCATCAAAGCCTGAAGTTATCTTCTCGTCAAACTCAACCATTATACTGCCGTTGCCGTTGAATGTGAGCGCATCGTCACCGGTGCCGCCCTCCTGAGGTACGGCCCAGATTCCGGTATCAATCTTAGCGTATGTCTTCACGAGATCAGTGTAAGGGCTTATCAGACCATCGGCATCGACAGTCGCGGCGAAGAAGTAGAAACCAACCCTATCCTCAATGAATTTGAAATTTATTACGGCCTTGCCGTCCTTGACCTCAATTTCCTTATAGGCACCGCCCCCGTCTTCCTTAGTGAGGTAAAGAAGATAGTCAAGCCTTTCCTCACTGAAAGTCTGAAACTGCTCCTGCCAATCTTTTGTGCTGACAGGAAGAAGCCGGACAGTCTTGGCATTGGCATCCGTCCTTATTGTGATGTCCACAGACTTTCCGTCAGCAGCGTTTACAAGTTCCGCCCCGGTGATTTTCCCCGTGCCTGAAGGCTTATATGCCGGCGCGGTGAAGGTCTTTCTCGCAATCTTGCCGATTTTCCCTTCGCTGTCAACGGCAATCGCCCACACGACACGCCTGCTGCCCGGCTCAATGTTGTCCTTAAGAACGGCCGTTGCCGGACCATTGTAGATGTGCGACTGACCGAGGGAAAGTGTGAGCAGGCACTCTTCGAACTCCTTGTCCGTCATCTCGTCCATATCCTTGCTGCCCTCGCCTGCATACTCGTCAGGAACGGAAATCCCGTAGAAGAGACGGGCGCAGCCCTCTCCGGCAGTGAATTTGGCAGTAACCGAAGTGTAGGATGTCTCTACATTAAGGAACTCGATGTTGACGTCTATGTTTCCGGTCACTGCGGTCTCCTGTTCCACAGTGACTTCCTCGGTTATCAGGGTAGGCACGCCCTGCTGGTCATAAGCATATACGGCGATGACATATTCCTGCCCGGCCTCAAGCGGAAGTCCCTGGCACTCGGCCTCCGGCTTGTCGAGATACTTGCCGTACACGAGATTGTAGTCATTATAGGTGTCTGTCTTGTCAGACACGAGATAGGGCGCGTACATTTTGAAATGATCGCCCTGCTCACCCTTGGCATATTCCTCATAGGCTTCCACCGAGCGCTCAGCCTGTTCTATGAAGTCCTTCTCGCTGAAAAGCGGAATCATGACA
>DJSA01000016.1:0-4433 GCA_002438905.1 Bacteroidales bacterium UBA6346
CCTGTCCTTCCGTCATCACCTGGACATACTTGTTGTCGACCATCGGGCCGGTGAGGGTCTTGGTGACCTCTCCGTTATCGACGAGCGTGAGGTTGGTGACCTTAACTTTCTGCCATGTCGCGTTAAACCCGATGTTCCATGTCCAGTCCCGGGTCTTTACCGGAATGAAGTTAAAGGATGTCTCCACTCCGGAGCTTGCCACATTGCCGACGTTCGTCGTTATCATCTTGCTGAAGTTGGTTCCGGCAGGAGCCGGCACGGTGGCGATGAGATCCTCTGTCCTGCGGGAGTACCAGTCGACGCTTCCCTGAATGCGGTTGTCGAGGAACGCCCAGTCGAGGCCGACGTTGAAGGACTTGGTTGTCTCCCACTTGAGGTCGGAGACGTATGCGGACGGGAGGAAGGTGTTGACATACTTGCCGTCAGAGCCGATGTACTGGCTGTTGTCGGTGCCTGCCCAGTAGGTCGGGAGGTAGTTGTAGTTGCCGATGCCGTCCTGCTGGCCGGTCACGCCGTAGCTTGCCCTCAGCTTGAGGTCATTGACGGCTTCCACATTCCTGAGGAACGGCTCTTCGGAGATTCTCCATGCGAGCGCGACTGAAGGGAACGTTCCCCAGCGTGTGTCCTTGGAGAAGCGCGAGGTGCCGTCGCGGCGGACGGTGGCGGTGAGAATGTAGCGGGAGTCGAACGACCAGTTCAGACGGGCGTAGTACGACAGCAGCACATGGCGGTTGTCCGTGGCGTTCCATTTCTGGTTCAGGCTCTCTCCGGCGGCGTTGTAGTTGTCGCCTGCGGGGTAGGTTGCCTTCCAGTACTGGTAGTCATATCCGACAGTAGCATCGACGTGCGACTTTATCGCCTCGATTTCCTTGTTGTAGTTGAGGTATGCCGTGAAGAGGCGGTTATGCTTGATTGCCGGGCCGTATTCGTTGAGATAACCCTTCGTGTCGTATGACGATGCCGCAGTCTCCGGGGTGAACGAGCGTCCCTTGCCGGAAGCGTAGTCATAGCCTCCCGTGAGGTGGAGCTTGAGCTCGGGGAGGAAGTGCATCTTGTAGTCGGCGTCGATGTTTCCGACGATTCTATACACGCCGCTGGTCGATTCGGTCTGCATCAGTAGCCCGAGCGGGTTCTTCACCGCCACATTGTCCGGCTTGCCCTCGCTGCCGATTATTTCATAGTAGCCTCCGAGCGTGTCGTTGCCCGAATAGACGGGAACTGTCGGGTTGAAGGTGGCCGCATTCCAGATGGCGCTTCCATTCGCGAAGCGGTTGCGGTTGTACGCTCCCTTGACGCTGACGTTGAACTTGAGGTAGTCGTGGAAGAATGAAGGCGTGAGGCTTATGTTGCCTGAAACCCTCTGGGCATTGTCGGTCTTGAGGATTCCGTCCTGATAGTAGTAGCCCACCGATGCCCTGAAAGGGAGCCACTTGGCCGCCTGTCCGCTGACGCTCAGGTTGTTGTCGGTTCCGAACGCCGGCTGGAAGACCTGCGCGTTCCAGTCCGTGTGCTCGGTTCCGAGATACTGGCTGTAGTCCGGGCCGAGGCTCTGCGCCACATTCACGAACTCGTCGTAGGAAAGCATATCGGCGAGTTTGCTCTTCCACTGCACCGACTGGGTGGAGGTGAGGTTCACGCGAATCTTCTCGCTCGCTCCCTTTTTCGTGGTTATGATTATGACTCCGTTGGATGCCCTCGAACCGTAAATCGCCGTGGAGGACGCATCCTTGAGCACCGTCATGGACTCAATGTCGGACGGGTTGATGAGCGACATGAAGTTGCCGTCGTTTCCGGCAATGCCGCCTATTTCAAGCGGAACTCCGTCGAGGACTATGAGCGGGTCGTTGGAGGCGTTGAGGGATGCGCCGCCACGGATTCGGATTGTGCTTCCGGCTGTAGGCGAGCCTGACGACGACATAATCTGCACTCCTGAGACCTTGCCGTTAATCAGCTGTTCCGGGGTCGAGATGAGGCCGGCGTTGAAGTCCTCGGCCTTCATTGTTGCCACCGACCCGGTGAGGTCCTTCTTCGATGTTGTTCCGTAACCGATTACCACAGCGTCCGCGAGCACCTCGGTGTCGGCCTTCAGCTGAACGTCAATGACGCTGCGCCCGCCGACAGGTATTTCCTCGTCGGTGAATCCCATGCATGAGTACACGAGAACCGCGTTGGGGGGGGCAACAATCTGATAGTGTCCGTCGATGTCGGTCGATGTCCCCGTTGACGTTCCCTTGATTAGTACGGTAACTCCTATTGACGGAGAACCCGAGTCATCTAGTACCGTTCCCGTCACCGTGACGGCCTTGCCTGTCGTTCCCTGATTCTTCTGGGCCTGCGAAACAGGGCCGGAGAGAAGCAATCCTGCTGCCGCCGCAAGAAATATGGCGGCTCTGCATAAGACTTTTTTCATATTTTCTGTGTTTAGTGTTATATATTCTGCCGATTCTATGAATCATTATGCGATTTCACACCTGCAAAATTATGCAATCCCCCGCAAGCCTGTTACCTCAAAACGGACAAGTTGTGCAACAATTCGGACAAAATGCCTATCTTTGAAGTCCCCGGACACCGTTTCCGGCAAAAGTTTCGTCGGAAATGAAGCGCAAGACACTCATACAGAAGGCTCTCCTTTTTGCCCTGTTCGCCGCGGCTCCCGTGCATCCGCTGCATGCTTCATCCGTGCCCGGCGGGACCTTGACCGGTCGTTTTGTCGGCATTCCCGTCGGGGAGCGTTCCATCGTTCCGGTCTATTCCGTCGCGCAGGACTCGCTCGGCTTTGTTTGGATTGGAACCGATGCCGGGCTCTACCGCCACGACGGGATTCACTCCTGTCGCTTCGGATGGTCTGCGGACAGGCCTGACTGCATCTGCAACGAGCATGTGAATGTCCTTGACTATGACAGGACTTCCGGCTTTCTTCAAATTGGGACGGATCGCGGATTCTGCACTTACGACAATGCCGGCGGCTTCATTCAGGACACGATTGTCGGCCCGCGTCATGTCAAGGCCGTCCTCCGCAATGACGGGGATCTATGGATTGGCACGACGGACGGGCTTTTCTTCCGCGACGCCGGGACTGGCATCACGTCGTCTGTCTTGCCGGGAACGCACATCGCAAGTTCATGCGCCGCCGGTGATGGACTTTTCTTCGGAAGCTATGGCTGTGTGTGGAAGTTCGGCGTTGACGGCGTTCGGGAAGGCTGTCGCATAGATGTCGGGAGCGGCTTGCCGGGCAATCTCGTGCTTGCCCTCTCTGAGGTGTCTGAGGGGCTTCTCTCTTCGGAAGCCTTCCGTGCCGGGAAGGTAAGGCTCCATCGGAACAGTCTTTTTGTCGGTACCGAGCGAGGTCTTTACTGCTTTGATGCCGGCAGCGGTGCCCTGGACTGCCTTTGGGACGGAGGACCCGTGAAGAACTTCCTGTATCTTCCGGACGGCAGTCTTGCGGCGGGTACGGACAACGGGCTACTGTTGCTTTCGCCTTCAGGGCAAATTGACATATATCGTCACGAACTTGGCAATTCCCGCTCCATTCCGGACAATGTCATTTGGGCGACAATGATTGACAGTGACGGAAATCTGTGGGTTGGAACAGATCACGGCGCGGCGCTGACCCATCTGAACGACGAATATGATTTTACGGGCATCGAACGTTATGGGATGACGGAAGGACTTGACGTCTCGTCGCTTATATCATCCGGCGGAAACATCTGGGCCGCAGGAATGAACGGCGTCCTCAAATGCGGCTTGTCGGGCAGCAGCACGCTGTTCAAGTCGGATCGCGGTCCTTCCGGCATCAGGTTGTCCCACAATAAGGTCCGGGCGCTCTACAGTGACGGAGATGCCGTGTTCGTGGCATCCGACGGAGGGTTGGACAGTATAGTTGGAGACAAAGTAACCCATTGGCATATAACGGAATCCTCCGGAAAATATCTTTCTGACTGGATGTATGACATTGACGAGGACAACTGCGGGAGGCTTTGGACGGCGACATACGACGGAGGAATTTTCATCGTGTCAAAGGCACGTCTGCCGCATGCCGGAGGTGAAATTTCATCTGACAGGCACATTTCTACAAAAGACGGACTTTCCGGAAACATAGTGTCTCGCCTTAAGGCTTTTGGAGGCTCGGTCGCGGCGGTGACGGACAAGGGCTTGGATATCATTGACACGGAGACATTTACAGTAAGGCATCTGTCTGTGCCCGATTCTCGCCGAACCCTTTCGCTCGCGTCCGACGGCGAAAGGCTTTGGGTGGGGACAGAGGCCGGGGTCTATGTCCTTGATGGTTCGGAACTTTGTCCCATCAGCGGCAGTTCGGTGTCGGCGCAGTCGCTTCTCTTCTCCGACGGGATTCTGTGGCTCTGCGACGATGATGAAATCTGGCGGTGCATCCCCTCATCCCGTCAATGGCAGCTGCTCCGCAAGTTCGAGAA
>DJSA01000016.1:4495-13406 GCA_002438905.1 Bacteroidales bacterium UBA6346
TTCTATTCTGTGTCAAAGTCTGCTGAGCCTGTCGCGGCGCACCCCGACCGCATCACCGTCACGGCTCTCTATATAGACAATGTCCTTGTGTCTCCCGGAACGGAATACTCCGGTCGCCGCATATTGAATTCCGACATCGCCCTTGTGGACTCCATTACTCTCGGGCGCGACCAGGGTTCATTTGCCCTGAGTTTTTCTTCTATGAAATACCCTGCACCGGCAGGACGTTTTGCATGGCGTCTCACGGGTTTCCATGACGATTGGCAGACTGGTTCTGCCGACACTCGGGCCGTGTTTCTCAATGTTCCTCCGGGCAACTACTCCTTCGAAGTCTGTCACCTGAATCCTGACGGGACACCGGACTCTGAGACCAAGGTGTTGAGAATCCGTGTGTTGCATGCGTGGTATGCGACCGGTTGGGCTTGGCTTGTCTACGTTGTACTGCTTGCCGGCCTGGCCATGTTCGTCGCCTATTTCCTGAAAGTCCGCCGACAGCTCCAGACCGAGCGCACGGAAAGGGAGAAAGCCCAGTCCATGGCAAACTCCACCATCAGCCGCACACAGGAGTTCCGCGAGACTCTGAGCGCAATCTTCGGCTCACGGGGCTCCGCCGAGCAATCTTCTGGGGTTGCCTCCGGCTCTTCTCCTGCTCCGGCTTCCGCCCTGTCCTCTCCTGACGCGAAGTTCATGAAGGAGATTTCCGACATCGTGAACCGCCATATCGGAGACCCGGATTTTTCCGCGGCGGTTCTCTGCGAGGAATCACGCTGGCCGGCCAAGCAGGTCTATCGCAAGATAAAGCAGCTCACCGGGCTCGGCACGGTCGAGTTCATCCGCGACATCCGCCTCTCGCAGGCGGCCTCGCTCCTCGAACAGGGCCGGTTCAGCGTCACCGAAATCATGTACAAGGTGGGCTTCACCACCCCGTCCTATTTCTCCAAGTGCTTCAAGGCCCGCTATGGTCTCACCCCGTCCGAATATCAACTCAAATCAACCCGTCTCTGAAAAAGGCCCTTGCGTCAATATGGCGGATGCCCTCATATTTCCCGGCCTCCATATACGGCGTCATTGATATTACATATTTCTGATTGTTGTCCTTGATTTGCAGCAGATTGCCGAACTCTCTCCGCAAGGTGTCATCGTCGTGGATGAGATATGCGACCTGTACGTAACGGACATCATCTCCTCTTGAACATACGAAATCTATTTCAGCATTGTATAGAACACCGACGTTTACTTTATATCCCAATCTTACAAGATGTTGATATACAAGATTTTCGAGAATCTTCTCAATGTCATTGACCCGTCTTCCCCCTACGACGAAGTTTCGTATGCCGACATCTCCGAAATAATACTTTGAGTTTGTCTCCAGCAGCCGTTTCCCGGGTATGTTGTATCTTTCGACTTCGTTTATGAGGTACGCTGCGGACGTCGCCTTAAGGTAGCTGAGCACAATGTTCTTTGATATATCCTCTTTCCTCGATTCCATATAGTTGTGGATGTTTGTCGCTGAAATCGGCTTCCCGATATTGTCCCCCGTATATTTTACGAGATTTTCGAGAAAAGGCATATTCCGGATGTTTTTTCTGTTGACTATGTCTTTGATGAGAATTGTGTTGTAAATTCCTTGCAGATAGTCGTTTATTGTTTCGGGATTATCAAGACCGAAGGCTCTGAGACCCGGAAGACCTCCGTAGTTCATGTATTTACCCAGCGACTGCTCGTTGTCCGGAAGATTGTGAAATTCGAGAAATTCGGAATAACTGAGTCCCTGAACGAGAATCTCTATATACCTTCCCGAAAGAAGTGTCGCAAGTTCCCCGGAGAGTATGTCTGAGTTGCTTCCGGTCACGATGATGTCAACGCAGTCTTCATTATAATAGTTGCGTAGCCCACGTTCAAAGTCCTCGATTTCCTGAACTTCATCAATCAGAATGTAGTTGTGCCGGCTGCTGTCGATATGTTCGTCAATATATTGAACCAGTTCCTTGTACGTTACGATGAAATCAAAGGCGGTCTTTTCCTTGTCTATATATATGACATTGTTTTCGGGGCTGTCACTCTTTTTTTTCATCAGTTCCTTCATCACGCAGCTTTTCCCTACCCGTCGCTGCCCGGTGAGAACAACCAGCACGCCTTTGCCAAGGACTGATTCGAGCTTTTGGTAATAATTTGGTCTGGATATAAGTTTCATGTCAATGATGATTTGAACTGTGACAAAGATAGCTTATTTTTTTGTTTAGTATACTCAACAAAAACCAAAAATTTTGAATTTTGTTGAGTATATCCAACAAAATGCCGAGCCTCGGCGCGGAGTGGCTTCGTCAGTGACTTGAATGTTCCGGAATTTTCATAAATTTGTCTGTAAAATGATTTGGAATGATTCCACGACTCCTGTATATATTGTTCGCACTCGTCGAATTCGCGGCGGCGGGATTCATGTTCGCAAAACATCGGCGGCAGCCCGACCGTTCACGGGTGTTCATCGCTGTGTTTTTCCTGCTGTCAGCCCTCAGCGCTGTCTTCGTTGTTGTCTCGCGAACTTTCTTTCCCGAGACTCTCGGCCAAAGGAATAGCCCTCACTATATACTTCTCGGGTTTGTCGTGTTCTTCATGCTCCTGCTCTATCCGATAGAGGTGCTGCGTCCGCGTTGGATGACTTGGCCTCGGACACTGAAAATACTGAGTCCGTGGCTTTTCTTTGTCCTTTGCCTTTTGGCTGTGGCTCCGCTCGGACTGCACACGATGTCTTCCGTCAAGGATATTCTGCTGCATATAGGGGAGACGAATGTGTTTCTTCAGGTGGTTCTGTCGCTTATATTCATCCCCTATGGCCTGTGGCTCTGCCTTATGGACTACAACTGGCGCAAGAGCAGTGCCCCGAGGGATTGGCTGCGGCTGATAGTCGCCATCGCGATGCTGATGACACTCACGTTCTCCTGCACCCGAATTTTCAACCTCAGATGGGCAACGTATGCCCACCTATTTCTCTATTTCCTTCTGACATACATAATACTGCGCGTGGAGCTCGTCATCCGTTTCCGTGTGCCCAGCGACGTTGATGAGGAACGAACTGCCGAAGAGCCGCCGCTTTTCGAGGAATACATGCCGGAGCATCCGCAAAATGCCGCGTTGCCCCGTGAAAATGAGGCTGGAGCGTCTTGCGGAAGTGATGCCGATGGTGCTGTCACGGGTTCTGAAGCGGCTCCGGATGAAGCTCCGACATTCGACGGCGCAAACGTTTCCGGCAGCAGTTTAAGAGCAGATGCTATGGGACTGATTAAGGAAAGGCTGCGGTCGCTTATGGACAACCCGGATGTGTGGCAGAATCCTGACCTTACCGCCGGAGAACTCCGCAATATGGTCGGGACGAACTCGAACTACCTCCAGAGGGCAATAAAGGAGATGGGGTGGCAGTCCTATTCCGACATGATTAATAGGAAGCGGATTGAGTATGTCTGTCGCGAACTGGCTGCGGGCGGGGCGGATAATGTTCAGGACATATTCTACCGCGCCGGCTATCGTTCTCGTGTCACCGCGTGGAGGAATTTCACCGCGATAACCGGAGCCTCTCCCATCGAGTGGGTGTCCGAAGGTAAAACCTCCGGGACGGGTGTGTCCTCATAGGGAGGCGTGAACCGATAGGCAACGAAAAATGCCCGTTTTCCGATTTTGAAACATCGTTATTCCCGTTTTTGTAGCGAAATAGTGCGAATATTTGCATACCTTTGCATCCGTTTCGGGTCATTAGTGCGCGGTCGCCTTTGGATTGGCCGTGCTCTTTGTCCGACAGACTGTGAATGTCAAACCATTATTAACAAATAGTACAATGAAAAAGTTTATTCTTGTTCTTGCAGCCACAGTTCTTGCTGCCGTTGCAGTCAGCGCACAGCCACGTGCAATCGGTGCGCGTTTCGGTTATGGTGTCGAGGTCTCTTACCAGCACTCACTCGGTGCCGACAATATGCTCTCTGCTGAACTTTCATTTCCGGGGTTTGTCGGGGGTGTCGGTGCTGCCGCCACTTACGACTGGCTCAATCCGTTCAACACTGCCATTCCTTGGAATCACAAGGGCGAATGGAATTGGTACATGGGTGTCGGTGCCGGACTTGGATTCGGATGGCCGGATGTGGACAAATCCACAGTAGGGGATATCACTTATAAGACAAGTGCCAATTGGTTCAGCGTAGGTGTCGCAGGCCGTGTCGGCATCGAGTATAATTTCTGGTTCCCGCTTCAGCTCTCCTTTGACTGGCGTCCAACCATTGGACCAAGCTTCTCTTGGGCGAGGACTACAGCTTCAGGCGGCGGAGTCGATGTCAATGAACGCTCTCATTCGGCAGGCTTTTATTCAGATGGTCTTTGGGCCGGCGCAATCAGCCTCGGCGTAAGGTACAAGTTCTAAAACAGACTTGCATAATAATATGGAGGGATGATCATGCGATTGGTCATCCCTTTTTTGTGGCATTTGCTTTGTGCGTTTTCGCCCGGCTTTGAAAATATTGAAAACTATATGAATATGAAACCATTTGTTGCGGCGCTTGCTGTGGCCATGTCGCTCATGTCCCTCACTTCATGTGAAAAGGAGGGGGTCAAGCTTTTTGACGGGAATTATTCTTTCAAGACCAGCGGAATCCTGACGGTCGAGAGAATAGCTAAAATTTCGGAAACGAGCGGCGCTGAGACGGCTTCAGGGCAGGCCTCGGACAACGGGAATTCGGAATGGCCGGGCATAAATCTCCCAGATATTGATCTTCCGGACCTCCCGAGCGTGAATCTTCCCGACGGGGACCGGACGTTCAGACTGCCGCTTACCTCTGAGTCCGGACAGATGAACATCATAAAGACCGGTGACAACTCAGTGATTGTCACGATGAACATTGTCGGGGGCGATGCCCTCGTCTTCAGCGGAAAGGCGGAAGACAAGACTTTAACGCTCGATCCTGCCGTGCGCTTTGTACATTTCCGGGACGGAGCGAGCACGGTGAGTCTTGAGGTCACTGTCTCCGGAATTGCCGAGAGGCACGATGATGTGGCGATTTTTACGCTCGAATATGCGGGCAAGGGCGAGACGACGTTCTATGACTACGAGATAAAGGAGTCCGATGTCAAATGCGTCGCGAAGGTCAACGAAGACTGACGCTTTCAGGAGTTGAAGGATCTGTCAGAATGATGGATATGTAATAAAATGTAAAATACTGTCAGAAAACATGGATGCTGCCAGAAGAATATCCGTTGCTGCGGTGGTGCTGCTCGGTGCCGCGCTGCTGTTCGGATGCGACAATGTGAAGATAAGCGTGAATTTCAGGAAACCGGTTCCCGAAAAGCAGCCGGTCAAGGTTAAGGTTGCGGAGGTGGGCTCCGCATCGTCCGAGACGACAAAGACTTACGTGGGACGTGTCGAGGCGTCGAAAAGTGTGACCCTGCTCTCCCCGTTTCCGGCAAACCTTGAGAAGATAAATGTGGAGCAGGGACAGACCGTACGTGCGAACCAGCAGGTCGCGAAGGTCTATTCAACCGCCGTTGCCAGCACCCTCAGTTCCGCCCGCGCCACGATGCGCCAGGCACAGGATGCCTACGACCGCCTTCAGGCAGTTAAGGATAACGGCAGCGTGCCTCCTGTGAAGATTGTTGAGGTGGAGACCGCCCTCGCCCGCGCCAAGGCTGCGCTCAGTTCCGCACAGAAGGCCGCATACGACTGTTCCGTGAAGGCTCCGTTTGCCGGAACCGTCAGCGAGGTCTATTGCGAGGAGGGCGAGGATGTCGCCATAGCTCAGCCGATAGTAAAGATTGTTGACCTGAACACCCTCGAAATCAGCATATCCGTTCCGGAAACCGAAATTTCCTCTTATGACGTTGGCTCTTCTGCCGATGTCACGGTGGCGGCACTTTCCGACACCCCTGTCCGTGCCCGCGTGGTCCGCAAGGGCGTGGATGCTTCACTAGTGGCTCACAGCTATGACTGTCGTCTGTCGCTTGAGACACCCGTCAAGGGACTCATGCCGGGGATGATATGCAAGGTAGTATTTCGCTCGGCTGACGGGAAGACAAGCGAAATTCCCGTCATCCCGGCCTCGGTCATCCGAACAGATAGGACGGGACGGTATGTCTGGACTGTGAGCCGCAGCGGCATCGTCGAGAAGAAATATGTCACCACGGGGGACTTCGCCGGCAAGGGCGTGAAGATTCTTTCCGGTCTTGAGACCGGCGACCTTCTCATTGTCGAGGGCGCCGCAAAGGTCAGCACCGGAATGAAGGTGGAAACCATCACTGAGTAGAGGGGCATGGAACAGAAGAAGGGATTTGTGTCAAAGGTCGTCCGAGGGGCGATTGAACACAATAATATAGTCAAACTGTTTCTTGTCCTGCTCATCGGAGGCGGAATTCTCGGCCTAGTGAACATGAACAAGGACGAGTTCCCCACCTTCGAGATAAAGCAGGGACTCATCGCCGCAGTCTATCCTGGCGCGGACGTGCATCAGGTCGAGGAAGAGGTGGGCAAGCCTATCGAAAAGCTCCTCTTCTCGATGAAGGAAATCAACAGGAAGAACACAAAGGTCGTCAGCAAGGACGGCATCTGCTATGTCTATACGGACCTGACGACTCCCGCCGACAAGAAGAACGAAGTCTGGTCTAAGATTCGTCTCCAGCTCGGCACCTTCAAGCAGACGCTGCCTCCCGGAGTTCTCGCGATTGTCGTACTCGACGACTTCAGCGACCTCACATCCGTCCTCATAGCCCTTGAATCTTCGGACAAAGGGTATATGGAGATGAAGGAATATGCCGATGACCTCTCCGACCGTCTGCGCACCATTCCCGAACTCGCGAACGCGAAGATAATCGGAACGCAGAGCGAAGAGATTGCGGTGAACGTCGACATGGACAGGCTCGCCGCCTACGGCATATCCCCGACATCCCTGATGCTTGAGTATCAGACGGCCGGCGTCCAGGCTCTCGGAGGCACGTTCAAGACGGACTACACATCGTCGCCCGTGCACATCCAGAAGACCATCACCGACGAGCAGGAACTCGCCGACAAGATAATCTGGTCGTCCACCGACGGACAGTCACTGCGCCTTCGTGACGTCGCCACCATCGAGCGCCGCATCAAGGATCCGACTTCGCTCGTCACCTACAATGGTCACACAGCCATCGTCATCTCCATCGAGATGCGTCCGGACAACAACATCGTGGCGTTCGGAAAGGAGGTTGACCGTGTCCTCTCCGACTTCATGGAGGACGCACCCGACAGCCTGAAGGTATCGCGCATAACCGACCAGCCAAAGGTCGTGGGCGATTCCGTGTGGTCTTTCCTGCGCGACCTCGTGATTTCGATGCTTGTGGTCATCTTCGTGATGCTCATGCTCTTCCCGATGCGCTCGGCGTTGATTGCCTCCTCCGGAGTGCCGGTCTGCACCGCCATCGCCATAGCCCTTATGTACTTCTTCGGCATCTGCCTGAATACCGTCTCGCTCGCCGCGCTCATAGTCGTACTCGGAATGATTGTGGATGACTCCATCATCACGATGGACGGCTACATGGACAAGCTCGGGCGCGGAATGTCTCCCATCGATGCGGCAACCGCCAGCGCCCAGGAACTCTTCTCGCCGATGTTCATGGCAACTTTCGCCATCAGCGCGATGTTCTTCCCGATGACCGGCATCATCTCCGGCTACCTCGGAGACTTCGTGGCCACATTCCCTTGGGTGATAGCCTTTTCGCTGATGACTTCGCTCGCATACGCCGTACTCGTTGTCCCTTCGCTGGAAGTCAGGTTCATAAAGTCCGTACAGAAGGGAGGTTCGGGCAACATCATCACCAAGTTCCAGAATGTCCTCTTTAACAGCCTCCAGAAAGGCTACGACTTCATGCAGGATAAGTGCTTCAGACACCCGGCGCTCACGATTTTCTCCGGAGTCGCAGCCATCGCCCTCGGACTGCTGATGTTCTCGCGGATGAACATCCAGCTCATGCCTATGGCCGCCCGTCCGGTCTTTGCCATGGAGGTCTATCTCGACCCTACGTCGGGACTCGATAGAACCGCAACTGTGGCTGACTCTCTCGCTTCGATGCTGAGGCGTGACAGCCGCATCACTTCCGTCACCGAATTCATCGGCACGGGCACCCCGCGCTTCCACTGCACCTATTCCCCAATTCTCCCCGGCAAGAACGTCGCGCAGCTCATCGTGAACACCAAGTCCAACCGCGACACTGAGGAGTTCCTCAAGGAATACGAGGATTACTACGAGCGCATCTTCCCCGAAGCCGTCATCCATGTCAAGCAGATGGACTACCAAGGTGTGGCATCCCCTGTCGAGGTTAAGGTCTTCGGTGATGATTACGGGCAGATTCAGGCGGTTGCGGACTCCGTGAAGGCCTACATGGCCGGTCTCGACATGCTCAAGTGGGTTCATTCGGATGCCGACTGGTTCATTCCGGCCGTTTCCCTCAAACTCGACCGTGACGAGGCCTTGCGCCTTGGAGTGAACCGCACCCTGCTGAACCTCTCGCTCGCCGGGGAGATGAACGGCCTGCAGCTCACCTCGCTCCGTGAGGGCGGCAACGTGATTCCGGTGAATCTCTATTCCGACAACCTCAACTCGCACTCCGCCTACGATGACATCTCCAACGCCCTCGTTCCTACTGCGCTTCCAGGCGTTATGGTTCCGGTCCGCCAGGTTGCCTCGCTCACACCCGAATGGGAACCGGCCTCGCTCACCCGCATTGACGGCAAGCAGGCAATAGTGGTCGGCGCCGACATGAAGTTCGGAAAGAGCCAGCCGATGGCGGTCAAAGCCATAAAACGCTACCTCAAGACGGCGGACATCCCAGAGGGAGTCACAGTGAAATTCGGCGGACTCAACGGCGTGAACAATCAGGTGGGTCCTGAGATAGCCCTCTCGTTCATCGC
>DJSA01000016.1:13499-15244 GCA_002438905.1 Bacteroidales bacterium UBA6346
GCTTTCTTCGGCCTCTGGATTTTCGGTCTCGACTTCTCCATGACCGCCGTCCTTGGACTCATCTCCCTCGTTGGCATCATAGTCCGCAACGGAATCCTTATGTTCGAGTACGCCGAGGAACTCCGCTTCGAGCACGGCATCCCTCTCAAGGAAGCCGCCTCCCTCGCTGGAAAACGCCGTATGCGCCCGATTTTCCTCACCTCCTGCACCACCGCCCTCGGAGTGCTCCCAATGATAATCAGCGGTGACCTTCTCTGGATGCCGATGGGAGTCGTAATATGCTTCGGCACAATGCTTTCCGTCGTGCTCATCACCCTGATAATGCCCGTCTCCTACTGGCAGATTTTCCGCCGCACCGACAAAACCCATCCGACCCCGTCTCCCGAAAATCCGATGTCAGGCGAAACTGTACTCATAGAATAAATAATTTGATTATGACCATATATAATATAGGTAAATATATCCCGGGCATACGAAGACTCGTGCACCTCGCAGCGGCTGTCGCCCTCTTCGCGACTCAGCTTTCTCCCGTTGTCGCAGCGCAGTCCGTGGCCCCCGGAAACCGAGAATCCGTCGCCTCTGAAAAGGAAGAATCCGTCGCCTCCGACATTTCAGGCAAAGCCGACAAGGCCCTTCAAGGGTCGCACCCTAGGTGCGAGACACCCCTAATAGGGGTCGCAGGCAATAGCCTGCGGGGGTTAGAATGCCCGGAGGGTGGCAATGAGTTGCCATCCCTCTCGCTGACGCTCGCGGAATGTCGAGAGATGGCCATGCGGAACAACGCCGCCCTTAACAATGCTGAACTCGACATCCGCGCCGCATGGCTCCGCAAGCAGGAAGCCCTCTCCGAATACTTCCCGCGCGTCTCCGCCACGGCATTCGGCTACTGGGCGATGAACCCGCTCCTCGAAATAGGAGTCACCGATATTCTCGGCAACAACGACTTTGCATGGAACATTCAGAACGAACTCGAATCCTTCGGCTCTCTCTACGGCATAAACACAAAATACACAGCCTTTAAGCGCGGCTACTCCGCATCCGTCATGGCCATTCAGCCGCTCTATGCCGGAGGCCGCATAGTCACCGGCAACCGTCTCGCCGCCCTTGGCATCGAAGCTGCACAACTCCAGAAAGGCATTCGCCACCGCGAGACCCTTGAAACCGTTGACAGCCTCTGGTGGCAGGTCGTCTCGCTCTCCGGCAAACTCGAAACCATCGACTATCTCGACGGCACCCTTGACACGCTCTGCTCCAGCCTCTCGGCGGCAATCGGCTCAGGCCTCGCCGCCGAGACCGACATCCTCCAGCTCAAACTGAAGCGCACCGAACTTAAGGCTGCCCGCAGAAAGGTCACAAGCGGCATCCGCCTCTCCAAGATGAATCTGTTCAACGCCATAGGTCAGCCCTACACCATCTATTCTTCCAACTCCACCCCCGAGCGCCCGTTCGTTGACTCCCTCACGCTTGACACCGTCTCCGAACTGCCGGCTGCTCCGGACGCCTACTGGCGCGATGAGGACGAGATTGTGGCATCCATGCAGGAAACCCGTCTGCTCGACCTTCAGGTCAAGGCCAAGCGATTGGAACAGCGCCTCGCCATAGGGGAGGCCCTCCCGCAGGTTGCGGTCGGCGCATCCACGGGTTACTCCAACCTCTACAAAAAAGGCCGCTACAACGCCATAGCCTTCGCATCCGTCCAGATTCCTCTCTCCGACTGGGGCAAGACCGCCCGCCGCGCCCAGCGC
>DJSA01000016.1:15331-16776 GCA_002438905.1 Bacteroidales bacterium UBA6346
GGCAAGCTCTGGCTCGACCTCACCTCCGCCTACGACTCCTGGCAACTTGCCGAGGAATCCCATGCCAACTCCCGCCGCCTCTACGAAGTCTCCCTCTCCAACTTCTCCGCCGGCCTGATCCCTCTCCAGGACCTCCTCCAGGCCGAAACTGCCTGCCGTACCGCTGCCTCCGCCCGCGTTGACGCTCTCATCTCCTACCGCAACGCCATCGTCGCCTACACGAGTCGGGGCGAATAAAGGGAGGGGCGAGTGATTTTCTATGAAACGTTTTGCGATTTCGTGCAAAACTGCCGACATGGCCGTCTTGCTGTGAGAATCCGGTTACTTCAGGATGTCCTGAATCTCGTTCCACGGAACCGTGACCTTGACTATTCCGACGGCGTAGGGGCCGATTTCGTACTGGCCGTAGATGTAGGTGATGCCAGCCTTGCTGAGAATGAAGTTGCCGTTGGGTGTGATGTCGGTCGTGAAGAGCATCCCGTAGTCGTCTTTGTCGAGCGAGGATCTGAGGTGGGCGCGGAGAGCGGCGCTGAGTCTTTCCTCATAGCCGAACGCGAAGATGTCGTCCTCGGTCACTGGGGCACCAGTCTTCTTGTCGAAGTTCAGTCCGAACAACTCCGTCCCTCCGTGTGCCCCGCCTGTGTAGCTGTATTTTGTGATTGTGTAGGCAATGATTCCGTTGTACTCGCCTTCTCCGCGGCCCTCAATCGTAAAGTCCCACGTGAAGACATCCCATTCATCCTCCTTCCCGTCTTCCGGATCGTCATCTGCCTGCTCGACAAATTCGAGGTTATCCTCCCGGTAATTCTTCAGGGCCTCCTTGGCATACCCCTCCACTGCCTCCTGTGGATTCATCCCGCAGAAATTCTCGCCGAGAGCATCTCTGATGATGCCATCGCACACAGCTTTCCGAGTTTCCTCCCCGAGTCCTTCCTTCGGAAACTGGAGGCTGACATCGAGCCTGAGCGAGTCCTTCCTTCCCTCGGCAAGGGCGTATTCTCGCTTCATCTCCACATTTTCGTATTCGACTTCCTTCGTCCTGCAGCATCCTATGACCCCGAGAACCGTGGCGGCAGCAAGGACTGCCGAAATCATATTCCTTCTCATAATCAAAGATTTTTTGAATTTTACATTCGCATATACCTTATTATATGCGCATATTTTTATGCCCGCACACATCGTGCCCCGTCAAAGTCGGACAGCGAAGAATCTTCCGCTACACAAATGTATTCTTTTATAGTTGATAATCAAAAAATTATTCGTATATTTGCAGCCCCAATTTTGGGGAGTTAAACATAAATAAAAGATTTATAATCATTTATGCCAACAATTCAACAGTTAGTTCGCAAAGGACGCGAGGTTATCGTCGAGAAGAGTAAATCTCGCGCGCTGGATGCTTGCCCTCAGAGAAGGGGCGTATGCGTGCGTGTGTACACAACCACACC
>DJSA01000016.1:16872-17755 GCA_002438905.1 Bacteroidales bacterium UBA6346
GAAGGCCACAACCTGCAGGAGCACTCAATCGTGCTCGTTCGCGGCGGTCGTGTAAAGGACCTTCCTGGTGTACGTTACCACATCCTTAGGGGCGCTTTGGATACTGCCGGCGTCGAGGGAAGGACCCAGTCCCGCTCTCTCTACGGGGCCAAGAGGCCGAAGGCAGGTAAGAAGCCCGCTAAGAAGTAATTTTAATTCATTACCTTAATTTCCAACAAAACAATGAGAAAATCGAAGCCTAAGAAGAGGATTCTACTTCCAGATCCGAAGTTTCACGACGTGATGGTTACGCGTTTCGTGAACAATCTTATGTTGCAGGGGAAGAAGAGTATCGCGTATTCTATTTTTTACGATGCCATTGACATGGTAGGCGAGAAGATGAAAGATTCTGACAAGGCTCCTCTCGATATTTGGAGGAAAGCTCTCGAGAACGTGACACCTCAGGTCGAGGTCAAGTCACGCCGTATCGGCGGAGCTAACTTCCAGGTGCCGATGGAGGTGCGTCCTGAAAGGAAGATTTCACTTTCCATGAAGAATATGATAGTCTTCGCCCGCAAGCGTTCAGGTCACTCCATGGCCGAAAAACTTTGTGCCGAAATCATCGCGGCGTACAACTGCGAGGGTGCGGCATTCAAGAGAAAAGAAGATATGCACAGAATGGCGGAGGCCAACAAGGCTTTCGCTCACTTCAGATTCTAATCCCCAAGGAGACATTGACAAATGGCAAGAGATCTTAAATTTACCAGAAACATCGGTATCATGGCTCACATCGATGCCGGGAAGACCACAACCTCGGAGCGTATTCTTTACTACACGGGAAAGACTCACAAGATCGGTGAGGTTCACGAGGGCGCGGCCACAATGGACTGGATGGTTCAGGAGC
>DJSA01000032.1:0-7314 GCA_002438905.1 Bacteroidales bacterium UBA6346
GCGAGAAGTGGGGAGGAAAGAACGTGGCGGTGCTGTCGAGAGGATACAAAAGGAAACTGAAGGGGTTTCAGATTGTGGAGGCCGACGGTTCGGCGAGGGATTTCGGAGACGAGCCGCTGCAGATAAAGAAGAAGTTTCCCGGCATCACTGTGGCCGTCGACAAGGACAGGGTCGAGGGATGCAGGATTCTGGGCGACCCGAAGGCCTTTCTGGAGAGCAAGAAATCGCGCAAATGCAGGGCGAAGAAAATCACGCCGGCGGACGTTCTGATTCTTGACGACTGTTTCCAGTTCAGGGCACTGAGGCCGGACCTGTCGATTGTGCTTGTAGACTACAACAGACCGACATTCAAGGACAGCCTGCTGCCGTTCGGACGGCTCAGGGATCTTCCTGAGAGAGTCGCGGAGGCCGACGCGCTCGTGGTATCTAAATGCCCGTGGGAGATGAATCCGTGGGAGATGGACAAGTGGGCACTGTCGCTCGGAATCGAGAGATATAACCAGAAGGACTGTTTCGGATGGCGCTGCGACAACGGGCGCAAGCAGTATCTGTTCTTCACAAAAATCGGCTACGACGAGGCTCAGCCCGTGTTTCCCGAAGGCAACAGCCGCTACCTCTACTCAAAGACGGCCGTGATGTTCAGCGGCATAGCGGACGACACTCCGTTCTCGGAACAGCTCCGCCTGAGCTACAAACTTGTCGGACATCTCAAGTTCGCAGACCACCACAAGTTCACCCGTTCTGACATTTCATCCATCCGTTCCATTGCCTCCGCGCATCCGACATCGCTGATAATCACCACGGAGAAGGATTACCAGCGCATCCGCGACTGCAAGAATGTCCCGGAAGACCTGCGCCAAAGGATGTTCTACATGCCAATCCGCGCCCAGTTCCTCTCCGACGACGAGCGCGCCGTCTTCGCGGGGCTGCTTAACAGACTATAACGGTTACGCCGTCAGTAAGGAGTTTGTCAAGGCATAACCTTGGCTGCTTTTTCATTATTCCTGCGCTTTGATGCTCGCTTCGTGGATGGCATTGAAGACGGTCTTGATGAACTCCTCGTCGAGGCCGCGCTCTCGGCCTTTGGCGCACACATCGGCGAGGACGGCTTCCCAACGGCCGGTCTGGAGGATGGCGATGTTATTCTCGCGCTTGCTCTGACCTATCCTGCGGCTGATTTCCATGCGCTGGGCTAGGGTGTGGATGAGGTTCTCATCGATTACGTCAATCTTCGCGCGAAGCTGGCTGATGGTCTCCTTGTAGGCGGAGTCCGAGGTGTCGGCATCACGCACTATCAGCTGATTTTCAAGCATGTCAGCAAGCGCTGCCGGAGTGAGCTGCTGCTTCGCATCGCTCAGAGCCACCGAAGGGTCGCAGTGGCTCTCCACCATAAGGCCCTCAAGTCCGAGGTCCATTGCACGTTGGGAGATTTCCGTGATGTATTCACGGCTGCCGGCGAGGTGGCTCGGGTCACAGAAGAACGGCAGTTCCGGACAGAGGCTGCGGAGTTCAATGACATACTGCCAGAGAGGGTCGTTGCGGTACGTGATTTTCTCCGAAGTGGAAAAGCCCCTGTGTATCACCCCGATTTTTCGGATTCCGGCACGATTCAGCCGCTCAAGAGCTCCTATCCAGAGGTCAAGGTCGGGGTTCACCGGATTCTTCACGAGCACGGGAATGTCCGTGTCGGCAAGAGCCTCGGCAATTTCCTGGACAAGGAACGGATTGGCGGTCGTCCGCGCACCGATCCACACGAGATCCACGCCATATTTCAGACAGTCAAACACATGCTTCTCGCTTGCCACCTCAGTGGCGATCTTCAGGCCAAGTTCGCGCTTTGCCCGCTGCATCCATTTCAGACCCTGCGCACCGACGCCCTCGAAACTCCCGGGATGCGTGCGAGGTTTCCAAATCCCCGCACGATAGACATTTATCCCTATTTCCTTCAGTTGCGCAGCCGTCGTCATCACCTGTTCTTCCGTCTCCGCGCTGCAAGGGCCGGCAATCACGCACGGACGCGGGGGGAGATGAAACATTCCCCATTCGTTCAGCGGGGTTATTTCGAGTCTTGGAGATTTTGCCATCATATTATCTTAATATCCTCTTTATTCTGTTCGCCTCGCCTATCAGTTCGCGTATTTTCCCCTCGTCTGAGGAAGATATGGCGTCGCGGAATTCATTCATTTTCTCAATATATGTGTCCATGACCTTCAGCACGTTGTCGCGGTTCTGCGAAAGAATCGGAACCCACATGTCCGCGTTACTCTTCGCGAGCCTCACCGTCGAGGAAAAACCACCGGAGGCAAGGTCAAATATGTGCTTTTCGTCCTTCTCCTTGTCGAGGACCGTGAGAGCGAGGGCAAATGAGGTAACATGCGATATATGAGATACATACGCCGTGTGAACATCATGTGCCGAGGCATCCATAATGGTAAGTCTCATGTTCAGGCAGTCGTACATGCGCTCCACGGTTTCCACGGCGTCCCTGTCCGATTCTTCCCCGTTACAGAGGATGCACGCCCGTCCGTCAAAAAGTCCGGGCTGGGCAGCCCATGGACCGGAATACTCCGTTCCCGCCATAGGGTGCGTCGCGACATAGCGTCTGCGCATAGGATGTCCTTTCACAGCATCGACGAGACCGCCCTTTGTGGAGCAGACGTCAATGACGATTTTCTTGCGTTGCCCGTCAGGGGATTTCACAACGAAGCCGCTGCCATCTGCGGCATTTTTCGTTTCTATTTCAGCAAAACGGTCAAGAACCTCCGGGAGCATTTTCACTGCCGCACCTACCGGAACCGACAGGATGACGATGTCGCTTCTGTCAATGCACTGTTCCAAATCCACAATCTCGTTGACAAGTCCTATCTTCAGCGCGGCCGAGGCATTCACCGGCTCGGCCTCTACGCCGAGAATCTCCGATGCGAAGCCGCGGCGCCGCAGGTCAATCGCCATCGAACCGCCAATGAGTCCAAGTCCAACTATTCCTATTGTCATATAAAGTTTCGCAAGTATTCTGACCCCCGCCACAAAATCATGGTCGCGAAATCATCATTCGACCAATGAAACACACAGACATCACAATATACCTCTTATGAGTCCCAGAGCCTCGGAGAGCCTTTCCGCATTGGCACAGAGGGAGATACGGATGTAATCGCGCCCGTTGCGCCCGAAAATGCAGCCGGGGGTAACGAAAACGCCGGTCCTATAGAGAAGGTAGTCAGAAACGAGTTCTCCGCGTGTCTTTGCCTTGCCGTCCTCCGGAGCGCTGAGCTTCAGGCCGCAGGCTGCTGCGGTTTCAGCCGTTTCCTCCGCCTTGCCAAGCAGCGGACTGCCATCAGGGACACGTCCCCAGACAAAGAGTCCCGTTCCATCGGCAGGGTACTCCGCTCCGAGAACATCCATGATTTCACAGGCAATCTTCCTGCGCTCGCGATAGCCTGCATTCAGCTGTTCAAACCACTCGGGACCCTGTGAGAGAGCGGCCACGGCAGCCATCTGCATCGGCTTGAACATCCCAGAGTCCATCTGCGACTTGACCTTGAGCACCGCCGAAATCAGTTCCTGCGCCCCGGCAACCATTCCGATTCTCCAGCCGGACATGTTATGGGCCTTGCTGAGGGAGTTCAGTTCGATGCAGCATTCCTTCGCGCGCGGGACTTCCAATATTGAAAGCGGCCTGTCCGTAAGCACGAAACTGTATGGGTTGTCGTTGACTATGAGGATGTCATGTTCGAGACCGAATTTCACAATCTTCCTATAAAGTTCCTCCGAGGCGGCCTTTCCGGTAGGCATCGACGGGTAGTTCACCCACATCATCTTCACGCCGCCGAGGTCCATACGTTCCAACGCCTCAAAGTCCGGGCACCAGTTGTTTTCCGGAAGCAGGTCGTAGGTGAGAATTTCAGCCTCTACGAGTTCGAGAGCCGAGGTGTAAGTCGGATACCCCGGATCCGGAACAAGAACCTTGTCTCCCCTGTCGATGAACGCGAGGGCAAGAAGCAGGATGCCTTCCTTTGAGCCTGCCAAAGGCTGGATTTCCGTAGCGGGGTCAAGTTCCACGTTGTAGTAGCGGCGGCACCATTCGGCAAATGCTCCGCGAAGCTCCGGGAGGCCCTTATAGTTCTGATAGACATGCGAGTCCGTCTTGTGGGCATAATCACAGAGAGCCTCAATTGCAGCGGCAGGAGGCATCCTGTCGGGAGCGCCTATGCCGAGGCTGATTATCGGATTCTGCCCGTTTTTCGTGCGCCACTGGTTCAATGCTGACAGCTCTTTATTTTTTCGCGAAAAGTAATACTCTTTCACTACTTCTGTTCTTTTTGCCGGTCTTATCATGATTTTGCTTTATTTTGGGGCCATATTCCTCTTTTCATCAGTCGTGTACGCCCAGTACACTCCTCCTTCAAAAAGAAATCTATCCTCCAAAATAAATCCAAAACCTCTCGGAACTTATCTTGGGGGATGTTTACAAACGCAAAAATAAGAACAAATGGGCATAATGCAAAAGGAATATGAATTATCTTTGTGGCAAAAATAAGTATATGCCGCTTTGGCTTTCGCTCGCATTCTGTTCGGCTTTTCTGCTCGGACTCTACGACGTCTCCAAGAAGGAGGCGCTAAATGGCAATGCCGTAATTCCCGTGCTGTTCCTCAACACGCTGTTTTCCACCATAATATTCCTCCCGTTTCTGATTGACTGCATCGGAGGATTCGGGTGGTTCGGGAATGGTATTTTCGACATCTGCGGAGCACGTGACAGCCTTGAGAATCCGCTACGGACACAACTTTATATTCTCGGAAAGGCCGTCATCGTGCTGTCATCGTGGATTTTCGGCTATTTCGGACTGAAGCACCTGCCGATTACGATTGTCGGGCCTATAAACGCCACACGGCCGGTGCTCGTGCTGCTAGGAGCGATGATTTTCTTCGGAGAGAGGCTGAACCTCTGGCAATGGGCCGGCGTGCTGATTGCAATCGTGTCGGTGTTCCTGCTGGGCCGATCAAGCAAGAAGGAGTCGATTGACTTCGCGCACAACCGCTGGGTGCTCTGCCTCTGCGTCTCTGTTCTGCTCGGCGCGGCAAGCGGCCTCTACGACAAGTTTATCATGCGGCGGTTCGAGCCAATTTTCGTGCAAACATGGTACAATCTCTACCAGTGCATCATAACGGGCGTACTCATGATGGTGATGTGGTACCCCAAACGCCGTTCGACGACCCCGTTTCACTGGAGCTGGGCCATTCCTGCTATCTCGGTGCTAATCTCGGCCGCTGACTTTGTCTATTACACGGCCCTCGCCCAGCCGGACTCGATGATTTCCATAATCTCGCTCGTCCGCCGAGGAGCCGTCATCGTCTCTTTCCTCTGCGGCTGGCTTGTCTTCAGGGAAAAGAACCTGAAGGCGAAGGCATTAGACCTCGGTCTGATTATACTCGGAATGATATTTATCTATATCGGTTCTCGGGGCGCATAATACAGTTCAATGCGGAGCGAACCCGCGAGGAGAGTTCCGAGAGGGAGCAGTCGTTGAGGATTACTGCGTCAATCTCGTTGCGATGAGCCGCAAGCGGGGACTGGAGGCGGAGGCGGGACAGGACCTGTTCACGGGAGCAATGGTCGCGGGCCATCACTCGCTCAATCCGAAGTTCCTCGGGAGCGTCGACCCAGAGGCATTTGTCCCAGATTTTCGGAAAGTCCGGCTTGTCGAGGGCCGTGGCGGATTCAAAGACGATGACATCGGCAGGCAAAGACTTATTAGGCACAGATGCCATATCCGAAGACTTCCGCCACCGTCCAAAATCAGCGACAAGCGCCGGAAAGACAATGTCCTCGACTGTCTTGAGCTTAGCCGCATCGCTGAAAATCACCGCCGCCAATGCCCGGCTATTAAAACTTCCATCCGTCCTGCGAAACTTCTGTCCGAGAGCGGCTTCAATCTCAGGCAACAAAAAGGGCTTCTCAGTCTTGTCAAAGCGACCATCCCTAGCAACTCCGAGCACTTCAGAGCCTTGTCCTGGGCCATACTCCCCGTCATCCCCCGGTGCCGCATAAAACCCCTTAACCGCAGAATCCGCATCATAGCAAGGCACGCCCATCCCTTCAAGAATCCGTCTCACCGCTGACTTTCCGCTTCCTATTCCCCCAGTAAGTAAAATAACAAGGGCACCTTCTCTGTTTTCCATCGATACATCGTTTTTAAGTTTCGCAAGTATTCTGAATGCTGATTTTTCCGAGGCACCCAAATGTAGCACATAAAGGCACATTCTGCAAGATTTTGCAAAAAATTTAGGCTGCATAGCATATCATTTTGTACCTTTGAGGCCGTTTTTCGGGGATATGGTTTCCCGCATAATCATTTTTGTCGTATGATATTGAGATACAGAGTTTCCCTGCCCGGACTGAAGGGCTTTGCGAGAGTTTATGAACTGAAATCAACCAGCTCGCTTTACTCCTTTCATAAGAGGATGCATGCCGACATGGATTTCCCGATGGATCAGATTGTGCTTTTCAAGGCCGTGAACCCGGACGGAGGCGCAATCGCGCGCTATAGTGTGCAGAATCTCGGCAAAGGCACGATTGACGAAGTCACTCTCGGAGACTGCCACAAAAGAGGGGAGGACAGCTTTGTCTATTTCTACGACACGACCAACAAGAAAAGCGTGCTCGTGAACTGCGAGGGTGAGGTCGAGGCAAGGCCGGGTGTAACTTATCCGGTGCTTGTAGAGTCAAAGGGACCTAATCCGATCGAGTTCGAGAACGGATATGTGGCCTACGAAGACCTGCCGGAGGACAAAAAGCGCAATATCATCCGCAAGGAGGAGGGGAACTGGGATGACGAGGACGATTTCGACGATGATGATGACGATGATGACGATGATAAGGACGAGGAGGATGTCGTCTATGACGAAAACGAGGGGGATGACGAATAGACGGCGGATTGCTGCGTTGGACTTCGACAATTTAAATCCTCACAACCATTAGGTTGCTGCGGTTTAAATTTCTTGCGCGCCTTGCACTCCATCTTCTATTTAGAAGCTGTTTTAATTTTNNGGTTGCTGCGGTTTAATCTTCTCGTCCGTCTTGCACTCCATCCGCCTATTCGCCATCCCGCCAAGAAACTTACTTATCAAGAACCCAAGGTATAGGAGTAATGAGATCTTTACGGTAAAGTTGATTGAGGAAAATTGAGATTATATTGGGACCGACGGGTGTCGGGAAAACCGATTTTGCCATCGAGAGGGCGTTGGAATGCGGCTCACCGGTGATTTCATGCGACTCTAGGCAGATTTTCAAAGAAATGACCATAGGGACGGCTG
>DJSA01000032.1:7320-7575 GCA_002438905.1 Bacteroidales bacterium UBA6346
GTCCCGGATGCTTCACAGCTTGAGGCCGTGGAGCATTATTTTATCCACTCAAACTCAATAACGGAAGACTACACCGCCGGACGCTATGAAATTGAGGCGCATAGACTTATCAACTCTCTCTTCGATGAAGGCCACGAGACTCTGGTAATGTGCGGAGGCTCTGGATTCTACATCGATGCATTCGTTAACGGACTCGATGACTTCCCTCCTGCCGACCCTTCGCTGCGCGCGGAACTCTCGGCGCGGATCAAGGAA
>DJSA01000032.1:7581-8039 GCA_002438905.1 Bacteroidales bacterium UBA6346
GGAAGAGGGCGTGGGGGAACTGGCAAGGCAGCTGCGGGAACTCGACCCGGAGAGTTGTGAAGTGATTGACTTGGCTAACGGGCAGAGGGTCGTACGGGCGCTTGAGGTCTGTCTGATGACCGGACGCAAATTCTCCTCGTTCAAGACCGCGCCTAACCGCAGTCACGACTTTGAGATCGAAAAAATCGGCCTCTCCCGCCCGAAAGAGGAACTCTACCGGCGCATAGACTCGCGCGTGCTGAAGATGATTGACGCAGGACTTGTGGATGAAGTCCAAACTCTGCTTCCCTTCCGCGACCGTCCCGCCCTCCAGACCGTTGGCTATAAGGAAATCTTCGCCTGGTTCGACTTTCTTGACGGCAAGGTCTCCACGGAAGGCTGGGGTCCGACCACACCTGGCGATGGCCCTGTCACATCACTCGACCGAGCAGTGGAACTGATTCAGCGCAACTCCCGCC
>DJSA01000032.1:8062-18606 GCA_002438905.1 Bacteroidales bacterium UBA6346
GATGTCCTATTGGCGGCGGGATAATTCCATAAAATGGGTGGGAAGCATATAAAAAGGGGAATGACCATTAAGCCATTCCCCTAAAATATATCAGGAGCCCAACGCAGCAGACATGCCGTTTAGGCAATTTTACATTTACAACTCCCACGCAAGGGCCGAAGCTCCGAGTATGGCGGCATCAGACTCCTTGAGGGAAGAATATACGAGTTTCACTTTGTCACGCCAAATGGCGAGGACATTTCCGTTCATGGCCTCAAGGATAGGCTCCGTGAGGAACTCCTTGCTGCGAGCAAGACCGCCAAAGAGAACGATTGCCTCAGGGGCGCTGAACGCGATGAAGTCAGCGAACGCATTGCCGAGCATATGACCCGTGTACTGGAACACGCGGAGGGCAAGTTCATCGCCTTCTTTGGCAGCCTCATAGACATCCTTGGAGCTGATGTTGTCAATGCCGCGAAGAAGCGAAGGCTCATCGGACATGTCAAGCCATTCGCGAGCGGTCCTTGCGACTCCGATTGCGGAGCAATATGCCTCAAGACAGCCAGTACGACCGCAGCCGCAGAGACGTCCGTTGTGGCGTACGATGCGCACATGTCCGAGTTCACCGGCAAAGCCGTCGTGACCATAGACAACCTCACCATTGATAACGATCCCGCTGCCCACACCGGTTCCGAGAGTAATCATGATGAAGTTCTTCATGCCGCGCGCCGCACCATAGGTCATCTCGCCCACAGCCGCCGCGTTTGCATCGTTGGTAAGCGCCACAGGAATGCCTCCGAGCCGATCGGAGAGCATTTCAGCGACAGGAACTGCCTTTGACTTTGCCCAGATGACATTAGGAGCCATCTCTACCATGCCCGTGTAGTAGTTCCCGTTGGGGGCACCGATGCCGATTCCACGGACCTGCCCCTCTACGCCAGCCTCGGCCACAACCTTGTTTATCGCGGCCGCAACTTCATCCAGATAA
Organism: Bacteroidales bacterium UBA6346; assembly: GCA_002438905.1. Taxonomy (GTDB): domain Bacteria; phylum Bacteroidota; class Bacteroidia; order Bacteroidales; family UBA932; genus Cryptobacteroides. The sequence continues at coordinate 9,030 of DJSA01000032.1, forward strand.
GGATCCGCATCCTCATAATTGTCCGAACGGATAACTGTCTGCGCGAGCACCTGGCCGCGGGCGTCAACAACTCCTATCTTGGTCGTCTGTCCCCCGACATCAATGCCGACTACATACTGCTTGTCAATTGACTTTGTCATATCTTCCATTTCTATAATACATTAGATAATTATTTCACAGATGTCTTAGGTTTTGAAAGGAACAATGCAAACAGAAGCATGTATGCAACACCGGCAATTATAACCCAATAGCCGGTCATGATTGAACTTGCATCAGCAACAGCGCCCTGTATAAGAGGAAGAATACCGCCGCCGCACACGAGCATCATGAACACTCCGGACGCGAGGGAGGTATATTTTCCGAGTCCCTCAACGGCAAGATTGAAAATTGAACCCCACATTACAGATGTGCACAGACCGCAGAGGATAAAGAATACCACATTGAGAGGAACATCGGCAAGAGCGAACTTAAGCTCGGAAGTAACGGTAGGGAACTTCACGAGAGTTGCCGGGAGGAACATTCCGAGGAGAAGAAGCACAAGCGCGAGGCCGGAAACTGAAATCATCATCGCACGGCTGGAAACCTTACCACCGATGGCGCCACCGACAAGACGGCCGCAAAGCATAAGAAGCCAATAGATTCCGACGATTGTTCCGGCAACGGCAGCCGAGACATGCTCAGCGGTGCCAGGAAGCACGTAATCTGTTGTAAGATAGAGGTTAACAAAGTTAGGAATACCGACCTCAACACCTACGTAGATAAAGATGGCGATTATGCCGAAAACGAAGTGAGGCTGTGAAAACAGATGCTTGAGAGATACTGTCATTGGCTCATTTTCCTCGTCATAAGCAGCCTTGTGCTCAAGTTCTGGCTCCGGAATGGCTGAGAAGAAGATGATTAAGAACGCCAGCGCGAAGACTCCCATGGCGATAAAGAGCGCCGGATTCGCGTTTGAAATTGTCGCTTGGGAAGCGTCCCCGATAAGATAGCCTACGAGCACAGGCACGATGGTGGCGCAAAGAGAGTTCACAGATCCACCAAGCTGAATGAGCTGGTTACCTTTGTTTCCACCGCCACCGAGAGTGTTGAGCATAGGATTGACAACGGTGTTGAGCATACACATTGAGAAGCCGGAGATGAATGCACCAGCGAGGTACACCCCAAAGCTTTCCACAACGCCTGAAAGCCACGAAATCGTCACACCGATAAAGCCGACGGAAACGGCCGCAAGGGCAGTGAACTTGTAGCCTTTCTTCTTAAGGATAATTCCGGCAGGAAGTCCGAGGAAGGCATAAGCTATGAAATTCGCGGCATTACCGAGCTGCGACATGAAGTTTGACGCCCCGAACTGTGCCTTTACGATGACACCCATCGGGTTCTGAAGTCCAGTGACGAATGAAATCATTCCGAAGAGGAAAAACATGATTGCAATCGCCAGCACATTACTGTTTTTTTTACTCATCTGATTATTAATTTTAATTTGTTTATAAAAATATTCCCTTCAAGAAACCTTCAAGAAACCTTCAAGAAATATATGAAAGGCCGCAACAAGCAAGAGAGGGGATGAAGAAAAGGATGGGATGCAAGGCGCTCATTGAAGACAAATACCGCAGCAACCTTATGGTTGTGAGGATTTTGTCAAGATGAGGAACGCAGCAGACCGCCTTTTCTTCGCCCCGCTAGAGCGAAGCCAGATTTTGTTCATTTATAATGTTCTTGCCTTCGGCCGTGTAGGCGAACTTCATCCTGTCCTCGTATGCCTGCTCCACCTTTCCGCGCACGATCTTCATCGTCGAGTTGACCATGTGATTTTGCTCGGTGAACGGCTCAGGAAGCACACATACAGCAGTCGGGAGCCACCTCTCAGGGAAGAGCCCAGCGAACTCGCCGCCTGCCCTATATTGATCTACTTCGGACTGAATCTTCTCAAGCTGCATCCTCTTCCCTGCCTCGGAATCCACCTCGACCTCCGGATGCTCCTTCTTCATGTACTCCTTGAGGGCCTCCTTGTTAGGAACCATGAGGAGAATCACATAAGGATCCTGGTTGTCGTGGAGAACGACCTGCGAAATGTACTTGGAGTTTGCCACGAGAGCCTCCTCGATTCCCTCCGGAGAGTATTTCTCACCGTCGGAGCTGATGAGAAGGGACTTGAAGCGGCCTGTCACATAAAGGTAGGTGTCATCGAGCATATACCCCATATCACCCGTGTGAAGCCAACCGTCCACGACAGTCTCGGCCGTCGCCTTCGGATTCTTCCAATAACCGGCCATGACGTTCTCGCCCTTTATGACGATCTCGCCCTTCTGCCCATAAGGGAGCGCATTGCCCTCGCTGTCGCAGATCTTGATTTCCATAGGGCGGACGACCATTCCGGAAGAACCCAAGATGTGGTGTTCCGCAGAATTGGCCGAAATGATCGGGGTAGCCTCTGAAAGTCCGTACCCTTGATAGATCGGAACGCCTATGGCATAGTAGAATTTCTGGAGATCAATTCCAAGCAGCGCACCCCCGCCGACGAAGAATCTCATCCTGTCACCGAAAGCGGATTCGCGGACGCTCTTGAAGAGTATCTTGTCGAAGAGCTTGACGAGCGGCCAACGCCAGAAGTCCTTGCCGCCCTTGTTGTAGCCTTCCTTATTATATGCTATGGCGTTGCGCACGGCAAAATCGAAAAGTTTCTGAACCTTCGGACCCTTTGCCTTGACCCCGGCCTCGATGGCCTTCTTGAAGTTCTTGGAAAGCGCCGGAACGGAAAGCATCACAGCCGGGCGGGTTTCCTTGATTGCTATAGGGATGTTTCTCAGCGACTCCATAGGAGTGCGGCCCTGCGGAACGGTGGCTATTGATGCGCCGAAGGACATCATGGTGTAGAAGCCCGCAACATGCGCAAAGCAGTGGTCAAGCGGAAGTATAATCAACATGACGTCTTCCGGATTGACTCCGATGACTGAATGCGCCTGCTCGACGTTGGCGGTGTAGTTGCGGTGAGTCAGGAGAATACCCTTAGGGTCGGCCGTCGTTCCGGATGTGTAGCTGATGTTGGCATAGTCGTCCGGTCCCACTGACTTGTATCGTGTCACGAACTCCTCTGGGAAAGAGGCAAGGTATTCATCGCCCATTTTCTGAATCTCGGTGATGCACACCTCTTTAGGGCCATATTCCTTAACGTCGTCAAGCACTATGATCTTCTCTACCGCAGGGCAGTCTTCCACAATCTTGCGAACCTTAGGAAGTTGCGCACCAGAAACAATCACATACTTTGAGTCGGAGTGACGTATTCTGAATATGAGATCATTACTTTCCTCAAGCTTTATCGACAGCGGAACATTCACGCCACCCGCATAGAGTATGCCCATCTCGGTGATCGGCCAAAGATTGCGTCCCTCGGAGAGGAGCGACACCTTTTCTCCCTTTTGAAGTCCGAGCTTCATAAGCCCCGCGCCTATGCGGTAGGCTTCCTTGCGCGTCTGCTCGAAGGATGTCTCCGTCCAAACACCGCTAACCTTTTCACGAAGAAAGGTGTTAGCCGAGAACTGACGTGTGTATTTCTCTACGAAATCAATGATTGTCAATCTTTTGTTCATAATCTGGATTTAGATTTACATTATTTGAAAAGGCCGAAGAGTTCGGCGTCAATCTTATCGCAAACCTCGCTGAAATCCTCGGGATTGCTCTCGAATTTCAGACGGTCTACATCAAGGATGAGCAGGCGGTGATGATAATCCCGTATCCAGTTCTCATACCGCTCATTAAGTCCAGTTATATAGTCGATTCGTATGCTCTTCTCATACTCGCGTCCCCTTTTCTGAATCTGATTCACGAGATTCGGAATCGATGAACGAAGATAAATCAGAAGGTCCGGTGGATTGACCAACGACATCATCAGATCGAAGAGATCCGAATAATTCTCGAAGTCCCGTGTTGACATCAGCCCCATCCCGTGAAGGTTCGGAGCGAAAATTCTCGCGTCCTCATAAATCGTCCTATCCTGGATTATGACGTCCTTGCTCTTTGAAATCTCAACAACGTCCTTGAACCTCTTGTTGAGAAAATATATTTGAAGATTAAAGGACCAGCGTTCCATATCTTCATAAAAATCAGCAAGATATGGATTATAATCAACCGATTCAAATCTCGGTTTCCAGCCATATTTGGCCGCGAGCATCCTTGTGAGCGTCGTCTTTCCGCTGCCGATGTTTCCGGCGATAGCTATGTGCATATCCTTTAGAATTTAGCGTTTGCAGTATACAAATTTTGCGTATATAATCGAGCAAAGTTAACAATTACTTTCGTATTTTTGCGACTGAATGGGAAATATTATGAAATTATGATACGGATTACAAAGTTTCGCTGCAACAGTTTTGAGGAACTCTCCTACCTTGTGTGGGCGGGGAAAGCCTGCGTTGTCATCGACCCAGGATTCGACTGCGAGGAAGAGTTTGATGCCCTCGAAAAGTCATTGAAGGACAATGAGCTGAAGCCTTCGGCGATATTGCTGACGCACGCCCACCCGGACCACATCTATGGAGTGCACCGCCTATGCGAGAAGTTCGGGATTCCGGTTTATGTGAACCGAGGCGAGGAGGTTACAATCTGGGCGCTTCATACGCTCTGCTTCAACGCGGGGCATCCTGACATTGAGGACTTTTCGCAGCGTATCAAGTGGGTTGAGGATGGTGACAGGATTTTTGTTGCAGACGGAGCCGCTACCATTCTGAGGGGAGGAGACGGAAACGCAACCGCGGAAAATTCCCGAAACGGCGGCATCTCGGAAGGCGAAACCGATGATGTGGTGCCGGGAATGCACGGCGGTCTTGAGTTCATGGTCCTGTCCACGCCCGGGCACACGGCCGGTGGAGTCTGCTATCTCTGCCGAGAGTTCAGTACGCAGGACGAAGCCACTGGGCATCAGGACAGCAAGTGCGCCGAAAGCGGAAGCCATGGTGGCTGGAAGGTTCTCTTCAGCGGAGACACGCTCTTTGCCGGCTGTATAGGCCGTAGTGACCTCCCCGGTGGAGACTACACGGCTCTGATGCAGAGCATATTCACCAAGCTACTCCCCCTCGACGGCAACATCGATGTCCTCCCCGGCCACGGCCCCTCCACAACCATCGCTGACGAGCGCACAAAAAATCCTTTCCTTCAGCCGTTCAACGAACCTTACGAGGACGAATAGAGGGGCATCTGCTTCGCCCTCTAATCTCGGGACTATAGTCTCAATTGACATTGAGAAGGGTAACGTGGACAGAAAAATACTTTCGAAACTTTAGTAAATGACAATATGAACTTGCATAAAAACATTGCATTATTTGCAGCGGTGATGTTCGCTGTCGCCTGCGGAAACATGGGGCTGACGCGCGAAGAGCTGCACACGATTGAATCAGCCGACTCGGATGGAATCATGCGCGTGCTCACGATTAACGACAGGGCGGACTCGCTCGTCCTGAGAACCCCATGTGCGGATTTCGAGGAGGAGGACCTTGCAGCGATGTTCGCCGACAGCCTGTCTCCCTGCGCAAGGCTCGCCTCTCAGATGGTCGCGACAGTGACAAGTCCCGAGCAGGATGGTGTGGGAATAGCCGGCCCGCAGGTGGGCCTGAGCCGCAGAATCGTTGCCGTGCAGCGCTTCGACAAGCCCGGCAATCCATTTGAAGTTTATCCGAACATCCGCATTATAGAAGAGCGCGGAGAACGCCGCACCGGAGTCGAAGGCTGCCTTTCCATCCCCGGCCGCCGGGGCATCGTAGAAAGGTGGGACACTGTGGTCATCAGCTATGCCAAGGCCGCCGAGACACTCCGCACCGAAGCCGGTGGTGAGCCGGTGATGACCGACGCTGCTGGAGACATCGCCGCAGCCCCCGACTGGGAATACGTCACCGAAACAGTCGGAGGCTTCACCGCTGTCATCTTCCAGCACGAATGCGACCACCTCGACGGCATACTCTACATCGACCGCGAGACCCCCGAAGTCCAAATGTAGCCGTGACAGCACTTCAGCGCAACAGCATATCGCCTGACAAAGTCGCATAAAAATCAATCGGCTGCGCGGAACAACTGAAAGAAATGTGCGGCAAGTATTTCTCAGCGCACAGATGAATCAAGCTCGCTAAAAATCACTCATCACTGCTTCACTGTCGGGGACTTCCGGAAGATGAGCAGGACGACGAGCATGGTGAGGATTTCGGAGGTGGGGACGGCGAGCCAGGCTCCCTTGATGCCGAGAATGGGCGGGAGAACAAGGAAGGCGGTGCCCATAAGGACGAAGCTGCGGAGGACGGTGATGAGGGTGGCGGACCGGGCGCGTTCGATGCTTTGGAAATAGCTCATCGCTATGACATTGACGGCGAACGGAATGAATCCGGCAGAGAAAAGGCGCAGGCCGCTGACGGCGAGAGGATAGGCAGGGTCGGAGGACTTGAGGAACATCCGTACCACCCATTCGGCCCCGAGGAGCGAGACGAGGACTATGACGATGCCATAGACGAGCGCGGTCCGCATCGAGACGTTGAGCGCAACGCGGGTCTTGTCTGTGCGCTGGAGGCCGTAGTTGTAGCTGATGATGGGCTGGGCGGCCTGCCCCATGGAGTTGTTAATCATGAACACCACCGGGAAAAGATAGCACACGACGCTGAATGCTGCCACACCGGAGTCGCCCGCGAGACGAATGAACACGAAATTACCGCAAAGCATGAGGAACGCCACCGAAAGTTCGGAAAGCAGCGATGATACGCCTAGTCTGCACATATAGCCTATGTTGCGAAGCGTCAGTGAGATGCCTGTGCGGGTGAGTTTGAATCCGATGAAATGGAGTTTATGCTGCGGACTCGAGAGATAGAGAACCAGCATGATCATTCCGAACACTGTGCCTATGCCTGTCGCTATTGCCGCGCCAAAGATGCCCAAACCCATCGGAAAGATGAACAGCCAGTCGAGGAACACATTCAGCCCCGAGGCAACTACGCTGGCGGCCATCGCGAACTTCGGGGAGCCGTCCAGCCGAACGAAGAACTCGGACGCTATCAGCAGGCCGTTGAACACGAGGAAGGGCACATAGCCGAAAAGATAGTCCTTCGCGAGAGCCATCAGTGTGTCCGAACAGCCGAACAACCTCAGAGTCTGCTCCGGGAACAAAAGCGCGACGGCGGTCACGAGAATCTGCGCGAAGGCAACCGCTGCCAAAGCCTGCGTGGTGACAATCCTTGCCGTCTTTTCCTTGCCGTTCGCAAGATGAATCGAGGCCACGACGGATCCGCCGAAGCCGAACATGAGCGCGATGCCGGACGATATGAGAAAGAGCGGAGCTGCGATGTTGATTGCGGCAAGAGCATCGCTTCCGACGCCCTGCCCGACGAAGATTCCGTCCGCGATGGTGTAGGACACGGCGGCAAGCATTCCCAACAGCGTGGGATAAAGAACCTTGCGATATAACGCAGGGATATTCCCAGAACTGAAATCGATGCTGTCCCTCATCTTCTCCATAATAGTAATTTTTTGACTTCTAATAACTTAACACATAACGCCCATAAAGGGTGGGCAAAGATACGCCAAAACTTCGGCATAATAAAATTTTCCAAATTCATATCCGGAAAAACATATTTTCCGACATAAAAATCGCCAAGTCGTGAATTAGCGGCACGAGTTCGGCAAAAGGGGGTTATAAATTATATATATTCAAAATTACAAAATTATTCCTTATAAAAACAGGGCACAGACTACCCTCCAGAGGCATTGTTAATAACTTTGTGAATAATTAGGACGCACATTTCTTGACTATTTCGACAACAAAATATAATTTTGCTATCCTTCAACGGAAGAAAAATAGAGCAAATGAAGATAAGGCGATGATTTTCAACAATTTGACTTTCATCGTCAATATGTTCGACACCTAAAAGACAAGATAAAGCATTATGGGCAGTTCAGAAATTTACATCATCAAGCGCGACGGCAAGCATGTACCTTTTTCAGTCGACAAAATAAAGAACGCTATCCGCAAGGCATTCCTCGCGGTCGGGGCGTTCGCAACCGATGACGACCTTACGGCCATTCTTTCCCATGTCAGGCTGACCAACGGCATGACCGTGGAGGAAATCCAGAATCAGGTGGAGATCGGGCTGATGGCCGAGAAATATTTTAAAGTGGCAAAAGAGTTCATGCTCTACCGCCAGAGGCACGCCGAGGACAGGGACACGCGTGACAAGCTGAACTTTCTCATAGACTACTGCAACTCAACCAATCCTGCCACCGGAAGCAAGTTCGACGCGAATGCCAATGTCGAAAACAAGAACATCGCCACCCTGATGGGCGAGCTCCCGAAGAAGGGATTCATCAGGATGAACCGCAGGATTCTCTGCGACCGTCTCAAGGAGATGTACGGCAAAGAATTCGCGGACAAGTACATGAAGCTGCTCAAAAACCATTTCATCTACAAAAACGACGAGACCTCCCTCGCGAACTACTGTGCCAGCATCACCATGTACCCGTGGCTGCTGAACGGAACGCTTTCAATCGGTGGCAACTCGACTAGGCCGACAAATCTCAAGTCGTTCTGCGGCGGATTCGTGAACCTCGTGTTCATCGTCTCAAGCATGCTGAGCGGCGCGTGCGCGACTCCGGAATTTCTGATGTACATGAACTACTTCATCGGAAAGGAATATGGCCAGGACTATTACCGGCGGGCGGACGAAGTCGTGGATCTCTCTCTTAAACATAGAACGCTTGACAAGGTAATCACCGACTGCTTCGAACAGATTGTCTATTCCATCAACCAGCCTACAGGGGCTCGTAATTTCCAGGCAGTGTTCTGGAACATAGCATATTACGACCGCTACTACTTCGAAAGCATGTTCGGCGAGTTCTTCTTCCCTGACGGCAGCAGGCCAGATTGGGAGGGGCTGAGCTGGCTTCAGAAAAGGTTCATGAAATGGTTCAATGCCGAAAGGCTCAAGACTCCACTCACCTTCCCGGTGGAGACGATGTCGCTGCTCACCAAAGACGGTGATGTGCGCGACAAGGAATGGGGAGACTTCACGGCCGAGATGTATGCCGAAGGACACTCATTCTTCACATACATGAGCGACAATGCTGACTCTCTGGCAAGCTGCTGCCGTCTGCGCAACGAGATTCAGGACAACGGCTTCAGTTACACGCTCGGAGCCGGCGGAGTTTCAACAGGCTCCAAATCTGTGCTCACGATCAATCTCAACCGCTGCATACAGTACGCCGTTAAGAACGGGCTGGACTATGCCGAGTTCCTTGAAGATGTGGCGGACACAGTGCACAAGGTGCAGCTCGGGTACAACGAGAACCTGAAGATGCTCCAGGACAAGGGCATGCTTCCGTTGTTCGATGCCGGCTACATCAACATCGCCAGGCAATACCTCACGGTCGGCATAAACGGGCTTGTGGAGGCTGCCGAGTTCCTCGGAATCCCGATTACGGACAACCCGCAATATACAGAGTTCGTCCAGAAGGTGCTGGGAATCATGGAGAAATGCAACAGGAAATACCGCACGAAGGAGACCCTCTTCAACTGCGAGATGATTCCGGCGGAGAACGTGGGAGTGAAGCACGCGAA
>DJSA01000032.1:18743-20044 GCA_002438905.1 Bacteroidales bacterium UBA6346
TGGACGAGCACCTGAGCAAGGAGCAGTACAGGCAGCTGCTCAGAGTGGCCGCTCACGAGGGCTGCAACTACTTCACATTCAACATCCCGAACACCATCTGCAACGACTGCGGGCACATTGACAAGCGCTATCTGCACGAGTGCCCGAAGTGCCACAGCAAGAACGTCGATTACCTCACCCGAATCATCGGCTACATGAAGAGGGTAAGCAACTTCTCCGCGGCAAGGCAGGCTGAGGCGGCGCGGAGGTATTATGCTCATGATCATGGCGAAATCGAGGAGACGGAAGTCGCAAAGTAGCGAATAGCTGCGTTGCGGTCGTCGTCAAAATCCTCACAACCACAAGGTTGCTGCGGTTTTAACTCCTCGCGCGCCTTGCTCTTCATCTATTTATCGACTTCCTCCCTCCAAGCATATTGCTCTGCGACTTTGGGCGGAACTGGATGGAGCTGAAAAATCTTTGGGCTGAAAGAGAATGCTGAAGTTTTACAATTATGACATTGTCTGTCAGGAGATTCCTGACGAGGTGACGCTTGCGATAAACATCACCGGCTGTCCGAACCGCTGCGAGGGCTGTCACAGCCAGTGGCTCTGGGAAGACACCGGTGAGGTTTTGTGCGGTGCCCTGCCGGACGGGAGCGGAGAGGATTTCAGCGGGCTGGACACGGTAGTGGGCGACTATGCGCCGTGCGTGACCTGCGTCTGCTTCATGGGCGGGGATAATTCTCCGGAGGAGGTGGAACTGTGCGCCGCTCGGGTGCGAAAGCTCTGGCCGGGGCTCAAGACAGGGTGGTATTCGGGACGTGACGAGGTGCCCTCAGGGATTGACGCAAGAAATTTCAACTACATCAAGCTCGGGCCGTATAAAAAGGAGTGCGGCGGGCTGCGCAGTCCAAAAACCAATCAGAAACTGTATAGGATTGAACCGGACGGGGCACGCCGCCTGATTCATGTCCACGACCCGCATAGTCGGGATTGCCTAAAAAGCGAATAGCTGCGTTGCGGTCGTCGTCAAAATCCTCACAACCAGCAGGTTGCCGCGGTTTTAACTCCTCGCGCGCCTTGCTCTTCATCTTTTTATACAATCCCTCTCATTCAGTTTTATATCAAGTCTACACGAGCAGAAATTTTCAAAATAATGAACGAAGAGGTTTACAAGTACATCAGGGAGCATTCGACTCGGCAGTCCGAGGCGCTGCGCTGGGTCGAGAAACAGACCAACATCCGCACGAATCACGCGAGGATGCTCTCCGGAAGCGTACAGGGGGAGTTGCTGAGGCTGCTCGTGAAGATGAGCGGGGC
>DJSA01000130.1:0-1490 GCA_002438905.1 Bacteroidales bacterium UBA6346
AATCTCCGGAAACGAGCGGCGGCAGGAACGCGAGGACAAACGCGAGCGTCACCACAATCGGGGTATATACCTTCGCGAACTTCGCTATGAATGTCTCGCTCTTTGACTTGTTCTCGCCCGCGTTCTCCACGAGGTCGATGATTTTCGACGCCGTCGATTCTCCGAAGGTCTTGTTCACCTTTATGTGTAGCAGTCCGGAAATGTTCACGCATCCCGAAATCACGTCGTCCCCGACGGTCACGTCACGCGGAAGGCTCTCTCCCGTGAGCGCCACCGTGTTGAGACTTGAACTGCCCTCCAGCACGGTTCCGTCAAGAGGAATCTTCTCTCCCGGCTTCACGACTATGGTCTCGCCGACCTCCACCGTGTCGGGCGCTACCGTCGTAACCTCGCCTCCGCGCAGCACGCTGGCTGTGTCCGGCCTGATGGCCATCAGATGCGAAATCGACTCCCTACTACGTCCCTCGGCGTAGTCCTCAAACAGTTCACCCACCTGGAAGAACAGCATCACGAACACCGCCTCCGGAAACTGCGCCTCCGAACCAGGCAGAAAGCCGATGCAGAGTGCCCCGACGGTGGCGATGCACATAAGAAAGTCCTCGTTGAAAAGCTCGCCGTGGAAAAGTCCCTCCACGGCTTCGGCAATCACGTCATAGCCGACCAGCAGATAGGGTATCAGATAGATGAGCAGCAGCTGCCACACCGGCAGGCTCGTCGTCTTTTCCACTGCGAATGCGCCTGCAAGCAGCACGGCCGCCGCGATGATTCTCCAGAGTTTTCTCTTGTCCATATCCTATGATTTATAAATATTCTCAAATAACAGTTTCGCGCTTCCCGACAAAAGCAGCCGCCAAAAAGTTCCTAACTTTTTGGCGGCTGCAAAGGTATGGACTTCGTGCTGCAACTTTATTGCAGTCTTACTTCGCTATAGTCTCCGTATCTGTGAAATAGCCGTCCAACGGCGCAGACAAGAGCGACCGCCGCCGCAAAAATCTTTCGTAAAGACACTACTCCCATTTCAGTCTCTTTATTGTCTTCTTTATTTCTTTCGCGACATTCTCAGGGATGCCTGCCTCTCCGCCGAGGATATCCGAAAGTTCTGAGATTATCCTCCCTCGGCAGACGGACTCCCTGTACCATCCGAGCGTCTCGCAGGCCACCGTGCGGACATAACCGTCGTAGGAAGCGTCCCCGGCTATCCCGAGCAGCGTGTCTATGGCATAGACGCTCCGGGCGTTCCTGAATGTCCTGATGTCGTTCACCCTTTTCTTGACCGGTCTGGTCCTGTCGGCGGCTCCGGTGACGCTCTTTCCGTAGTGCCCGGCATTGGTGAGTATCGCGACGGCGTCCTCGGCGGCATAGCCCGACGCCCTCACCATCTCAGGATGAGCCTCGCTGAATGCCCTGACGTCGGCCACGAGAGTCGTGTCTCCAAGAGCCGCCGCCATTTTCACTGAACCGCGTGCCACAAGTTCATAGATGTCGTGCAG
>DJSA01000130.1:1624-3715 GCA_002438905.1 Bacteroidales bacterium UBA6346
TCGCGTCTATATAGCCCAGATGCGTGATCCCGGCGCAGCGCAGAAGCGAATTGCCGGAATGCGTGTATTTCTCCCATACAGACGGCGTGTCCTCGTTGAAGATGAGGTCATGGTGCAGTTTCGCGCACATTTTCCTCTCCGCCTTGTCGTGTGCGGTGAATCTGAAGGTCGGGTCACCGATGAGGTGCGATTCAAGATACGGAACTTCCTTCTGCCACGTCCCGGCCCTCTCTCCGATTGAGAGATAGCCCATCAGCTTGTCCTCCCACTTGTCCTGCAGCACGTTCACGGTGTTTCCCTGGGCGACTACGCACTCTCCGTCCCCGAAGACATGACATCCAGCGACATATCCCTCAGGATTGTGAAACGAGCCGTTGTAGCAGGCGTTGAACACAATCATCCTCGCGTTGCTGCGGCCTTTCATTATGTCTTCAAGAAATATGTTCGCTCCGGCAAATTCCAGCGAATCGGCAATTGCATAGGCGGAGAGCGCGGAATCGGAAACTACGCTTCTCGGCAGGCGATATGCGGAATCCACCGCCTCACGGAGAAAGTCATCTCCATATCCGCGGCCCGCGTAGTATTTATATGTCTCGGCGACCATACGCTTCAGAAAATCAATGTCCTCGTCAAGATTCGTGGCGACCTTGGTCTCATTGATATACTGCGTGTCATATGCCCCGTGTTCGCTGAAAACGAAGAGATCGACGTCATCCCGCGCCACTTCGCTGAGAAGGTTCCATTTCATCTGACGCTCTTCGCGGAAATTGAGGAAACGGCCGTGCGACGCTCTGTCGAACGCATAAGGGAAATATTCCCTGAAGACCACGGGCTTCTGCCGCCATATCGTCAGACAGTCGGAGTTATATCCGTGCCCCGCGAAATATGTGATGTCGTCGAGCGCATTGTTCTCCCTGTGGGCTTTCACCACCTTGCGGAGATATTTTTTCAAAATCTCATATTTGTCGTCCTTCATCGCTCCGGGAACCTTCATCCTCGCCGAATAGATGTCGGGGCGCAGATGCTGTGCGCCCTCCTCCGAAAGGCGGTAGTAGAACACGTCGGTATCCACTGTGTCGCGGCGGATGTAGTCGAAGCGGAGGTCGAAATCGTCGTAGAAACGGTCTGACGCGACGGAAGATTCGGCCATAGGCCATGTCTCCTCGTTCATCTTGAAAGCCGTCGTAAGATGCTGCCCCTGACGGACTTTTACGATAGGGATGTCTCCGGCGAAAACCACGCCCTCCAGCTTGGGCTTCCCGGCCGCGAGGGACAGAATCTCCGCCTTCACCTCCTCCGGACCTGCCCAGTCCGCGCTCACGATGTAAGTCCCGAGTCCCTCCTCCTCAAGAACGCTCTTGTAGGCGTGAAACTCATCGGAGCACTCGGCCAGCGTCCGGCTGTCGGTGAATATGGCGAACGACGTCGGGGACTTCACCCCGCATTTCTCGACGCTCACCTGTGCCGCCGCTGGAAGCGTGATGCCGCCGAGGAGAACCGCCGCAAGAATTGTCTTTGAAAATGTATGTATCATGTCCATGCTTACTTCGTGTAATATACAAGACGGCTTTTCGTCTTCACAAGTTCATCCCTCACCGCAGCCGGAATCTCAGTCTCCGAGTTCAGATACCCATCGATTCCGCTGATTATCTCCTTCCTGTTCCAAGCCCTCACGAACCATCCGAGCACCTCGGCGCACTTAACCCTCGTCGCCTCGCTCTCGTCGGAGTCGCGGACAGTCTCAAGCAGCTTCTCGGCATACTGCGGGTAAGGCTGGTTCCTCATCCCGCTGATGTAGAACTCCCTGAACCTGTCGGAACGGTCGCTCAGAGCCTTGCCCGTGGCAGACTCGATTGAAAACGACTGCCTGAACAGCCCTTCCGCCTTTTTGTGGAACCTCTCGCGGTCGTAAATCCATCCGGCCTCCGCAAATTTCTTCTCGAAGTCCTTGAGGAACAGACTGTCCGGGAAATGGGCGCAGACAAACCCGACATTGTGCGCCACCCTCAGCGAGTTGTAGTCCCTGAAGTACAGGTCCGCAAGCGCGTCGGCCATCTCCGGAGTCCCGACCTTGCCCATATAGTAGGCCGA
>DJSA01000148.1:0-14942 GCA_002438905.1 Bacteroidales bacterium UBA6346
AAAAAATTAAAACAGCTTCTTACATTTTCAGACTAAGTTGAACTGATATGAAACTGGATTGGTACATTGCTTCGCGCTACCTTTTTGCAAAGAAATCGCAGAATGTTATAAACATCATTTCTGCGATAAGTGCCGTGGGGATGGCCGTTGGGACGGCGGCGCTCATCATAGTGCTGTCGGTCTACAATGGCTTCGACTCGCTGGTGAAGTCAATGATGAGCACGGTCGAGCCGGATATCATGGTCAGCCCGGCACAAGGCAAGTACTTCGTTCCCGAAGGCGAGGTCTACGGCTGGCTCTATGACAACCCGCAGGTCGGGAGCATCTGCGGAACGCTCCAGGAGAACGTGTTCGTGCTCTACGAAAACAGGCAGTCAACGGCTCTCGTCAAGGGTGTGGACGGAATTTATGAAGAAGAGTCCAGGCTCGGAGAACACATCGTGCGCGGAGAGTTCAGCCTGCACAGAGGAGACATTCCCCTCGCCTGCACCGGCACGGTCCTCGCCCACAACCTCGGGCTCAATCCGTCGTTTCTTGCCGGCATAGAACTTTACTACCCGTCACGGACGCGCCGCATCTCAACTGTGAACGCCGCCTCCTCGCTTGAGAGCGTAACCGTGTGGCCGTCAGGGGTGTTCAGCATCAATAGCGATGTCGATGGAAAACTGATGATTGTCCCCATTGAGACGATGCGCGAACTGCTTGAACTCGAAGACGAAGTCTCCGCAGTGGAAATACGACTCACTCCCGAGGCTGCGGCATCAAAGTCAGCGACAACACGAATCATAGACGAGGTTCAGACACGCCTCGGAGACGGGTTTGTCGTGAAGGACCGCTACCGTCAGAACGAGTCACTCTACAAGATGATGAGATATGAAAAGGCCGCAATCTACATGATCCTGGTTTTCATGCTGATAATCATATCTTTCAACATCTTCGGCAGTCTCTCGATGCTCATCATCGAGAAGAGGGACGACATCGGCACGCTGCGCAGCCTTGGGGCAAAAGAAAGTCTCATCCGCAGAGTGTTCCGCCTCGAAGGCTGGCTGATTACCCTCACCGGACTTGCTGCAGGCCTAGTTCTCGGCATCATAGTAGCCCTCATCCAGCAAAACTTCGGGCTGATAAAGATGCCAGGCAGTTTTCTCGTGGAGGCTTATCCGGTCATACTCAAGCCGGCAGACATTGCGGTTGTCTGCATCACGGTAGCCGCAATAGGCTACATTATAACCCTCATCCCTTCCCGTAAAGCAATAAAGCAATGAGCAAAGTTTCCTTCATAATTCCAGTTTACAACGTGGAAAAGTATCTCCGCCGCTGCCTCGACAGCGTCCTGAACCAGACCTGCCCAGACTGGGAGGCCGTATGCGTGAACGACGGAAGTCCGGACGGAAGCCGTGCAATACTCGCTGAATATGCCGCACGCGACAGCCGGTTCAAGATTGTGGACAAGCCGAATGGGGGGCTCAGCGACGCGAGAAACGAGGGCATGAGGCATACTTCCGGTGAATACATCATATACCTCGACTCAGACGATTTCATACATCCCCAGACAATAGAGCTGTCTCTCGCCCTTGCCGAAAGGAACGGGACGGACATAGTCTCATGGTACAAGGACCCCAACTATCGCAACATCACGGTGATACGCCATAAACTCGGACTCAACACGATAGATTTCAGACCGCGCGGATTCCGGAAGAGATTCGAGATTGACAGGGTAAAATATTGTGTATCAAACGATATATACGAGCACGTGACAGAATGGTCACATCCAAAAGGAATAAGTTGGCCGCTGAAGCATTTCTATGTGTGGCGACATCTAATCCGCAAGTCTGTCATTAGGGACATTCCATTCATAAAAGGAATCACCTTCGAGGATTTTCCATGGTGGAGTGCGGTCATGCTTGAAAATCCTTCGGTGACAATAACCTATCTGCCTCTCTACTACTACTATCCGAACTTCGGTTCCATCGACATGAGTTCGTCACGAATAAAGAAAATCACCAACTGGTGCATAGGGCTTGAAAAGTCTTACGACCTATACATGGAGCGCGGCAGCGAATATCAGAGGGAGATGTGGTCAAGGAACTGTAAGTGGCCGACAATCTGTTCGCACATTGCCCGGAAAATCAGACACTTCGACCCGAAGTCACCGGAATGTGCGGAAATTGTTGAGCGTCTCTCAAGAATGATGGCAAAGGGCACATTTGACGATCCATACACGCGGCAGGACAAAAGGGCTCACCGAATCATCGCGGATTTTCTCTCCGGCGAGCAAGAATCCGTTTAGAATTTCCCCTCACTTACTGTCCACGATGAAATGGTCTCTATTTCTTTGAAGCGATGAGATCCCTATAGTCCTCAAATGAGCGTTTGATTACGTCACGCGCCACATCGGCACCGTAGATGCTGACAAACTGCATCCTGCGCCCGTTTTCTCCGGGAATGTCCTTGTAGGTCGTGAAATAGTGAATCAGACGGCGGACAATCTCGACAGGAAGTTCGTTCAGGTCGCTGTACTCGCCATAGACGGCATCGTTTTTCAGCACCGCAATGATCTTGTCATCCGCCTGATTATTATCGAGCAGCCTCAGACCTCCTATCGGACGCGCCCAGACAAGCACGTCTCCATGCGTGACGTCCTTTTCAGTGAGCACGCAGATGTCAAGAGGGTCGCCGTCGCCCTCAATGTCGTAGCGCGCAAGCGACTTGTTCGTAAGCTCGGCCATCTTCACGCTGCAATAGGAGCGCGGGATGAAACCGTAGAGAGACGGGACTATGTTAGAGAATTTCTGCGGTCTGTCAATGGAAAGATAGCCTGTTTCCTTGTCAACCTCGTATTTCACCGTGTCGGTCGGCACTATCTCGATGAACGCCCTTACCTCTTCCGCCGTTCCGGGATTTATTCCGTGCCACGGATGCGACTTGCACTTGCTGCTGTAGTCCATAGATTTGCCTGTTCCAGGTCTGATTTTCTGAAACGGAGAGCAAATATATGCAATTTATGCTTCGCTATCAAGCAGGACACCACTTTTCAGGACAGATTTCTCCCATCTAGGTCATGGGCCACACCTGACGTCTAACTTCGGCTGACCTTTATCACATTTCGCAGGCTGCGAATCTGCGAGATGACCTTGTCGAGTTCAAGATTGCTAGGAACCGCAACTTTCAAGAGTATGTCGTAGGTGCCTGAACGGGAGTTGTCACTCACGTTGAACGAGCGCATCGAGGCACGGAACTGGTTGATAACATCCATAATCTCGTTGATCACAGACGGTTCATGAGCAGCACTCACCCGAAGTGTTACTTGGAAGTTGGAGGATGACGGGGTGTCGCTCCAGCGCACTTTCTGGATCCTGTAGGGGTACTGCGTCATCAGCCGCGCGGCATTCGGGCAGGACATTCTGTGAATCTTTATTCCGTCTAGACGGCTGACAAATCCGAAGACATCGTCGCCGAAGACAGGATTACAGCACTTCGCCATCTTGTAGTCCAGACCACGGACATTCTTCGCGTCTATGACAAGTATGTCGTCGCCGCCCTTCCCGGACGGTTGCTGTTCAAGGGAAGCCTTCTGGGACTTGCTGTCCGGCATCTTAGGGGCTTCACCGCCGGCATTGATAAAGTCGCGGATGTCAAAGACATCTATCTCACCCTTACCAACCGAGGCATAGAATGCGTTTATTGTCTTCTTCTGATACTTTTTCATCAGAGCGGCAAGCATCTCATCGCCAAGTTCTATCTTCCAGTTCTTCAGGCGCCTCGCGAGCATCTCCTTACCTTCTGAGGCCTGCTCGAACTCTTCTTCTGAAAGTTTCTGCTTAATCTTGGTTCTCGCCTTTGAGCTGACGACGAAGTTCAGCCAGTCTGCCGTCGGTTTCTGGTTCTTGTTGCTGATGATTTCAACGACATCTCCGGTCTTCAGGCGCTCCCTTATAGGCACGGCCTTTCCGTTGACCTTTCCCCCGGAACAGCGCACGCCGAGATTAGTGTGTATGTCGAAGGCAAAGTCAAGCACAGTCGCCCCCGCAGGAAGTTTTCGCAACTCTCCGCTCGGGGTGAAGACAAATATTTCCTTGCTCGGAGGAGCCGGAAGGTCATCCTCATAGAACTCGGAGGTATCAGTGTGGTGCTCAAGAATGCCGCGCACGGACTTCAGCCACTTGTCAAGCGTGGCCTCATGGCTTATGCCTTTATAGGACCAATGGGAGGCAAGCCCGCTCTCCGCAGTCTCATCCATTCTTTTTGTTCTTATCTGGACCTCTATGTAGGCACCGTCCCGGTTCTTGACCGTGATGTGAAGCGACTCATAGCCGTTGGGCTTCGGATGCGACAGCCAGTCCCTCAGGCGGTTGGTATCCTGCTCATACTCTTCGGTCACATAACTGAACACTTTCCAGCACAGAGCCTGCTCAACAGCCCTGTCAGGCTCGCAGTCTATGATGAAACGGATGGCAAACACATCGTAGACACCCTCAAAGGGTACATTCTGCTTGCGCATCTTGTTGTAGATCGACCATGCCGTCTTTGTTCGGATTTTCAGCTTGTACTGTATCCCATCATCGGAAAGTTTCTGCTTGAGCGGCTCGATGAACTGGCTCATAAGCCGCTGACGATCTTTTTCGGTGGCCTTGAGCTTGTTTGTGATAGCACGATACTGCTCTGGCTCGGCGTAGCGGAAGTAGATGTCCTCCATCTCGCTCTTCATGTTGTAGAGCCCGAGTTGGTGCGCGAGAGGGATGTAGAGCAGAAGCGTCTCAAGAGTCTTGCGCTCCCTTGATGACTTCGGGAATATGTCGAGCGACCGCATTATCTCCAGCCTGTCGGCGAGCTTTATGACGGTCACGCGAGGGTCGCGGGAATAGGAAACGATTAGCCGCTTGTAGTTCTCGGCCTCAAGCTTAGTGTCCTTCGGCTTTATGGATGCAATCTTGTCGAGACCATCCACCATCGCAAGAACGTCGGCTGGGAAGCCCGCAAGAGGTTCTTTGTAGTCATTGAACCTATGCGCCTCGTGAAGGAACACGGCAGCAACGCATTCGGCGGGGAGTCCTATCTCGTTGCTGACGATGCGCGCAACGTTGACCGGATGCTCGATGAACGGATGTCCGTTTCCACGAACCTGTCCTTCGAGGTTAGTTTCCGCAATTTCCCACGCCCGTGCTATCAGGGCGCGTCCTTCGTCGGTGTATTTTCCGAACGTCTCTGTAACTTTCCCTGCATCAATCATAAGACTTTATTTTTTGATAGCCAACGTTAAAGTCAGCGACCGAAAAAAGTTTATCCATTTTGAGACGGATTTTTGAAGCAAATTTTCCTGTCTTCGTGAGGAAGTTTAGTCGCCCTAAACGATGAACGAGACAGGGAAATCCGGTCAAAAAGACGCTCAAATATAAACAAAAAAGATGCCCAGAACCCTGGACATCTTACTTTCATCCGTACCGAACGAGGAGATCTTCTAGAACCTGTCCTCTGATGATACTGTCAATTTCTTACGTCCGTGACGGCGGCGGGATGCAAGAACCCTGCGTCCGTTCGGTGTGGACATGCGCTCGCGGAAACCGTGTTTGTTACGGCGCTTACGCTCAGATGGTTGGAATGTTCTCTTCATGTTATTTATTTTTTATATTTTCTGATGTTTCACGCGCTCTATGATACAATTTTCACAAAACGGACTGCAAAGGTAGTCTTTTTCACTCAATCCGCCAAAGTTTTTTATTGTTTTTGCCGCATTTTTTCATCTCCGGATGTCGATGACCATCTTCTCCGAAAAAAACTCATCATGTAGCACTGACGAAATCGGCCACACATTGACCGAACCTTTCGGAAGGCGGAACCGCCCCATTGCCTGCGCTATTTCCTCAACGAGGTCGCCGCCCTTGAGATAGAATATGCCCTTCCGCCATTTGCCACGCACCCACGGAAGGAAATTGTCCAACGAAGTCACAGCGCGCGAGACTATATAATCATAGTAACCCGGCAAGTTCTCGGCACGGGCATTCACCGTCTCGATGTTCTCAAGTCCAAGAACGGCGGCCACCTCTCGTGCCACAGTCACTTTCTTCCCGATTGAGTCGCAGAGCGTGAACTTGACATCGGAAAAAAGCGTCGCCAACGGAATGCCGGGGAATCCTCCTCCGCAACCCAAATCCAGCACGGAGACATGCCCGGCAGCCGAATCTTCCGAAACCACGCCATCGATCACTTCGTATGCAGAGTCATCAGCCGTACTGCTGATCCGGCTCCCCGAAGCACCGCAACACAGCAACGACTCCCCACCCCACGACCGAAAAACCTCAGGACGCTGATGCTTCAAATACAACGCAATTCCCAGTGAATGCAGCACATGGTGTTCATAAAGATTGTCGATGTCCTTGCGTGACACCACGTTGATTTTCGAGTTCCACTCCCGATAGAGCCCGTCCATCGCCTCGAACCGCGCAAGCTGCTCCCGAGAAATTCCCGGAAACTCGGCTGTCAGTATATCCTTAAATTCAGAAAAGTCCATATTCCTCAAAAATTATATCTGCCATATTTTCCAAACGCAGCAAAGGGCGCCCTGCAACGCACCTACAGAGCCTCATCGCTCATGTCCATCATCTTCATCAATTTGGCACGGGCACGGTGAATCTTTGTCTTCACGGTGTTCAGGGGCATCCCGAGGGCATCGGCGATTTCCTGATAACCATAGTTGTCGATGAGAAACATTTTTGCGACTGTCTTGTAATCGCCTGGAAGTAACTCAATTACAGTAAGCCATTTGTCATATTCTTCCCGATTGATGACACTGTCTTCCGGAGAGGTGGCCTCAGAAGGGATGTCTAGGGAGGTGTCGGAGTCGTAGCCGAAGGTCTGCATCGGCATGTTCTCTGTCTTACGCTGGCGGCGACTCAAGTGGTCAAACGCCGTGTTCTGCCCTATCCGGAACAGCCAAGTGGAGAACATATAGGCATCATTATATAGTTCAATTCGGCTGAAAGCCTTCTGAAAAGCCTCTATGCACACATCCTCAACGTCTTCCCTATTAGAAATGAAGCGGGAGACATGCGCGTTCAGGGCATTACGATAACGCTGATACAGAATAACAAACGCCATCTGATCCTTGGCCTTAGCCTTTTCTATGAGTTCAATGTCGCTCAGTTCAGTGAGCTTCGAGCCAATTCTTTCCTTCATTGCAATCAACGATTAGCGGCACCGCCAGCTTTGTGACATTCTCCATTTCCTCGACAACAAGACGTTTCAGAGCCTCGACCTCTTCCGGCACGGCATCGAAGAGAAGTTCGTCATGAATCTGGAGCACCATCCTGCTCCTCAGACCCTCATGCGTCATGCGGCGATCCACATTAATCATCGCAATCTTTATGATGTCGGCAGCCGTTCCCTGAATTGGTGCGTTCACGGCATTCCTTTCCGCAAGAGCGCGCACCGTGGCGTTGTGCGAGTTGATGTCGGGGATATACCTGCGGCGTCCGAAAATCGTCTCGACATATCCGTTTTCCCTTGCCGCCGCAAGAGTGTCCTCAATGAAATATGATATTGACGGGAAATGTTTGAAATAGTCATCGATTATTTGCTTTGCCTCGCTGCGAGGTATGCGGAGGCGCTGCGCGAGACCGAAGGCGGAGATTCCGTACATTATTCCGAAATTCGCTGTCTTCGCGATGCGGCGCTGATCCGGCGTGACTTTATCGATAGGGACGCCGAAAATCTTCGAGGCGGTCATGGCATGTATGTCCTCACCGGCTCGGAATGCCTCTATAAGGTGGCTGTCACAGCTCAGGTGCGCCATGATGCGCAACTCAATCTGGGAATAGTCGGCGGAAACCATGAATCCGTCAGGACGGGATGGGATGAAGGCCTTTCTGATTTCCTTTCCGCGTTCGCTGCGCACCGGAATGTTCTGGAGGTTCGGCTTGGAGGAACTGAGCCTGCCGGTAGATGTAAGCGCTTGATTGAAAGTCGTGTGAACTTTGCCTGTCACAGGATTGACAAACGAATAGAACGGCTCGATGTAGGTCGAGAGGAGCTTCTTTACAGCACGATACTCAAGAATATCTGCAACCACAGGATGCTTGTCAAGCAGTCCCACAAGCGTGTCTTCGTCAGTGGGATATTCATACCTGACATCCTTTTTCGCCTTTATTTTGGGGTTCAATTTTAATTTTTCAAAAAGCAACGTTCCTATCTGCTTGGGAGACAGGATGTTCAAATTAGGGTCGCCCGCATCCTCCCGTATGCGTTCCTGAATCCGCGCAAGTTCCACAGACAAAGAATCGGAGTAGCGCCGGAGTTGGTTAAGGTCAATCTTCACCCCCTCGATTTCCATCTTTGCAAGTACGCGTATCAGAGGCTCTTCGATGTCATCGTAGAGCTTCGACAGGCCAAGACTCTCAATTCCTGCACGGACCTTACTGCCAAGCGCGAGGCATATCGCAGTTTCTCGGTAGCGGTCCTTTCCTGCCGACTCAGAAACATCGTCAAATAAGGACAAATCTTTTTTCTCCGCTTCCGAAGACTCTCCATCAAGACTCACGCCGAGGATAGTACGGGCGAGCACGTCAATCTTGTGGCTTTTTTCCGGATTTATCAGATAATCCATGAGTTCGATGTCGTACAGCCTTCCGTTCATCCCTATGCCCTGTCCGCGAAGCCATTTCCAGCACTGCTTAAGGTCATATCCGGTCTTTGCAATGTCCAGATCAGAGAGAAGCTCGCGGAAGTCCGAGGGTTCCCCAGAAGCCACAAGTATCCTAGAATTTCCGGTATCACCGGATTTTGCGGGCACGTTTTCCAAATTCCTCGCATCACCATCCATCGAAGCATCATCCCCCACTGCAGGCACCGCCACAAGCAGATTCTCCCCGTCCACAAGAACCGAGGCAACACCGGAAGACTTTCCGGCATCAACAACCTCCGAGACATCAGCCTTCTCAAACTCGAACCGGGATTTCGACTCCCGCATCCCATCATAGTCCGGCGGAACATCGCCGAGATAACGTTTGAGAGAGCCGAACTCATATTGGTCGAATAGTTCGAAAATCCGTTTACCATAGTGGCGGTTGACAAGCATGTCAGAAGTTGGAAATGCATCCATGTCAATGTCCGTCTTGATCGTCACGAGAAAGCGGCTCATCGCAATGTGGTCCTTCGCCGCCTCGAAAAGAGCCCTCTGCTTCGGCGTGAGTTTGTCGAGATTGTCGTAAATCCCCTGGACGGTGCCGTAGAGCCCGAGAAGTTTCTTCGCGCCCACTTCGCCGACGCCCTTTACCCCAGGCACATTGTCCGAAGCATCGCCGCAGATTGTCAGATAGTCAATGACCTGCACAGGCTCATGCACACCGTATCTTTCACAAATCTTTGCCTTGTCGAGAATTTCGCTGTCCGAGCCTGCCTTGCCCGGTTTCAACTGGAATACATGGTCGGTAACAAGTTGCCCGTAGTCCTTGTCTGGCGTCACCATATACACCGTAAAGCCCTCGGCCTCAGCCTTTTTCGACATAGACCCGATGACATCGTCCGCCTCATATTTCGGAATCATCAGCACCGGAATATTCAGAGCACGGCAAATCTCGCAAAGAGGATCAAGCGCATCGATCACAAGCTGCGGAGTGGCGCTGCGGGTTCCCTTGTATTCAGGATAGGCATCGTGGCGGAACGTCCCGCCAGGCGGATCGAACGATACGCCGAGATGAGTCGGATGCTCTTTGTCTATGAGTTCAAAGATATATTTCGTGAACCCGAAAAGAATCGAAGTGTCCACACCCTTTGAATTTATCATCGGATGAGCCAGCAGGGCATAGTACATCTTAAATACAAGCGCATGTCCATCAATAAGATAGAGTCGTTTTTCCTCTGTTGCCATATCTATGGTATCAATTTTTGACACGCAGGATTCCCCCTTTCGGAGCGCAAGCGCATCTGATTGAAACCCAAAGGTACGCAAAGTTTCACGATTTTGAGCATATTTTTCGTAACTTTGGAAGTTTCGGACATCTTCGCATCGCATACGGGATGTGGAAATTCGGATTTTACGAGTACATATAACTAGGTATCGATATGAAAAGAATCTTTTTGACATTGGCGGCGGTGGCGGTCGGGATGAGCGCGGCCGCGCAGAGCTTTACTGGTGGCGGGCTTACGGAGGAGAGCCTGAAGGAAATTGCCGAAAGCTATAAGAACACTGCGGCGGACAGGGCGCTGAGGAATGCGCTGGCCGGGACCTCGATTGCCACGCTGGCAGTAAACAGCGAGAACGCGGCGATGATTGACACTCATTTTTCTGACAGGGTGAAGACAAAGGGCATCACAGATCAGAAATCATCAGGACGGTGCTGGCTGTTCACAGGACTTAACGTGCTGAGAGCAAGGATGATTGAGGAATATGACCTGCCGGAGTTCCAGTTCTCGCAGAATTATGTTTTCTTCTACGACCAATTGGAAAAGGCAAATCTATTCCTTCAGGGCATCATCGATACGCGGGCGCTTCCGGATGATGACCGCCAGGTAGATTGGCTGTTCNNAACTATGTCTTTTTCTACGACCAGCTGGAGAAGGCGAACCTGTTTCTTCAGGGCATAATCGACACACGGGCGCTCCCGGACGACGACCGTCAGGTCGATTGGCTGTTCAGCAACCCTCTGAGTGACGGAGGACAGTTCACCGGGGTGTCCGACCTGCTCACGAAATACGGAGTCGTGCCCGCCGAGGCGATGCCGGAGACTTTCTGCAGCAACAACACCTCGCAGATGGCTATGCTCCTGAAGCTCAAGCTGCGCGAGGACGGGCTCAGGCTGCGTCAGGCATACGCGGCGGACGCTCCCAAAGGAAAGAAGGCCGAGGCGGCAGCTGTAGAAAAGCTTGAAGGACAGAAAGTTGAGATGCTGAAAGATATATACAGGATTCTCGCGCTCTGCCTCGGAGAACCGCCTGCGGAGTTCGAGTGGACACGCTGCGACAGCAAGGGAGAGATTGTGAGCGTGGAAAAGTTCACGCCAAGATCGTTCTATGACAAATACATAAGTGAAGACCTTGAGAACGGGTACATCATGGTGATGAACGACCCGTGCCGCGAGTACGGAAAGGTCTATGAGATTGACTATGACCGCCATGTCTACGACGGAAAGAACTGGATCTATGTGAACCTGCCGATTGAACGCATCAAGGAGATGGCAATCGCAAGCATAAAGGACAACACGGCGATGTATTTCTCCTGCGACGTTGGCAAGTTCTTCAGCCGCAGCAAGGGAACTCTCGACCTGAACAACTTCGACTACGAATCCCTCACGGGCGTAAAGTTCGGGATGAACAAGAAGGAGAGGGTACAGACCCACGCCAGCGGCTCATCGCACGCGATGACGCTGATTGCGGTAGACGTGGACAAGACCACAGGTGCTCCGAAAAAATGGATGGTCGAGAACAGCTGGGGAGCGTCTGCAGGCTACAAGGGCTGCCTTATCATGACCGATGAGTGGTTCAACGAGTATATGTTCCGCCTTGTCGTTGCCAAGAAGTATGTCCCGCAGGATGTGCTTGAGATGATGAAGCAGACGCCGGAAAAGCTCCCGTCATGGGATCCGATGTTCATGGAGGACAGGGAATAACCGGTTCAGGCTGTCACTAAAAAAAATGAGGAGCGCTCGTTTGCAGGTTTCTTGCAGGACAAGTGCTCCTCATTTCTTGTATGGCTAAATCAGACCACCGGGCGCGACAGAAATATAGTTGAGACTCATCTCACTGTCAGGACGGACGTTGACTCGCCGACAATTATGCGGTACTCCCCTTTTTCAAGGTACGGAGCTCCGTTTTTGTCTACAAAGCCGAGGTCTCGTTTCGGGGATATCTCAAAACGGAACTCCCGCGACTCGCCAGGCAGGAGAAGTTGCTTCTCGAAGTGCCTGAGCTCACGGACAGGGCGGGCAATGCTGCGGCTGAAAGGGTCGCAGATGTACCACTGGACGGTTTCCTTGCCGGCTACCTTGCCGGTGTTGGTGACGGTGACTGTCGCCATGACCGTGCCGTCCTCGGAGACGCTGTCCGAAGAGAGCGTGACCGGAGAATACTCAAATTTCGTATAACTCAGTCCGTAGCCGAACCGGTACATCGGCTCGCTCTGAATATCCTTGTAGAGCCCCTGAGTTCCCCGGCGTGTGCTGTTGCGGCGATTGTAGTAGATCGGAATCTGACCTGTGGTGTAAGGGAATGTCATCGGGAGACGCCCTGACGGGTTGTATTTCCCGCTGAGGATTCCGGCGACGGCATTTCCGGCCGTGGTTCCCGGCATCCAGATTTCGACAAGAGCGTCCGCAATAGGCTCTATGCGTGAAAGATCGACCGGACGGCCGCTTGCAATCAGCACCACGACAGGCTTGCCTGCGGCCTTCACCCGCGCAAGAAGTTCCTCCTGAACGGCAGGGAGAGCAATTGACGACCGGGAGCAGTTCTCCCCGCTCCACCGCGTTTTCTCCCCGAGACAGAGAACAACGACATCCGAGTTTTCCGCAAGCGCGACTGCCTCGGAAAGTTCTGCAACTGAAGCTTTCTCGAAATCACAGCCCTTGGCGCTGACCACCTCTACAGAAGCGCCGAATTCCGACTTCATTCCGTTTAAAATCGAGACAACCTCGGAAGCCTTGCCACGAGCCACCCAGTTGCCTATGAGTTCGGACTGACTGTCGGCAAGAGGGCCGATGAGGGCAATGCGTCCCTTTTTCTTGAGAGGAAGAAGAGCATCGGTGTTTTTGAGAAGCACCATTGATTCCTGCGCAAGAGTCTCCGCGTTCGCGAGGGCGGAAGGCTGCAGATAGATTTCGTCTGCGGGACGCACCTCCGTGTAAGGATGCTCGAACAGACCGAGGCGGAATTTCACGCGAAGAATGCGGCGCACGCTCTCGTCAATGGTGGCCATATCAATCTTGCCCTCATCAAGAAGAGCCGCTATATGCTTGTGATAGAGGTCATCCATCATGTCCATGTCAATGCCGGCATTGAGCGCAAGTTCGGCAGCCTCCTTCCCGTCCTTGGCGAAGCCCTGGTTACACAACTGAATGACGGCATCCCAGTCCGAGACAATGAATCCGTCGAAGCCCCAGCGTTTCTTGAGGATTTCTGTCATCGTGTAGTAGTTTGCAGAGGCTGGGACGCCGTTTATATTGTTGAAAGCGCTCATAACCGTCGCAGCCCCCTCCTCAACTCCGGCCTTGAACGGAGGAAGATAGGTATCCCAAAGGGTCTGGTCGGATATTTCGGTATAGACATAGTCCCGCCCGGCCTCCGAGGCCGCATAGCCGACAAAGTGCTTGAGGCAGGCGGCAATCGTGCCCTCGTCCGACAGGTCCGCGCCTTGGTAGCCACGCACGGCCGCCCTGCAGAACTCCGAAGTGAGGAACACATCCTCCCCATAGCCTTCCATCACCCTGCCCCAACGAGGATCACGCGCCACATCCACCATAGGAGAGAATGTCCAGTCAACGCCGCAGGACGAGGCTTCACGGGCGGCATCAGCACTCACCTTTTCCACAAGAGCTGGATTCCAACTGGCAGCCTGTGCAAGCGGAACCGGAGCGATCGTGCGGTAGCCGTGGATGACATCGTGCCCGAAAAGCATAGGGATTCCGAGCCGCGACTCCTCCATGCAGCGCTTCTGCATCGCGTTGCGGAGCTCGGCGTCATCGGAGAAATAAATCACCGACCCGGCCTCCGCCGGCACCTTGCCCACCATCTCCCGCAGGTTGTTCTCCACGGTGTTGCGCCCGAGCGTATATTGGTTCACCTGCATAATCTTCTCCTCCAGCGTCATCCGCGACAGCAGATCCTCGACACGCCGCTCAACGGGAGCCGACGCATCCTTATAGACCGGAGTCTTAGTTTTTTTTCCAGCAGCAGAAGCCATATCCGCAGACACGAACGCCAGCGCCATGCACGACGCCGCAACAATCAACCCTTTCATTTTTTCACAAATACAATAAATATCAAAACCTTCAGTAAAATACTTAGAATTGGGCAAGAGCGAGGCTTGCGCCGAAATCATAACCGCAGTAACCTCCCGGCTGTGAGGATTATGATAAGGGGCGTAACGCGGCTATTGCCTATTTATCCATTTTCATATAATAATCCCTCATGATATACCACGCCTTCTTCCGCTGCCCCTGATCTGAAACCAGCCCCTTGCGGTTCCATCCGTCCTGGTTCGTCGGGTGGAAACGATACGGCGAGCGGAAATCATACAGCACCCACGGAGACACGCCGGCGAGGTTCGGAATCTGTCCGAACATTTCAAGGTTCTTGAGGAAATTCGCGGCCTGATAGTCCTCGCTCCATGAGCCAGCCCACTCGGCATTGCCCCTCTGCCCGTAAAGAGCCTCGCAGCCAAACTCGGAAATTATGACAGGCTTATCGGGAACCACATTCCAGCGGCATTGGGACGGAGCGACCGGCCATGGGGTGTACCATCCCATATACTTATTGAACGACACGACATCCAATTCCTCCGTAAAGTCGTCCTCTATGCGAAACTCACCGTACTCAAACTTGTAATGTACATTGTCGAAAGCTGCCGTGTAGAGCCGCGTGGAGTCAACGCTGCGGGCAAATTCGAGAGTGCGGTGCAGGAATGCGTTTCTCTCCGGAGACGGGCGGGTCTCGTTCGCCACGCCCCAGAATCCCACTGCACAGCGGTTCTTGTCACGGTAGAGCATCTCCGAAAACATACGAAGAGCCTTGTCCATAGTCGCCGCGTTCCCGAAGTCTATGCCCTGCCACACTGGGATTTCCTGCCAAAGGATTATCCCGAGTCGTTCTGCCAAGCGCACAATGTACTCGTTCTGAGGATAGTGTGCAAGACGTACCATATTGACGCCCAGTTCCTTGGCTTCAGAAAGAAGTTGCCATGCATCTGACTCGGAAAAGGCCCGTCCCATCCGCTGCGGGATTTCCTCATGGAAAGA
>DJSA01000148.1:15004-15724 GCA_002438905.1 Bacteroidales bacterium UBA6346
TGATGTTGCGGAAACCGATTTTCTCCGATATGGAATCTCCTTCCGCCGAGCCTCCGGGGCAATATGTCAACTTCACGTCATAGAGTTTCGGGGTATCGGGCGACCACCGCTGCAGTTTCTTGGCCTTGAATGATATGTACCCGCAGCCTTCGGAATCAAGAGAGACTTTTCCACTATATCTCAGTTCGGGAATATCCAAACCCACGAATGAACCGGCCGGAACACCACCGGACATACGGACAGACGCGTTAATCACATCTGGCGAGTTTTTGTCAAGCTGAATGAAATAGTCCTTGATATAAACATCTTGGGTGCGAACAAGCATCACGTCGCGAGTGATGCCGCCGTAGTTCCACCAGTCGAATGACATCGCCGGTATGGCATCCGGACTGCGGCGGTTGTTGACCTCGATGCAGATGAAATTGTCGCCTTCTACTATGCTATCTGTAACCTCCACCTGAAAAGGAGTGAATCCTCCCTCGTGACTGATGAGTTCCTTCCCGTTTAGCCAGATGGTGCAGCGGTAGCTCACTGCACCGAAATAGAGAAAGAGCCTCTCCCCTTCCGAAGTCTTTGGCGCAGTGAAATGCCTTGCGTACCAGACAGTTCCCTCATAGTACTGAAGTTGTGGAATCTGGCTGTTGAAGTCGCCCGGGACGTTCAATCTCAATCCGCCGTCAAACGAATATTCGAAAAACTCCGTCTTCGTCCGAGGCTTTC
>DJSA01000148.1:15736-41555 GCA_002438905.1 Bacteroidales bacterium UBA6346
GGCTTGCGGTTGAGCCACAGCTGCTTGCCGCGTCCTTGGTCATATAGGTCGATGATTGCGTCCCATTTCCCGTTAAGAAGTTCATAATCACGCCCGTAGACATTCTGCATAAGCTCGGGGCTGCCGTATGCCTCCCTGTCTTTCGCTGCCTGCAACACGTCATCGGCATTGCTCGCCGACAAAGTAGAAGCAAAAATAGCCAAAGAGATAGGCAACGCAAGTAAATACCTGATATTCATTATTTTATGATTTTATATTTGTACATCACAAAACTGTTGGTCTTCGGAAGAGCAAACTCCACGGCACCGTTCCGACCGGCCACGGCTTCGAAATCTTCACCGTTGCCGAGGACTTTAGTGAATTTAATAGCCGCGTTTTCCGGCAGCCACGTGCCCAGAACTGCTGTCTCACGGCCGTTCAGTTCACGATAAACGAGTACAAAGCCGCTCCTCCCGTCTGGAAAAAGAGACTGGAAGCCCGTCCATGAACGTCCGGAAGGCTCCTCGCCTATCGGAAGCACCGTACCACGATGGAAGTCCTTCATAATCCGGCGGTAGTCCCCGACAAGCCCAGAAATTCCGTATGCCTCCTCCGGCAGGTTCGATGCTTCCAACCACGCAAGCGGCTGCCCGGCCATCGATGTGGCGAAGATGTAATCGAATGAATATGAAGACGGAGCAAATGGATCTCCGGCATATTTGGCAGCATTGCGCCATTTGTTCAGAAACTCGGCCTGCAAGCGTTCCGCAGGAACATAGCGGCTGAGTTGCCAGAGGTTACGAAGAGTCTGATATGGATAGTAGTTACCCCAGTCGGTGTAACGGTTTTCAAGGAATATGTTGCCGTATTCGTTGAACATATTGTAGCCGCCTCGGCGTCCTGCGGTCACGTCAAGATTGAAAACTACCTGATTGTCAGTCTGTTCGAGTACAGTGTCAAAGAATCTGCGGAGATTGGCCTCGGCCTTCTTGGTGGGGATGGAAAGCCCGTCAATCTTGAAGATGCGGATGCCATATTCCCTATAGAGCTTCACCACGGCCTCAACGTCCTTCTCCCAGTCCTCGAAATCGTTCTGGATACTCGGATTGAACCACAGCCCCAGTTCAATTCCAAGTTCCTTGGCCTTGGCGACCACAGGGGCAAGTCCGTGAGGGTATTTGTCGCGCGCCGGAGTCCAGTAGAGAGGATTGTTCCAGATGTTTCTGAACGAGCCTTTTGCCACAGCCGAATTTGGACTCTTGCCCTCCTGCCAGCCGTCGTCAATCTGGAAGTGGGTGACACCGAGACGTGCCGCCTTCTCAAGCTCCGCAAGGCAGAATTCCTCGTTGACCTTCGAGTCCTGGCTACGGTCGCCCCATGTGTTCATCATTATCATCTCGTCCCGTTCCGGACGGTACTCACGGATGTTCTTCTGGTAGGCACGCAGGGCCAGCAGCGGAGATAGTTCCCCCTCACCGAAGACACCGGTCACGCATGAGTAGAGTTTCACCCAGCCCGATGACCTGAGATCATCCTCCGAGGCTCCGATGCCGGTGACTGTGAACTTTCCGAACTCGCAGACAAAGTCGGAGCCTGGATAGCCAAGCTGCACGCTTGAGCATGGCGCTTCCTTAAGAAAGAAGAATCCGTTTCCGTCGCGGCCGTCACGGGCAAAGAGAAGATTGCCCCAGTAACCGGTCTTGCGGTAAGGGATGAAGTCCCGCTCGAAGACGAGATTGTTGTTCCAGTCGGTCACGTCAAAGAACTCAACCGCACGGCACTGCCAATGAACGCCATCAAGAGACAGAGTTTCAAGGTACGGAGCGCGCTTCCTTTTCTGTTTCATGTCGGCCGTGGACTCGATGTTCTTGTTGTCAGCGGCGTTGCCGCCTTCGCGCTCAACGGATGTATTCGCTCCGCATACATAGTTGTCGCAGGCAATCGCAGGGCAGTTGTCATAGAGCCGGAACACGCGTCGAACCCGTGTCGGACCGAGCGAATATGAGACTTCCGCCTCAAGATGTGCCGGACGTATGCCGTCGGAGGCGAGCATCCGTGTCGAGAATGTGCCTCCTGTCGCCCTCACAGGCTCCGCCGTCACGACAAGCGAAGGCTCCGAAGACTTGTTCAGGAACACGCGTCCAGTCTTCAAATCCTTGACGGCTAGGTTTATCAGATCTCCGCCATTCCAAAGGAACGTTCTTTCAATCAGAGAGTTGGACAGACGGAGAGTATCCGCTTCGAGGATTGCTCGGCAAGCGAAAAACTTGCGTGTCGGAATGGTCTTTCTCTCCAGATTCTCATTCGCCGGGGCAGCAAGCAGACAATTCTGCTCGTTGAAATTCTGGTCAAAAAGCGGCACGTCACGCCGGCCGGACCCTTCCTTCATCATTGCCTTAAGCTCAGCAAGATGTCCGCTGTAGACTCCGCGAGGCAGACAGCCGTACTTGTGGCAGAGCGATGCCGCCATTCCCACGACCTCGCCCATCATTCCGGTGGTCCGCATCACGCGCACCGTTCCAAGGGCCACATGGGAGCAGCTGATGTCGCGCCCGGCCATAAAAAGATTGCCAACGTTGCGGGAGTAGAGACAGCGGTAAGGCACCGCGTATGGATAAATCCAGTTATGAACAGTCGCGGACTTGAATTCTCCGCCGGGGAAGTTCTTCGAATTCCGGCTGTCCGGAAAATGAAGGTCTATGCTCCACGTCGTCGTGAATGACGCGTCATCGTAAGGAATGTTTCCATCTATATCATTTTGTGTCAAGACGTAATCTCCCAAAAGCCGGCGTGATTCACGTTTTCCTGCAACGTATGCCACCCAGTCGAGGCTGCGGTCGGCGAACTTGGGATCTCCGGAGTGGTTCTTCAGCCAGCTCCAGTTTGAGTAGATGACGAGCAGTCCGTAGTCGCGCACGCGCTCGGCCTCCAGAACCTGGTCGCGGTTCATCCCCGTCTCCCATGTCCACTCGCCCATAGTGACCTTCTCGCAGTTGTCGGCATTGAATTCAAGCCCGTATGAGAACTCCGGAAAAGATGTCGGATGGCTGTCCTTACGGGTATACCACTGCACTGAAGCCCCCATCATCATGCCATCAGGCTGCTCCGGGGCGAGAGATTCGCCATATTCGGAACGCCCTTCACGTCCCTGAGTCCAGTCAGCCCCGGCGAGATATCCGATTGTGCCGTCCCCCGTGCAGTCCGCGAAAAGCGGTGCCTCTAAAACGACCCCGGCACCGGTCTCGATGTGACGAGCCGTCACTGAAACAATCCTGCCGTCAGACGGGTCGGTAGCAACGGATAGGGCATGATAGGGAGCGAACAGCGTCACATTCTCCTCGCCATCAATGAACTGCTGTTTTTTTTCATCCTCATAATTGGATGCCGGACCGGCATTGCCTTTTTTTGTGTGGCCGAACTCGCGGATCATCCTTCCGAGCCCTTCATAGGGGCCGACTTCAACGGTTCCGCCGAGATGGACGCGGACTTCGGAGCTGTTGTTGCCTCCAAGCACCGGGCGGTCGTTCACCAACGCCACCTTAAGCCCGTTGCGGGCAGCCGTGACGGCCGCGCACATTCCGGCGATTCCGCCCCCGACAACGACGAAATCAAATCTCTCCCGTACAGGTTCCGCAGTGTCGGAAAGCTCACGGCGAAGTTCGGCGATGCCTTCAACAGTCGTCGGAAGCTTAGGGAGCGCGCCCCCGGAAACAAGCAGCACAGCATCGCAGCGTCCGTCAAAGCCGGTGAGGTCGTGGAGCCGTATCTCGGTCTCTCCTCCGCGTACCTTCACCGAGCCGGCATACTGCCAGCCCCATTCGTTGCCGACCATTCCGAGAACGGTTTTCAAAGTCCTTCCGCCGACAGAGAGCTTAAAAGCCCCTGGGCCTTCCTTGGCCGACCAAGGGGAAGTCCAGTTGTAGGTCCGCACCCACACATTCCAGACACCCTTTTTCAGTTCCACAGAAGTGGAAGCGTCCTTAACCGGTACGCCCATTCCGTGCGCGAGCAGATAGGGAGAGCCCATCTGATCCATAAACTGCTGATCCACGCACCAGCCACCTTTCTGCGCGAAGCTTTCCGCCTCAACGAGCACAAATTCAGCAGCGTCCGCAACGGCATTTCCTCGCGCGAGCCCCGCAGCGGGAAAAAAGCACATCAGAGCAAATGTCAGAACTGCCCTTATACATCCCTTCATACAATCGGAGTTTATCATATTCAAATTTCGCAAACATTTAATATTACAACGACCAAATTTACCTCATTCTCTCGTGCACACGCGCCTTTGACGTCCACGTTACCATCGCACGTCCCTATGTTCCGTGCTCTGACCGGCGGCCTTGAACTCCGTTGGAGTCTGTCCGAAGTGCCGTTTGAAACATACGCTGAAATACTTGGGGTTCGCAAAGCCGGTCATCGTCGAGATTTCAGCCACCGTATATTCCGACTCTCTCAGCAGCTGTCCAGCACGCTTGAGGCGGATGTCAAGTATAAATTCCTTGATGGACATGCCAGTGAGGTCGTTTATCTTCTGGTAGAGGCGCGTGCGACCGATTGCCATGTCAGACGCAAAATCATCGACCCCATAGTCCTCATTTTCCATGTTCTGCTCAATGAAGGCTACAGCCTTCCGCATTAGCTCATCGTCCATAGACGAAATCGTCAGCTTCGATGGTTCGGCGACATATTTCTTGCTGTAGAGATCCTTAAGTTGAACCTGTCGCTTTATAAGATTGTCTATCTGCTTGAGCAGCACGTCGATGTCCACCGGTTTGTCCATGAAAACCGTCGCCCCATTCTCGAATGCATCAATTTTCGCGTTCTTGTTTTCCCCGGCCGCAGAAAGCATTATTATCGGAATATGCGATGTCTTTATGTTTGAACGTATACTCCGGCAGACCTCGAATCCATCGGCGCCCGGCATGAAAAGATCCGTGACAACGATGTGCGGCATTATCTTCTCCACCTTCGCGATCCCGTCGTCACCGGTCATCGCCGTATAGACATTATAAGACTTGGACAACCTCTGTTCCAAGTAGTTGCGCAATGAGGCATCATCTTCTATCACAAGTACATCATATGGCTTGCGCTCATGCTTGTCACTTACAATCTGACGCTCATAGATGTCGGAAATCATGTTGTCAATCTCTGATGCAGCATACTCATACACAGTCCCCTCCGACTCCACGGCAGCCTCATCCACGGTTCCGTCAGGGCATGGGACCAATGGGAGGACAACGGTAAACGAAACCATGGAATCAGCCGAAGATACCGATATCGTGCCCTTCATGTCGCTGACAAGTTCTTTGACTATGGCAAGGCCAAGACCGGTGTGGCTTTCGAATTCGGAACGTGTCTTGCCGGCGTTGTTGAAGGGCTCGAATATGCTGTCATACTTCTCGGGCGGAATTTCCGACCCGCTGTTGGTCACCGTAAACGACAGCCATTCGGAACCATCGGGCACCTGTCCGGCACGTTCGGGAGCCGCAGGCATAGGAGCTATTCTGACGCTGACATATCCATTCTCGGTCGTGTACTTCACGGCATTGGAAATGAGGTTTGTGAAGACTTTTTCAATGGCATCGTAGTCAAACCTGGTTATATAGCTGTCCGCAAAAGAGATAAATTCTGTTTCAATGTGCCTTTCAGACGCGCAGAACTCGAACAGCGAGAATATGCTGTCAACAAACTTTACTATGTCGCCCACCTTAAGGGACATCGGAATTTTCAGAGTCTCTATTTGTCTGAATTTCAGAAGATCGCCTATCATACGCTGGATTCTCACGACGTTGCGTCCTATCGTGTCGACATACTTCCTATTCGGAGCGTCCTCCGGAATCGTTTTCTCCAACTGCTTGAGAGGGTCGATGACGAGAGTGAGAGGCGTCTTGAGGTCATGGGATATGTTCGTGAAGAAATCCATCCTTGCACGGGTGAGTTCCCTAAGATTCTGTTCTTTCTCCCTTTCCACTTCCAAACTCTGTTCGAGCATCTTCCTTCTGGTAGTGTAGGACCAGAGAAATGCCAAGCAGAGAATTGCCAGCAAGACATAGACTGTAAGTGCGTACGGCGCCAAGAATGGTGAGGGCTTGATGTCGAAAGCTAGTGAACTGATGCGGTCACCCCAGAGGCCATCGTTGTTGGATGCCTTTATCTGAAGAGTGTGCTTGCCGGGAGAGATGTTCACAAAACGCAGATAATGCTGTCCCGGAGGCAGTTCCGTCCACCCGTCAGTAACCCCGGACATTCTGTAGGCGTAGGCGTTCCGTTCCTGTTCCAGATAACTGTCAGAAGAGAATCCAACCTCGAAATCGTTCTGGATGTGGGATAGCCGTATCGTGTGAGACCGGTCGGAATGGCCGTCAAGCGTGGATATGGACTGTCCGAGAACCGAGCCTTTCGCTGCCGGGATGACAGTCTCGTTGTTGACCTTAAGGTCTGTGAACCACACACGAGGCTTCTGCCTGTTGAGATTGAGACGCTCGGGGTGGAATGCGAGATATCCGTTCGTGCCTCCGAATATGAGTTCCCCGGACGATGTGACAAAGCAGGAACGTATATACCAGGAGCCGCAGCGGTTAGGGACATCTATCCCGGACTTGACGATTTCTCCTGAAGACTTGAGGCAGACGTAGAGTCCGGCATCGGTGCTGAGCCATACGTCTCCCGTCGAACGATCCTCGACAATGCCGAACACGGTACGTCCCGTAAAACTGCCGTCCGCCGAACTGTTATAGTTCACATATCGGCCGTCCGGACTTAGCCTGTTCACTCCTGCGCCTCTGGTTCCGAACCAAAGCCCGGAATCAGATGTCCTGCACCACGAGCATAGGTTGTCGGCGGCGTAAGCATCGCTGCCTATGGCATAACGTCCGGTTATCTCCCTCGCCCTGACATCCACGACATACACTCCGGAATGGGTTACGAGCCACAGGTTGCCGGAAGCGTCATGGAAAAGGGCCTCTACCCTCATCCGCTTCCTGCGTCCGTCAGCGTCATGGAAGACTATATTCTCGACCCTTCCGGAAGCCCTGTCCCAAAACATCAGTTCGGCATCCGGATCCGAGAGCCACCATCCCGAGTCACCCTCGCGCAGGAAGTCATACACGGAAAGAGGCTGTCCGGAAGACGGATTGAGAATATGCAGGTCTTCCGACAGGCCTGTGCGGATGTCAATGCGCGTTATACCGCCATTGAACATAGACGCATACACATAGTCTCCCTCGCAATGCAGTCTCTTGATCATATTCGAGTTCAGCCGCCCGTTCTCAAGGTTGTAGTAGGAGAAGCGGCCGTCCCGTGCGTCCCGGCGGCAGACACCGCCGCCCTCGGTGCCAATCCAGAGACTTCCGGACCGGTCCTCAGCAAAGGCACTGACAATCGGATGCGGGAGTCCCCCGAGAGTCGGTGCGATGTGCCGTATGTCATTGTCCGAGAATGACTGATAGGCAAGCTTTCCGCCATAAGTGCCGACCCACACGCCGCCGTCCGGGTCGGGATAGATTGACCACACGGAGTTGTTCGGAATGGAAAGAGGGTCTGCAAGATCTGAAGTAAGAAGAGCCGTGTCACCCGTTTCCGGTTCGACAAGCAGCAGTCCGGACTGGGTCGCCACCCAAATCACTCCGTCCGCATCCATATACAGCTGTTTCGCCGTGCTTGACCTGTCGTAACCGTCAGGCAGCCTGAACGTACGCAGGATATTCCCGTTCGTGTCGCACTCAAAGAGACCATCCCTCAGGGTGAGGACATAGACCCGTTCATCAGTTTCGACAATGTCTGAAACGATGGAATTGCCATTCCCGACATCCGCAAAGTCCGAATACACACCGGATCCACCGTCAAGTCTGAATATATGCCCGTATGTCCCGACATATATCCCCTTCCCCGCACAAGAGAGCGAAAGCGAGAACGGAGAGCGCCGGACATCCTCGGGGAGCGGATATTCCCTGACATTTCCCTCACCTTCGTAACGCACAATACAGTCATCGAGAATCATCCAGATGCTCCCCGCGCCGTCAGCGTCAATCGCCCCGACATCGCCGCTGAGCAGAAGGGACATGGTCTCTGAAAGATAGTCAAATCCATAGAGCCCGCAGTTGGTCGCCACATAGAGCCTTTTCTCCCTGTCCAGTCTTATTGCCCTGTAGTCCACCTGAATGTCGGGACGAGTGCCGCTCACGGCCTTGCTCTCAAACGAGTGACCGTTGAACATGTAGAGGGCATCCGTCCCGCTGAACCATATACGCCCGATGCTGTCCTTGGCGATGCTGTTGATGCCTCCGTAGTAGGACGTCTCCAGCATTTGATGAAAACGATAATCCCTGCCGTCAATGGCCCAGAGCGGCACTGACAGCAGGAGAACTGCGACTATAAGCGAATATCTTTTCAGTCCGTCAGATTTCATTCAGAATAATTGGTCTATCAGTCCAGTACAAATCGCGGTTTTTCTAACGTCAGAAACATGAAACGTTTCGCGTTTCTTATCACAAAAATATAAAAGTTTGAAATGACAAACCAATTTATCCATACGGAAATGGTTCGATTTTGTACGAATGCCCAGCCAATATTCAGAGGCGGGGCATTTACAGGTAAACGAGACTGGGATTATTTCTGTCTCGGGGTTATTACTACAGCATTGATGTGACCATCGGCAGCCTTTCCGGTGTCCTTGCCGACAATCGAAATGACAATCTTGCCGTCAGCATCCGGTTTCACGCTGTCGAAAGTCACCATATATTTGCCGAAATCTGCAGATTCATCGTATGTCTTCATTCCGGTGTATATGGTTTTCGATCCGTAGTCTTCTGCACCGTCAAGACTGTATTCGGAGATTCGTGCGTCCGCACTTCCGTTGAAACGCACGGCAAGAACTTTCACCTCGTATGATTTTCCGGAATCAAAACCGGCAATCGTAACAGAAGCAGGTTCAGTGTCACCTTCACCTTTGGTTCCCGCGACAATAAGTCCATCTGCCCAGACAGACTTCGGATAGGACATGCCGTCGATTGTAACATCCTTGTCCGGCTCACCACCGACTCCGTTGTAGGTTCCGGTGAAGCCGTTAAGGCTCTCTATCACAAGCGGTGACCAATTTCCGTCATTACCCTTAAGAAAGATGCCGTTGCCGGCCGTGCTGACAGCGACTCGGTTCCAGTCCTCCGGAGATGCTGCCGAGCCGCCGCCGAAGTCAATCTGAACGGGAGCGCTGAATGCAGGAGTCTCGGTGTAAGGCTTTTGGAAGTCCGTCATCTCAGTAACGGCATAGGGCTGCAGCACAGCAAGATGCGCCGCGTTCTGCGCAATTGCCTCATGAAGTTCATCAACAGTTTCCGGAGCGTAGCCGTTGCCCACGACTGACTGCCCCATGATGGCCTCAAACCAAGTGCAGGCGGCGGTGTAGCGGCCGTAGGTGGTTTCAAGATGGTAGCCATCGCGGTTGTAGGCATCTCCTATCAGAGAGGTTCTTCCGTTCTGAACGGCCGTGCCGGATGGAATGAGGAGGTCGAAATGGTTGTCCTTCAAGGCGTTCTTCGTACATTCCACAATGGCGCGGTACATAGTCATCTGGTTTCTGTCATAGTCCGGAAACGCACTGTGGTCAGAACTTGAGGCATAAGCCCAAGTCTGGTGCCATGCAAGCCTGAAGTCTTTCTTCGGAGCGTTCTGCCGCACCCAAGAGATAAGATTCGGAAGATACGGAGTGTAAGTTTCGTATTTTCCGGACAATCCGCTGGCCTGCTGGAGCGATATGATGTCCCACGGTTCGTCGGTGAGGCCGTGAAGGATGGTCGTGTTCTTTGTCTCGGTCTTCACGCCGTCGACTATCTTGCGGTAGTAATAGTCGGTCTTGCCGTTTGACGTGTTGCTCCAATGCCTTTCAAGGGAGCAGCCACCGATGTAGAGGTTACCGATTATGACCTTCTGGTCTGCCGCATCAAAGAGTTCGTAGAGATATTGCTCCACGGCATCCTGCGAAAAACTGTTGCCGATTGCAAGGATACGCAATATGCCGTCAGAAGGAGTTTCCGGGTTTTCTGGTTCAGATGGCTTATCAGGTTCGTCAGGAGTTGAAGGCTCGTCAGGGTCTTCCTTGCCCCCTGGCTCTGATGGCTGCTCAATGTCGTCTGCCTCAGATGAGTCAGGAGCGCAGCCATAAAGCGAAACTGTAGTGAGGTTGAGTGCGACAGCGAGCGCAAGACAACTCAATATTCTTACACATTTCATCATATTTCAGCGTTTATCATCATATATTCTCAAACGATTGAGGATCTCATTTCACCGTGACTTCGGCTATCTTCAGCCATCCTTCCTCTGTGTACTCGCCTTTCGCAGAAGAATATATTCCGATCTTCTTCTGCTCCGAAGCATCGTCAACTATACCGGCTGCCCAGACATATTCCCCAGCAGGGACGCCGTCGACAGTGAACGTAAAGTCATATTGCTTAGGTTTTCCCTTTATCCAGTCATAAGGCTGTGCCTTAGTGTCATAGAACATCTTCACCGGCTTCTCCGTAGTCTTGTCAAGCAGGGCAAACGCCACCTTGTACTTGCCGACGAAAGGACGGAAATTTGTTGGACAATAGGCATAGCCGAGGTTTGCCCAACGATGCCGGACCGTGACCTCATCGCCAAGGCCCACAGACTGAGGAACAACGACTTTGGACGGATAAACGCGATAGTTCCCGTCACGGATGAACTGAACAAGATAGTCGTAGGCCTCGTTGAACCAGGACCAAGCCTCGCTCATCTCGAGATTGTCGTTGTAGCGGAGGTCCATCATGCTGGCGCAGGCCTCGCGTGCCTGATCGAACTCTCCCTTGCGGACATCCGCCCAGTCTTTGTAGTTCTCTGTATCCCAGCGCATAGGCGCATCGCCATGAGAGGCCTTGACCCAGCCGCCCTCGGCGATGAGAGGCACCTGATAGCGGTATTTTGCCGCAATGCTCTTCTCCCAGGTGCCGTAGTAGGTCTTCATCCCGAACGCGCCGCTGCCGATTCCGAAGCCCTTCTTCACGGCCGAATCTATCATGTCTTCAGAATCAGGGCTGAGCTTGTCGCCGCTCGTGGAGCCGATGGCCTTGTGGTAGTTGATGAAAATCGGAATCTTGGTGAACTCTCTGGCGAAGAGGGAGGTAACCCATTCGAACACAGGCTTTTTAGGGGTTTCGTCTCCTGTTGAATAGATGCAGGAATGGTACTCGCCCCATTTGCCGATGCCGACTCCATGAACGAACTCAGTGGAGTCAGGATTGTTGATGTGCTCCGCGAAGTCGTGGATGAACTTCTCGTAACACTGCTGGAATTTAGGATCATCGGGATACGGCGACCACACGTCCATCGAGCCAGTCTGCGTGGCATAGCCCTGCGCTCCGTATTGGTCACGGACATAAAGCGGAGTACAGAACTCATGTTTGTCCCGGCTGTCTATGCTGAAGCCGTAACCGACGCGCATTTTGCGTCTGCGAGCCTCGGCGATGAGCTTGCGGTAGCGCTGCGCATAGACAGTGTTGCAGCCATCCTGCCAGATGTAGACTCCGTCCTCGGGGTTCAGCTGTCCCCAGGTGGTGCGGATGAGCAGGGTCTTGGCATAGTCGGTGACCTTGAC
Organism: Bacteroidales bacterium UBA6346; assembly: GCA_002438905.1. GTDB lineage: Bacteria > Bacteroidota > Bacteroidia > Bacteroidales > UBA932 > Cryptobacteroides. The sequence goes on from DJSA01000148.1 coordinate 27,324, forward strand.
GGTACCGGCAGAGGACGGCATGTTGTCATACCTTTCCCAGAAGTCGTCAAGATCGTTCCCGAGCCCGGCATAGAGCACCCAGCCGCACAACGGATTAGGATGCACGATGTCCCTGTCCGGCGCGAAATCCACAGTCAGGCCTTCGCCTTCCGTACTGCCGCCCGGCTGTTCCTTGCTGCAGGATGCTGCCACAAGGGACAGCGCAAATGCTAATAATATGGTTCTCCTGATTTTCATTTTTCAAATTAGCGTTGTTCAAACCTGACCGTGGCCTTCGTGTTGTCGTTTCTGTCAATCTTGACAATCACGCAGTTGGCACCCTCCGGTACGATATGGTAGGCATAACGATTGTCACTCTGGCCTCCGACAGAATCGTAGGTCTTTCCAAGCTCGCAGTTCACATAACCTGAATACTGGTTTCTCTTTGCTGCAGCAGATGAACCGTATGCCCAGACATTGTTCTGGATGTTTGAGACAAAGAACTGTATGTGACCGGTAATGTCCTTGCCCTTATTTTCTCCGGTCTGGTTATTTGCATCGACATTTGTCTTGCGAGGAATGGCATCACCCAAGTAAACAAAGACCGCCGGATCTGCAAGGCTCTGCTTGAGAGTATACTTGCTCTGGAAACCTGTCTTCATACCAGGGTCATTATCCCATCCGAGACCACCACCCCACATCCATAGTGTTGTAACCTCCTGTGAGAAATTCTTGTCACCAATCTCTGTATTATTATAAGTAACCGTCACATTCTTCAAATCCGTTTCCGGAGAATATATGACAACGGTCTTATCATCAAAATCAACAACGACACGATATATACCTGCCGCTGGGACAGTCCAATGCCCTTCCGCATTCTCAGTAAGCTCTGCGATCTGTCCATCATTGATGTCACTGCCGGATGCCGGTGCATAAACGCCACCGTTCTCACCGGTCAAGCGAATCTGAAAATCCCCTTCAGAAAGTTCCGCTCGAAAGGCATACAAATTATCCTTTTCAAGGCACTTCGTCATAAGCTGCACACCGCCAGACACTGCCGTGCCCTCCACAACACATTGCGTTTCAGCAAATGCAACAGTAGTCTTGTTGACCTTGCCGGTGGCAAACTCGATGTCTTTCTGAAAGGTCTTTGTTTCGGTGTACTCAATTCCGTTAACCTTGTAGGTAATTTTCAGGCTCGTGCCGGCCGTTGCCGTGAACGGCGCGCACTGGAGACACATCGCGATGCTTTCTCCAGCAGGAACCTTCTTGCTCTGCCCGCCAACCAACGTGTAGGTGACAGCAGCATCTGTCGGCTCAGATTGGCCTGTCGTCCTGTCATAAGTATGCTTTCCTCCGAGTATACCTCCGTCCATGCGTTCAATCTTAATATCTGTAAGTGTGGCCGTGCCGACAGCATTGTCATTTTTAACCGTCACCTTAATGATGCCCGAAAGCTGCTGAAGCTTTACATTCGGCTGATTGCCGCCAACCGCTATCGCCTTCCCGTACATAGGAGTCTTGACTCCTCCGGCGAGAGTGTATACTCCATCCGTCGAATATGGATAGAGTATGTCATATTCATACTCCACACCCTCTTCCGGATGGAAATCAGCGCAGGTAAACTCATTGGTCTCCCCTGTTTCATTCACGAACTCATATGGTGTCTCCGAGCTGTTGATTCTTACGGCAAGAGCATCGCCGGCAGACCAGTTCACCTCGTATGTTTCCTCATTGAACGTCGTCTTCGTCGCCGAAGGCTTGGGAGTGGGAACCGGAGTGTTGACTTTGATTATGAACGGAGTCTTTTCAGCCTGTTCTTCTGACGGAGTATTTTCAACGGCTTCTGAGCCGAGCTTCGCGCAGCCTGCGAGTGCGGCTGCCGCAAAGAATGATATTGTTGCAAAACGTTTCATGCCCATATTCCGTTAAAATTCCTCGCCGTCAACATAAGAGCCGGCATATATTCCCACCTTTTCGTTACTTGCAGCGAAGCCGTACTCCGCCCTCACTTCAATGAGTGAAAGGGAAGGACAGGTGTATTCCTGCCCCTCCCGATTAAGATTTTCGAGTTTCATTGAAACTTTCATTTTTCAGATTTATCTTTTGTCAAAAAGTACATACGCATCCGATGCCATGACAATGCTTCCGTCAACGACCTCGTTTTCCTTGGAACCGATGAACACCTCAATATAGTTCGTGCCCTCAGGAATGATCCAGCGGGAGTAGCGGTTGTTGCCCTGACCGCCGAAGATGTCCTTGCTCTTGACGCCGAGTTCAACATTCACGAGCTTGTCCCTCGTCAATGAGGCGCCGAATGCATATACATTGTTCCAAAGATTTGATGCCTGGAACTTCGTTGAAGCACTGCCCCCACGCGGAAGAGCCTCTCCATTGTTGTAATAAATGAACAGACGAGGATTTGCGAGACTCGGAGCGAGAACATATTTATCGCTCGGTTTGTTGCCGTTGGCCTCGCTTGCAAAGTCACCCCACATCCAGAGTGAAGAAATCACGGTCTTTTCGACAAGTGTCGGAGAAACGGTTGTGTTCTTCCACTCCGTTGCTGTCCATACAACCTCATCCGTCGCCGCAGAATAAATCGTCACGGTCTTGGCCTCGGTGTCAATCACGACACGGTAGGTTCCGTCCGCAGGGATGTTCCATGCCTTTGCTGCGGCACCAGACGTCGCAGTTTGGGAGAACGGAACCGCAGTGCCGTCAGTGAACTCGGACTTCGACACGATTGCCACTGTCCTCGCCTGCTCGAACTCAATCGGGAACCACAGCGTTCCGCCCTTGAGCTCTCCTCGGAACGCATAGAGTCCGTCCTTCTCAAGACACTTTGTCACCTCGGTCTCCTCAGCCGGTGCGGCAGTTCCTGCAAGATAAATCTTGTCAATCTCGATGATTGAAGAAACCGGAACCACAGCAACGGTCTTTGTCGTGAAGTTCAGCGTGACCCTGTAGGCATCAGGAGTCGTTATCTTCCAGCCGCCTCCTTCTGTAGCGTCGACAATCTTCGCGTCCATTGCGTCCGTTCCAGTCACGGCCTGCCCGTCTGTTGCTGGAACAATCAGGTTGCTCTCATCCCCATATACTACAGGGAAGTTCAGCTCGCCTGCCTTGAGATTGCCCTGCCATACATAGAGGGCAGGATTGCCCGCGTTCGCAGTGAGTTCCACATTCTCTGCAACCACGCTTCCGCCGAGCCATACCTTGTCTGCGGCAAACTGCTTCGCTCCATAGGTCTTGACGGAAACTGTCACGCTCGCCTCATCCGGAATGATGAGCCTCGGTCCCTCGAAGGAGGCCGTGATTGAGAACTTGAGTCCGCTCCTCGTGCTCGTGAGCTGACCGAAACGGCCAACGAGCATGTCCTGAAGTTCCTTGTTGGTGTAGCTGCGCGTGAAGTTGCCCTCGTCCTCATATTCCTTCACACCCGAGGCGGTGCTGGTGGTGTGATCGACGGTGTAGAGATAGGTCGTCGTGTAGTCGTCACCATACTCGGAGGCAGGTGTCCAGCTTATGGTGAGCGCAGTCTCGTCCGGCTTGCTTTCGTCAAGGACTATGTTCTCGGAAGAAGCCGTTATCTTAATTGAGAAATTGTGTCTTGAATATTCGTTGTCAATCTTCTGCTGGCAGGAAACTACCGCACAGCATAGTGCGGCTCCGGCAAGAAGAAAGGGAACTGTTCTAAATATATTTTTCATAACCTGATGATGTCGTTAACCATTAATAACCCGGATTCTGTTCAAGATTGCCGTTGCAGAGTTCCTTGTCATGAGTAGGTATAGGCCAAAGCATCTGCCTCTCTGGGAATACGCGCTGCGCCCCTCTTGCAATGAGTCCCTTCTCCGCGATAGGCTCGAAATTCGCGAGGCCGTCCTCGTCAATCTCAGGCGTCTCCGGCCAGAACCACAGCCCCTTGTTCACGACCTGCTCAAGACACGCGGTAGGGTCAAGGTTGATGTAGTTGTAAGAGTTGAGAGCCTTCTGCGCGAGATCCCAGCGGATTAGATCCATGTATCGGCGACCCTCTTTCGCAAGTTCCACACGACGCTCAAGACGCACCGTCCGGCGAAGCGTTGCCTGATCGGTTGAAGTGACGGCAGGATAGGAATCCGTCATCGACGAATTCACCCCGTATGCGCGAGAGCGAACCTGATTGATTGCGTCAAGAACGCTGTCATCGATTTCACCGAGTTCAATCTTCGCCTCGGCATACATCAGAAGCACGTCGGCATATCTCATGATGAGATAGTCATTCTCCACCTTCATTCCGTTCTCGGTCCAGCTCGCGTCAACGCCTTTCTTCCAGATCAGGCCGTTGTATGAGGCATATTGAGCGACGCTGCGGCTGTCCTGGTTGGCCTGAGTCGCCCCAGTTGCCACGACAGTGGTAGTCTTTGCGGCCGGCGAGGGGTTATAGATGTATCCGCAGTGTTCGGTGCCGAACTCTACTATGGTCATCGCGCAGCGCGGGTCGCGGTTCTGGAAAGGGTTGTGCGGGTCAAAGAGCGGTGACTCGTCAATCGGAAGTCCGTCAGTGCAGAGGAACGCGGCAAGAAGATCCCATGACGGGGTGTCGGCAGCATATCCTCCGGCGTTACGCGGAAGTCCGTTCTTCACATACCATGAATCAAGCACTACATCGCTCGTAATTGAACGAGGAATGCAGAAAATCTTTTCCGCATTCTCCTTGGTGCTCTGGAGAAACAGCTTGGAAAAATCCGGTTCTAGGGAATATACGTTCAGGTCAATGCAGGCCTTGGCGGCTTCAGCCATGGTTTCCCAGTCCTTCATGTACATTGCGAACCTCGCCTTCATCGCAAGTGCCGCCCCCTTCGTCGCATGAGAGGACGACGGGCTATATGAGACAGGAAGGTGCTCTATGGCATAATCGAAATCCTCGTAGACCTTAGGCATAACCTCCTCGACAGAGTTCCTCCTGATCTGGGTCTCCGCCTCCTCGATGGTGTAGTAGCGGTCAATGTAAGGCACAGCGCCATAGAAGAAAAGGAGGTCGGAATACTTGCATGCCCTCGCGAAGGAGGCCTCCGCCTTGCAGCGTTCGATGACACTCTGCTTCACGCCGGCTTCCTCAGCCCTGTGAATGCTGTTCAGGAGCGAGTTCGCACGGGTAATGAGCTTGTAGCTCTGGTACCACAGATTGTAGCAGTACCATGTCTGTCCGGTAAGGGTTCCGTCAAGCACAGAGCCGCCTTCCCCTCTGTTGGCATTCCTGTAGGTGAAGTTGTCCGTCCACTGCTCGGATGCCAGGAGCGGTTCCTGCCAATAACCGAGGATGTAGAACTCATTGACGGCCATGTCGAGCTCGGTCTCGGTCGTGTACCATGATTCGCTGTTGCCTTCAGACTTAGGAGTCATGTCCATTGAAGTGCAGGCCGTCGCGAAAGCAGCCCCGAGAGCGAGCGCTGATAATATATACTTTCTCATATAACAGTCCATTTTTTAGAATTTGACAGAAAGACCCATAAGAACCGAGGTGGTGATAGGGTATGCGCTTGTTCCCATCTCCGGATCCCATCCCTTCGGGTATCTGCTGAGACAGAAAAGGTCGTTTGCGCTGACATAAAGACGTATTCTGCTCATCTTCGCCTTGGAGGTCCATTTTTCCGGAAGGGTATATCCGAGGGTGATGTTCTTCAGACGGAAATATGCGCCGTTGAAAATCCAGAATGATGATGTCGCGTAATTGTTGTCATTGCTGACCTTTGAAAGACGGGGATATTGTGCGGCGGCATTCTCCTCGGCTGTATTGAACGGACTCCAGTACTTTCCATCGATGATTGACGGGATGTTGCCGTAGTTGTTGCGGAGAGGCTGCACGTATGCGGCTGAAAGATAGGAGTTCTGCTTGCCTATGCCCTGGAACACGAGCGAGAAGTCAAGCCCCTTCCAACTGCAATTGAACCGACCGCCATACTGGAAACGAGGAAGAGAGTTTCCGAGAGGCACGCGGTCGTACTCGGCGGAAATCTTCCCGTCAGGAACGCCGTCCGGACCGGAGATGTCCCTGTACTTGAGGTCACCCACGGTCACTGAGCCGTTGAGCGTCGCCGAATTTGCGACTTCCTCCTGAGTCTGATATATGCCATCGCAGATGTATCCGTAGTATTCGTTGAAGAAGCATCCCGCGCGCTGAATCTTTCCTCCGCTGATGATGTCGGAATTATTGAGATCCACAATCTTGGACGTGAAGTCCGAAAGGTTTGCGCTCACGCTGTAGGAGAAGTCGCCAACGCGGTCGTTCCAGCCGATTTCAAGGTCAAATCCCTTCGTCGCCATCTTGCCCGCGTTGGTCTTCGGGCTATTGTAGCCCATAAAATAAGGAATTTCAATGGAAAGAAGCATGTCGTCCGTGGTTTTCCAGTACCAGTCAAAGTTGACGTTCAGCCTGTTGCGGAAGAATCCGAGGTCGAGACCAAGGTCGGTCGAAGTGGTTGTCTCCCACGTGATGTCCTCTACCGCAAGAGCCTTCTGCGCGGCTGTCTTGTCGGAGACGGTCTCACCACCTTCATAGAAGAGAGCGTTGTTGAAGTTCATCAGAGCCATATACGGGAAGTAGTTGTCCCCTATTCTCTCGTTTCCGAGCTTGCCCCATGATGCACGTAACTTGAGGAACGAGAGCCAAGGCTTTGCCTCCTGCATCCAACTTTCCTCCGACATTGCCCAGCCTGCCGAGAACGAAGGGAATGTTCCCCAGCGATATTTTTTCGCAAAGCGTGACGAACCATCATGACGGACATTCGCCTGAAACAGGTAGCGGCCGGCATAGTCGTAGGTAATGCGTCCGAACACGGAATTAGAAGTGTATTCGGTGCCGTCGCCGGAGTTTGTCTGATAGTCCTTGGGACCGATGTTGAGATATGGATAGCCCGTAAGCTCATACTGGTCACGTCCCGCGCCGAGAGTCTCGCTGCGCATCACATAGTTCTCATAACCGACCATTGCACCGATGCTGTGATTTCCGAAAGTCCCGTTATAGTTTGCGAGGAGCTGGGAAGTTATGGTGTAACTATCGTTCCTGTTCTCCGTAAGGCTGTTGGTTGACCATGTATTGCCGCTGTCGAACCAGCCGCCCTGCACTTCAGGGTCGTCAGCAAGAGTGTAGCCGCAGGCGTTCTTGAACTGCTTTGACTTCGTGTAGTTGATGAATGGAGACACGACAGCGGAGAGCTTGAGGCCCTTCACCGGAGTGAGGTCAAGTGATGCCTTTCCTCCGAGCTGAGTGCTCCATGCGTAGTAGGTGCCACCTTCATTTACAAGCGCATACGGATTTGACCCTGATTTGCCTTCGGCATATCTTCCGTCAGACCATGTGGCGGCATAGACAGCCGGCATCATTCTCATGGTGTCAAACGGGTCATAGATAGGACGGGTGTTCTTGCCCCGGCGGATATTGATGTCGAGGGACGCGGAGAGCATGTCCTTGATAATCGTGAAGTCATTGTTGGTGCGGAGCATCCATCTCTGGAACTGGCGGTTGCCGTAGAGGCCGTCAACATCGTCGTAGGTGATGGAAGCCTTGGTACGCACGGACTTGTTCCCGCCTGATACGGAAACATTGTGGGAATGACGCAGGGCGTTTTCCTTGAGGATAAGCTCGCGCCAGTTGGTTATAGGATAGTTGTTCGGATCAGTCTTGTTATACTCGACCCAGTTCTTCACTTGGTCTGCCGTGTAGAGCTGAAAGAAGCCGGCAGCATTGTTGTCGTTGTAGAGGAGTTCATTGCTCATTTCGAGGAAACGGGTCACGCCGACCATCTCGGGCTGCGTGGTAGGAATTTCCCAGCCGACCTCTCCGCTGTAGCTGAGGCTGATGTTCGCGGCCTCGCCGCGCTTGGTCGTGATGAGTATGACTCCGGCAGCGGCCTTGGATCCGTAGATTGAGGCGGCAGCGGCGTCCTTGAGGACAGAAACGCTCTGCACGTCGTTGGAGTTCACATAGTCTATGTCGCTGCACTGCACGCCGTCCACGATGATGAGCGGACTGGAATTGTCAATCGTGGTGATACCGCGGACACGGATGCTGCTCGCGGCCGCACCCGGAGCATTTCCGTTCCTCTGCACGAGGACTCCGGACATCGTGCCCTGAAGCGCCGTGGAAAGGGTCGTGGTCTTCTTTGCCGCGAGGTTCTCTCCGTTGATGGCGGCAACCGCACCTGTGAGGTCCTTCTTCTTGACAGTGCCGTAGCCGATAACCACGGTCTCCTCCAGAACGTTGTCTGACTTGAGTGAAATCTCAATCATCGCGCGAGAGGCGACATTCACATCCTGTGTTTCATATCCGAGGAATGAAACTTCAAGAGTCGCGTCCGGAGCCGCCTTGATTTTGAACTGACCGTTTACATCGGTGACTTCGCCTATGGAAGTGCCCTTTATAAGGACACCGGCACCTATAAGCGGCTCACCGCTTTCATCAGTGACCACACCGCTGACGACACCGTTCTGGGCCGAAAGAGGAGCGGCACTGAAGCAAAAGAAGCAGACAACAGCCATGAGGACTGTCATGAGCTGAGTTTTAGTGTGTCTCATTTCAGTTATAATTATAATATGTTGATTTCCTTAATTTTTGTCCAGCCGCCTGCGGTCTGCTGCGACTTCTTCGTGGCTATTTCAAGTCCCAAAGTGCCCTCGTCCTTAGTCGTATCCACGATTCCGACAGCCCAGGTGTATGTTCCCGGCGCAATGCCGCCGAGATCTACACTGAAGCTGTACTGCTTCGGAGATCCTTTAATCCATTCGGAAGGTTCTGCCGCCGAGTCGACGAAAACTTTGGCAAGCTCACCCTTCGAGTCAAGAAGCGCAAACGCGGGCTTGTATTTCCAGTTCCACTGCGGGATGTTATTCGGGCAATAACCCCAGCCAAGGTTCACCCAGCGATGAGTGATCTGCACTTTTGAGCCGGCTGACGCGGCAACCGGAATCGTAATCATATCCGGATACAGCCTGTAGCCTCCCTCCTGAATGAAGCGTTCGAACAAGCCGAAGGCATCGTGGAACCACGAAAGTTCGCCTGTACGTATGTCCATCATATTGACCTTGGCCTCCTGACAGGCATCAAACTCGCCCTGACGCACGTCCTCGGGATGCCCCTCACGATATTTTCCGCACGGGTCAATCCAATAGCGGTGAGTTCCGCTCGTAATCCATCCGCCCTCCATCACAATCGGCCGCCGGTTGTTCCACTTCTTAGCATAATTCTTTTCCCACTGCTTATAATAACCGGTCATTCCGAAAGCATCGTGACGAAGGCTGTAGCCTTTCTCTACGGCACTGTCAAGCAGCGCTTCAGTGTCGGAAGGAACGGTATCCGACCATCCGCCGGCCGTTGATGTCCCAATCATCCTGTGATAGTTAATCAGCAGAGGAACACTCTTGAAAGACTCTGAATAGAGTGTCGTGATCCAGTCGAAGACCTGTTTTTTCTTTGAGGTGTCCTTGTAGATGAGAGTGTGGCATTCTCCCCATTTGCCGAGTCCGAACGCATCAATGAAGTCCATTTTGTCCGGGTCATCGAGATCTTCAGCCAGAGCCTTTATGAACACGGAATATTTTTCCTGAAACACAGGGTCGTCAGGATAAGGCGATATGCGTCCCTTGCCCGGATAGTCCGGGTCATCGTAATACTCGCATCCGGCGTCAAAGACATACTGTGGAGTATTCTGTCCCTGGTCGCGCCCATCGACGACAATGCGTATCGAAAAGCGCATGTCACGGTCAAGAACAGACTGCATAAGTTTCGAGAATGTGGAATTCTTATCCCTCCACACATAGTTGCCCTCCGCAGGCTCAAGAGCTTTCCAAGTCGTGCGGAGATAGGCCGTGCTGGCATAGTCGGAAGCCTTGACTGTCGCCCCGAGTTCCGGCACGGAAATGTCATCATATCCCTGAGCGGTCCAGAAATTCTCATTCCAACTGCGACCGATATAGAGAGTCCAGCCGTTCAGAGGATTACGGAGCACGGATGTCCTGTCCGGAGAAAGTTTTATCGTTTCTGAATTCTTATCGCTATCATCTGCCCCCCCCAACTGATTTTTTGAGCAGGATGAAAATACCATCGAAGAGGCAAGTATTGCCAACGTGATATTGATTAGTCTGTCGTTCAACATAATGATTGATCGGTTATCAGCATAATTATCGGTTACCAGTCAGTGCAAAAATAGAAAAGTCCAAGTCACCGACAGTGCACCGTTCATTCAGAAATGGTTCGTTTTTGTACATCTGCCCAAAACACGCGTCTGTTTGTCTACCTTATGGTTACACCGCATATTCCAAGCCAGCCGTCCTGCGTGAGACGATCCTTGTCAACGGCGATGTTCAGTCCCTTGCGGTTGCCCCTCATAGTGTCGGCGATGCCGATTGCCCAAGTATACTCACCGGGATCGACACCCTTGAGGTCAACGCTGAAACTGTGCGCCCCCGGCTTTCCCTTAATCCATTCGGATGGTTCGGACTGGCGGTCAACGAATGTCCTGACAACTTTCCCGTCAGAGTTCAGAAGCACGAATGCCGGCTTGTAGCGATAGTGCCACTGCCTGATATTGTTCGGGCAGTAGCCCCAGCCGAGGTTTTCCCAGATGTGGGAAAGGCAAACCGTAGAGCCTGCCTCCGCTGCCGTTGGAACGGTCACTGAAGAAGGATAGAGCCTGTAGCCGCCCTCGCTGACGAACTTCTGTACGAGATCATAGTTCCGGAACCAGCTTTCGGTCTCGTTGCCCACGCGGAAGTCCATCATATTCACATGAGTCTCTTCCGCAATCTCCATCTCTCCCCTGCGCACATCCTCGGGGTGTCCCTCGCGATATGCGCCGCACGGATCCTTCCAATAGCGGTGATGCGCACCGGTAATCCATCCTCCCTCGAAGATAATCGGAAGGCGGTAGCGCCACCTCGCTGCATAATCCTTCTCCCAGTCCATGTAGTAGCCCGTCATTCCGAACGCGTCGTGGCGGAGGCAATATCCCTTTGAAATTGCTGAATCAAGAAGTTTTTCCGTATCCGGATTCGGAGAATCCTCCCAGCCGTCTATGGTCTGCGCCGCAAGTACCCGATGGTAGTTCATCACAAGCGGAATGTTGGTAAACAGACGCGAATAGAGACTTGTAATCCACTCATATACAGGGATTTTATTCGCCTCGTCCATATACTTCATCGAATGGGCCTCGCCCCACTTTCCGAGTCCGTAGGCATCGATGAAGTCTATCTCATCCGCAGAGTTGAACCTCTGAGCAAACGCCGTGAGGAACTTTTCATATTTTTCCTGGAACACCTTGTCGTCCGGATATGGCGTGTACACATCTTTGCCTCCGACCTTGCTCGTGAAGCATTCTGCCCCGGCGTCAATCACATACTGCGGTGTGTTCTGTCCCTGGTCACGTCCGTCAACAACGATGCGGAAGGCAAGCCTCATCCCCCTGCGGCGAACTTCATTCAGAAGCCCGTTCAGACGTGAGTCCGGGTCATTCCAGAAATATTTGCCCTCCTCCGGCTCCATCGAAGACCAGCTTGTGCGGATGTATGCCGTGCCGCAGTAGTCCGAAACACGGACTTTCATTTCCCCGTCCTTTCCTGCAGGCCAGCTGTCGTAGCGGGCTTCGGTGCCGAAGTCCTTGCTCCAGTTCCGTCCGAGGTACATCACCCAGCCAGTGAGCGGGTTTTTGACAACAGATGTCCTGTCCGGTTCAATTGCAATGGTCTGATATTCATCGCTACCCATCAGCACTGTCTGCCTAAGGCGAATGTCTGCGGAAGACGCGCCCACAAGAATCTCGAACTCGCCGGGTTCCACGATGAAAGACTTGCTCCTGATGTCATAGAACGCGAAAGCATCCCTGCCGAGAGTAATTTCAACGTGCGACTTTTCTCCCTTCCTGATGAAATTCTTACTGAATCCCTTGAGTTCCTTGATAGGGCGTGGAACGGAGCACGAAAGGTCGCTGACATAGACCTGCGAAATCTCCGAAGCATCGCATTTCCCAGTGTTCGCTACATCATAGGATACTTTCAGGCTGTCGGAGCCCAGCTTCTCCACCCGCAGATTGGAATAGTCGAACTTGCTGTATGACAAGCCATAGCCGAATGGATAGCGGACCGCCGTGCCGTTTTTCTCATATCCCTTGTAGCCGTAAAAGATGCCCTCGCGGTATTCAACGCGCTTTGTTTTCGTGTTTTGTGTGAAAACAGGTGTGTTCTCGTGGTAGTTGTCATGCACAGGATTGTCCTCCCAGCGGTTCTCGATGCTTATCGGAAGTTTTCCGCTCGGAGATACCTTGCCGGAGAGCACCTCCGCAACAGCATCTCCACCCCGTTGTCCCGGATACCAAGCAAACAGCACAGCCTCCACGCCATCGCTCCAGCCGTTGAAGTCGACTCCGCCGCCGGCATTCAGCACAACCGTAAGATGCCCGTGCGCTGCCGCAATTTCATTAATTACACGTCTCTGAGCCCCCGGAAGCGCAAACGGTCGGTCAAAGCCCTCTCCCTCAATCTTGCTGTTGAAGCCTGCACAATAAACCACCCTGTCCGCCTTTTTCAGTGCATCCTTCAGAACTGCCAGGTTCACGGCACCGGCCTTTGCGGAATCAGCAGGCACGCCTGCAAACAGGAGGCTGTCAGGAAGTACGGACACGCGTTTTTCTCCAAATGTCTTGCTCAAGCCCGCAGCTATACTCGTACTGTGGAACGGCTGCACGAATCCGCTCCCGCCGCCCGTCGGCATGTTGAAAGCGTTAGGGCCGAGTACAAGCACCCTCTCCCTTTTCCTGAACGGAAGTTCACCGCCACGATTTTCGAGCATGACGATTCCTTCGCGGGCAATTTCAAGCGAGAGAGCATCACTTTCCGGATTGTCAAGAGGAATGCTGCTGTCATTGATGTCTTTGTCAAGAAGCCCGAAGCGGTTGAGAGTATGGAGAATATGATACACCTTAAGGTCTATGGTCTCCTCACGGATAATTCCAGCCTTCACGAGTGGCACAAGTCTCTCTGCTGTAAAGTAAACACCCTTGGGGCATTCGAGGTCAAGCCCGCCGTTTGCCGCCCCGGAGGATGAATACACGGAAGTCCAGTCCGACATGAGTATGCCGTCGAAGCCCCACATATTGCGAAGCACTTCAATGTTCATCCAACCATGCTCCGAAGCGTGCACTCCGAAAATCGGATTGTAGCTGTCCATCACGGCGCCCACACGAGCCTCCTGCACTGCCTTTTTGAATGCCGGGAAATAGACCTCATGGAGAGTGCGCTCGTCAACATCGGAGCTCGTGTGGTGGCGGCTCCATTCCTGGTTGTTCGCCGCAAAATGCTTCACAGTCGCAATCACGCCCTCATCCTGCACACCGACAATGTAATTTGCCGCAATCTCGGACGTGAGGTACGGATCCTCACCGAAGTACTCGAAATTTCTTCCGCAGAGTGGCGCCCTATAGATGTTCACGCCCGGGCCAAGAAGGAAGGATATGCCCCTCGCCTTTGCGTCCTGCCCGAGCCCGTGGCCGAGCTTGTCGGCAATCTCGCGGTTCCACGTTGCCGCCGTAAGCGCCCCACAAGGATAGAGCGTGCTTATGGTATTCTGACGCCGTATATTACGTATGCCCTGCGGGCCGTCAGCCATGAGCAACTGCGGTATGCCGAGCCTTTCGACCGGGCGTATCACAAAAGACGTGAGTTCACCTATATAGTCGCACTTTTCCTCAAGCGTCATCTGTGACACCAGGTTCCATGCGCGCATGTCAATTTCGGATGTATCCCTTCCGACCGGAGACGTGCTGTCAAGGAACAGTGCCTGCGCCGAAGACGGAACAAACGCTATAAAAGATAAGATTGCAGTTAAAAATAAAGAATGTTTCAGTGCCTTCATTTTCGGTGTTTATGCAGTTGTACTTTTTTACGGATGCAAAAATACGCAACAGCACAATCACCCCGTCCCGACATTATCCGAAAATGGTTCAATTTTGTACAAACCTCGTCCCACGGCCTCCCAGGGCATAAAAGTCCGTATTCTTCATACTCCACTTTCCTCCGCCCAGCAATCCCGTATTTATTCTATCTCGGACTGCTCTCACTTATCGAAAAGGGAGAAGACAATCAGCGCCTGACCATCCAGAATAAAAAAAACAGTGTCGGCAAGAAAACTCCTGCCAACACCGCTATGATTAATCCAAAGAAAAAGGGGATGCATAAAAGGATGGGATGCAAGCCGGATGGTGAGGATTTCATCAAGAC
>DJSA01000128.1:0-19981 GCA_002438905.1 Bacteroidales bacterium UBA6346
AATAACTGAACAAAAAATTTAAGACAGCTTCTCAACGAAAAGACGGCTTCAATAATGCTCCTTTTTCAGAATCTCCCAGATGATTTCAGACTCCTTCTCTGCGGTGACATTCCAATCAAATTGGCTTGAAAGCGGAGTATAATGCCCGTCGTCCAGACGTTTTACGCACAGAGCCGTAAAATCCCGGACGAAGTGTACTCCAAGCGGAACGGTGTTATCATCGCCCGCGACTTCAGCTATGCCACCGACCCTTGAACCCGCAAAGGGAGTCCCGCAGGCTTGGGCCTCGGCCGCCACAAGACCGAATGCCTCCTTTAGGCTTGGCATCACAATCAGATTCATGCAATTGTAGATTGCAGGCATCTCATCCGGGCCAACATTTATCAAGAAACGGGCATCTATCCCGCGTTCACGGCAGCCTTTTCGCAACTGCGATTCAAGTTTTCCGCCTCCGACAAAATAGAACGCGACTCTGTTTCCGAATTCTCGGTGTATTCCTTCAAAAACTTCCGGAAGGCAGAGTACATTCTTCAGAGTGTAAAAATTACCTATGTACGCGACATTCTTCACTGCTCCGGATATTCCGAAACGCTTCCGTGCGTCTTCAAGTTCCTCCGGTGTGAAATGACGGAACCGCGATGTATCCACCCCGTTATAGAGAATGGTGCGGGGACATGAATCCGTTATCCTCTCGGAAGTGGCCATGAGACTGCGACTGACAAATATATTCATTCCGGCTGATTCCATAAGCCGTTTCGTAGCGCGGAATCTGGCCCGGTTCTCGAACGGATAGCGGTGGATGTCGCTTCCATGCCAGGTGACGATGTAAGGGATGCCGAACCGCCGGTGAATTTCTGCAGCAAGGAGAGCACTCCGGTATGAATGGGCAGCGATTAGGTCATAGCCGGCAAACTTTCCGGCAAGTCTTCGAGATACAAGCCATTGGACCGGCTTCGGAAGCTGAAGTTTGTCCTGCAGCAGCCAGTCAAGCAGGGAGAATGTCTCCCGGATGGTCTGGACGGGCAACCCATGGACGATGAATGAAGAAGTCCACTTTTGCTTTTTCTCATCTTTAACCATTCGTACAAACCATGGATCATAAGTCTGTATGAGATAGGTATCTACATCAAACTCTCCCCTTTTCAAAAGATGCACAGCCCGCTCCGTCACGGCATTGAACATCCCTTTCCTGTCTTCGCTGTTTCCCTCGAACACTACGGCTATTCTCTTCTTCATTCCCCAAAACTCAAGTTTACAAATTAGACGTCACTAATACCGCTTCGGACTAATGTTAAAAGCCGCGCAAAATGCCGCACTTATATGATAGAATGCGGCCGACAGCGGCGGACACCCAATTTTGAACAATATAATATTGACAATCTGCCCCTTGCGCAACGAAAAGATCCCGCCGAGACCATTCAATGCGGCATCATGCTTCATATAGTGGTAGAGCCTCGAAATGTTGTCAGACGTGCAGAGACGGGTTCGCCGCGTGGCGAAGACCGTGAGTACGCGACAGATGAGCCAGCTCACTATTTCTCTGTGATACACGTCCAAGCTCTTCAGCGATGGATAACTATTTTCGAGAGACAGTATGGACTCAGAATACGGATCCAGCAATGTCAGCACACGCAAGATATGAGTATCGGAACTGCGGTCCGCAGAGAGGCTGGCAGAAGTTATCCTGTAGGTGTACATGCTGTGTGAAATCGTTTCAATAGTGTGGCACAGCGGCAGAAAGTTGAAAAGGAAAAGGATATCCTCTCCATAATTAACGCCTGCACGAAACCAAACTCCGTTATCCACAAGCAATTCCCTGCGGAATGCCTTTCCCCAGACAGGGCGGAGAAAAGACGTTGAACTATAATTGGAAACGAAAAAATCCGCAATTCCTATTCCCGAATAGCGCATCGTTTCCTCAGGAAGTACATTCTCGCGTTTTCCATCCCTGCGCAGCAGAGTGTAGCCGCCAATATAAAGATCCGCTCCTGAGTTTATGGCCTCTTTGAAGATAGGGATGCAGTCCGCCGGCAAAATGTCATCGGAATCGACAAACATGATGTACTTGCCGGAGGCCGCGGCAATTCCTGCGTTCCTGGCTTGGCTGACACCTCGGTTTTCCTGATGTATGACTCTTATTGCGCCATCAATAGTTGCAAAGCCATCACAGACTTCGCCGGAACCATCGGTGCTTCCATCATCGACAAGGATGAGTTCGCAATTGTCGAAAAATGATGGCGATATGATTGAACCGACAGTGAATTCCAGAGTCCTTGCAGCATTGTAAACCGGCACAACAATGCTTATAAGTACCGCCCCGCCATATGTGGGTTCAATATCTTTATTGCATTTCAGTACATTATCATCCATAGACTTGTCAGGTATCAATTCAAGTTTTTCTTAATAAAGTCCAGCGACTCAGAACGCAGTTCTTCAAGTCTTCGGTCAATTCTGTCCCAGTCAATTGTGCTCCAGTTCAGCAAGTCCTGCGAAATTTCTCCCGAACTGCCCAGAACAACAAGTCTATCCAGTAGGCCGAACTGTTCGAGCAGCCAAAGTATTCGAGAAAGTCCGCGGCGGTGATTGCCAAGGACGATGAACGGACGATGGAAGAGAATGGAAAATACACAGGCATGAAAAGAGTCTGTGACGACCAGCGAAGCCGCAGAAATGCCTTCAAGCCATGATTCGACAGAAGGCTGCACACGCTTGCTTATATCTTCCGTTCCGCGAGGATCCGCTGCGAGGAATCGTCTGATTTCCAGCCGTCTGTCCAAATCCTGTTCTTTAGAAAAGCAGGATTCAATCTCATCCACCAGCGCAAGAGTTTCCGAGGTTCTGTCAAGTATGTATTCAAAGACGCAGTCATTGCCGTGCAAGGTTTTTCCAACTTCGTCCGAAACCGCTGGCTGGGGATAGTCAGGCGCAAGGACAGAAAGATAATCTTCAGCGGATAGCAGAAGTGTCGGGTCTAAGACAATGGACGAGTCGACGCCGAGATGTTTTTCGGCATTTATTGCCCCGGACAACTCGCGGAACGACAATGCATCGAAACGCCCAGCAAGTCTTGCAGCCACAGCTGTCTCCTTCGCATCATATTCCCATTCCGCGCTGCCGAAAGACACTGCATATGACACCCGCTTCACGTCCCAGCCCTGCGGTTTGGTGTATTCTGATGAATTTGCACGACATTCCTCCGATTTCGAGGCAATGCACTCTCCCCTGTCCTTCCACGTGAAATCAAGATAAGAATTCATCAGGTTCCGGTTATATTTCGGTCGCCATACCTGGTCACTACCCACGACAAAAGCAGTATAATCTCCGGGGGTTATGCAGCCGAATGAGGGGATATACCTTATTTTCATATATTTTCTGAAAAACCTGACGAACTCGACTCCAACAATGGGAAATTCCCGGTTTATCCTGCGCTCGCGGAATATCTCGACGTCTCTGCGATGAAGCACATACCTCCGGAACGACCTCGTGAGAATCTTGCGGACAAGACAAAGCCCCTTAGGTTCGGGAATAATTTCATTCAACTGTATGATTTCCAAATCATTGCCCAAATTCTCAAGCACACGCTGCAGGGCAAAGGCCTGAAGGACACCACCATAGTTCGTCTGCAACTGCAATGTTATGATTCCTATTTTCATTTTCCGTAACCTCCATTGTATTTCAGTGAGTGTCCGAATGTTTCCATGCTGATTTCTGTGAACGAAAGTTCAGCGGACATTGAGTCAAGAAGCCGCAGCCCTGACTCCGTGTAGGCACTTACAACGCTGACACCCTGACTGTTATAGACATCAGGCAGCAATTTGTCCACACCCCAAAAATCACCGAGGCTGATGTCCGCACCACTGCGCCCATTGCGTGATCCGCATTTGTGGCAATCATTCCTAAGATTGCGGTCGGCGAGGAAGTCCCGCATAAAAGGAACTTCCGCATAGGGTTGCGAGATCCTTCTAAGACTGCCGTCAGGCATTTGGTAATCGATTGTCACACAATACTTTTTCCAACCGGAGATAGACTTGTCCCGGAAATTCACTCCCACAGCCGATACGGCCCCTACAGCAGAGAGTTGGCTGCAAAGATACTCCCTCCAGCTCCTCACAAGCGGTGTTCCGTGGCAGAGGATTTCGACAAACAGCAATTCTCCCTGAGCGCATCCGGCCGATGGTCTTGAGACTGCGGCATTCGCTGCATTTTTGAAAGTATCCTTGTAAATGAACTTACGCAAAGACTTAACCTGGCATGGCGTTCCGACAAACATCACATTCCGTCCCGAATCAAGCAACTGCCTGACTTTCAGGAAGCACCCGCCAAGTGATGATTGCATGTACTTGCTACGCATCATTTTTCTGACCCCTTCAGCATCGTTGGCAAAGTCATGATGTACCCCACGGAAGTCATCATCCCAGACAGCGGCACAAACAACGCCACCTTCAGAAATAAAACGCAGGGCCAGCGGATAAAACACGCCTCCTGAGGAACTCTCTGCCAGAATTTCCGAATCCTTGTTGACGGCAGCCCAGACCCTCAGCGGGTATCTTGCAAAAGAAGCGAGCCCGCGTTCGGTATTACGGCTCTGTCCCACGCCTGACTTGACCCCAGAGACAATCATCTTCCGTTCCTCAGCGGTGCACCCGACAAACCACGCTGCAAACGCAACCGAAAGCATTGCTGTCAGCACCATGGCGAGCTGGTGAATCTGCCCTCCGAACATCCTGAGCAGCACAGCAGGAACACAAGCACATGCCGTCACACAGACCACTCGAAGCCAGACTTCGCGAAACCACATACCGACATTCAGTCCGGCCATTCCCCGAAGCAGGGCAAGCCTCGCAAACATGGCAGCCTGCGAAAGACCGATTGCGACTACAACCACCCATTCAACGCCAAATCCTAAGGACAGCAAAGCCCAGGAAACCGGCACGTTCAGCAGCAGGATTCCTCCAACAACTATTTGGTATCTTTTAATGTCACCAGTAGCCAATTGCATTGTAATCAATGGATTGGACAGAGAATCACTCAGCACGAGGACCAACATCAGGCGGACAAACATTGGAGCATACTCCGGGATATCCCTCAGCCAGAGCCCGAGCAGCCAGTCGGTCTCAAGAATGAGCGGAAGGGCAAGGAACAGGATCAGAAAATACGAGAACTTTGCTGACTTCCGCACAAGCATGTGCATGTATCCATGGTCTCCGCTAGCGTAGGATTTCGTGATCTGAGGATTGACTGCCGTCATGAAATTGGTCACAAAACTCTGTACTGCTCCGCTCAACTGCATAGCGATTCCTCGACCGGCATTTACCGCCGGACTCGGGGAATAGAGATTAACGAGAATGCTGCCGCCCTGATCCTTAAGAACACCGGCGCTCACCCCGATGAAATTCCACCCGGCAAACCCGAACATTTCCCTGAGTATGCCTGCATCCATCCCAGAGTGGCGATGATGTCCCGAAAAATCTCCGCATCTTGACTCCGCATCGACAGAGGTCTGTCGCCTGCATTCTGCAAAATGTCTCCTGCAATAGACCGTGTAGGCAATCCTTACGAGCAATGCAACAACACACATCAGCAATGAATACCACACGAGCCGGTCCATCGGAGCATCGGCAATCAGAAACGCAACGCCAAGTTTGGCAAGGCCTTCAAATAGACCGACAGCAGCGAAAGCCCCCATCTGCTCATGGGCGATGATCAGTGCATTGTAGGGAACGCTCAAAAGATTAATTACAAATGTTATGAGTGAGAACTGCAACACAATCCTTGCAGCCGTGACCCTATCGGGCGAGATTGTCATTTCCTCTCCGATGAACCAAAGCCCAGCAGGTTCTCCGACAGCAACGATGATGACTGCAAGCGCAAGTTGCACCAGTATCGCGCAACGAAATATAACATGCAGGCGCTCCCCGCCACGTCCCAGTTCAAAGGTGATGAAACGTGAGATTGCCGAAGACATTGCGCCCGAGACTATGGAAAACATAGCGACGACACCACCGACCACATTGTATATTCCGTAGTCATCCTCCCCCAGCGCAGCAAGCACCACTCGCGAAGTGTACAGCCCCACGATAAGCAGGACCGCCATTCTCGTATAGAGAAGCAGTGTATTTCTCGCTATCTTTTTTGCACCGACAGAGTTCGCCATCCCAGAATTTCACCTCTCCGGCCGTTAGCTGCCGGACAATCAACCTGCTAAGGTACAACAAACTTTTCTATACGCAAGCAGGGATGAGAGAGTTTATTGCGTTTTACCGTGTCTGTGAGTCAAGATGCTGATTTGTTTAAGAAAACTAAGATTTATTTTTGTCGTCTGCAATTTTCTTCTTAACTTTATGGACGTCAGCGATGACTCGTTGGAGTCAGGCGCATAATTAGAGACACTTCAATACTAATAGATATGGTAAGGCATACAATAATGTGGAAGTTCAAGCCATCAGATGGCAGGACTCCAAAAGAAATCGCAGAGGACATCAAAGAACGCTATCAAGCTATCCTCGGGATAGTTCCAGGCCTCAGGAACGTGGAAGTCGGAATTAACCGCAACGATTCGGCAACCTCCTACGATGCTGTCCTCATCGAAGATTTCGATTCTTGGTCAGACCTCGCGGACTATAAGGCGGATCCGATTCGCAACGAACTCAAAAAGTACATAGACTCAGTTGTTGACGTCAGGGCAAGAGTCGAATACGAGCGATAGCCACAATGACATATATGGTTAGAGCAAAAATCCTAGGAGTGAACGAATTCCTGGGATTTTTGCTTTAGTACAGCCACGTGCAATTACAACCGCAGGATGGAGTCGCAGTAGTCGATGACACGGTCGCGATGAGTGATGAAAATCATGGTGCGGTTGGTCATCGTGGCTGTAAGACGCTGAAGGAGAAGGTCTTCTGTAACGTTGTCGAGAGCCGAGCTGAACTCGTCGAGGAGAAGGATGCTGCCCGGACGCAGAAGGGCCCGAGCAATGGCGATGCGCTGAGCCTGACCCTCGGAGAGTCCGCCTCCTGCCTCAAAGCACTGAGTATCGAGACCGTCCGGAAGGTCATTCACAAAATCTGCAGCTGCAGTGTGAAGAACTTCGGCCATACGCGCATCGGAAGCATGAGGATCACCCATCTGGAGATTCTCACGGATTGTGCCGCTGAAGAGAGTATTGCCTTGAGGGACATACACAAGATTGCAGCGGGTGGCCTCTGAAACCGGTACTTTTTCTGAAGCGGAATAAAGGCTAACGGAGCCTGATGTAGGCGTAAGCAGAGAGAGCATCAGTCGTATGAGCGTGCTTTTACCTATCCCAGTAGGTCCGACAATGGCCGTTTTGGAACTGGGTGCAAAATCAAAGGACAAGTCAGAAATGACATCCGATTTCCCATCCGGATAGCGAAAACTCAAGTGTTCGAGGCTGACTCCGGCAACACCATCAATGAAATGCCTATCTGACAAACTCTCTTGAGGGAGATGCTCTATTTCTATGAGACGATCAATCGATGCTGTACAATGGAAAAGGGAGGGAAGCCTGTCGCTTGCCTGAACGAGAGGCCTCTGAACCTGCCCGACGAGCTGGAGTATGGCCGTCATAAGACCATAAGTGACAACGCCTTCGGCAATTCCGAAAACGCCCCACAGAAACGCCACGGCATAACCTACGGTGAAAGACAGCGCGACAAGAGTGCGCGCAATGACGCTAAACCTCGCACGGCGCATATTCTTCTCGTAATTGTCCGCTTGGAGTTCTTCAAGGCTGTCGCTGCTCGTCTCGGCATATTCAAGCGTTTGAAGCAGGGCGAGATGCTGTATTGATTCCTGGATGTGTGACTGTACGTTGGAATCGCTCCTGCGGATATCGAGAGTCAGGTTGCGGACTTTGAACATCACATAACGCCCGCCGAAGACGGCTAGCGGAATGACCAGCACAAGTATCCAAGCAAGACGCGCGTCAATCAGCAGCAGATAGACAAACGCAGCAATGAACTGCAGAGCCGCCCAGAAAAGGTCAGGAACCGATGAACAGAAAGTCGATGCTATCGAGGACACATCCACCTGAAGGCGGTTCAGCATATCGCCGGAATGATATTTCTTTGAAAACTCGTTTCTGAGATGAAGAAGGTTGTCGAAAAGACGCAGGCGAAGTCCGTTGGACATGCCGACTGTCATCTTCGTGCGGTAATATGACATTACAGAAGTGACCGCCGGACGCAAGAGGGCGAGAGCCACAAATGCCGCAGCATACACTACGAGACTGACATCGCCGTCATATTCACCCCTAAACTGAAGCGTAGCTACATCTACAAGTTGTTTACTGAGATAAACATAGGACATTGCAAGCGCGACCATAAGCACCTGGCAGAACAACACCAAAGCATAAGTCCATCCATAGCAAGAGACCTCCCTTAAAAACCATCTGACGTACTTCATCACGAGCGAGTTTAGAAACATTAAAAGAATAAACTGTTTCAGATTGTCAATTAGGTTATTTTTGAAGGTTTCTTACTGCTTCCGGCCCGGGTATACCTTCAGAGCCTCAGAAAGCACCTTGAGAGCCATCTTGAGATCTGACTTGCAAATAGTGTAGGATATGCGAACTTCGTCCCGGCCGCGTTCTTCATCGGAATAGAATCCGGAGGCTGGAGCAAGCATGAGCGTCTGTCCCTCATAGCAAAAATCGCTCAGAAGCCACGCACAGAACCTGTCACTGTCGTCAATCGGCAGCCGCGCAACCGTGTAGAATGCCCCCATCGGAATCGGGGAATAGACCCCAGGGATCTTGTTCAGCCCGTCAATCAGGCAGTTACGGCGCTCTATGAATTCCTCATAAGTGTGTATGGCATAGTCTCGCGGCGCATCAAGAGAGGCCTCTGCCACAATCTGTCCGAGAAGAGGGGGAGAAAGACGGGCCTGACAAAACTTCATCACAGCCTCGTGAACCTTCCTATTCTTTGTAATGAGGGCACCAATTCGTATTCCGCACTCACTGTATCTCTTTGATACAGAATCAATAAGTACAACATTATCTTCTATACCCTCAAGATGAAAGGCCGATATATAGGGAGATCCGGTATAGATGAATTCCCTGTAGACCTCATCGGAGAAGAGGAAAAGATTATATTTCTTCACCAAATCGCGAATCAGGTTCATCTCGCTGCGGGTGTACAGATAACCGCTCGGATTGTTCGGGTTGCAGATGAGTATGCCTTTGGTGTGAGGAGTGATAAGCTTCTCTATCTCATTGATGTGAGGCAGCGCAAAGCCTTCCTCTATCGTGGAGACGATTGGACGTATTTTAGCTCCGGCAGAAATGGCGAATGCCATATAGTTCGCGTATGCGGGTTCCGGAACAATGATTTCATCACCGGGGTTCAGACACGCCAGAAACGCGAAGAGAACGGCCTCGCTGCCTCCTGTCGTGATGATTATGTCATCGGCAGAGACCTTTATCTGATACTGGTCATAGTAGCCGACGAGCTTCTCCCGAAACGAGCGGAACCCGTCACTCGGACTGTACTCAAGAACTTTTCTGTCTATGTGCCTGAGTGCGTCAAGACCAACCTCCGGAGTTTCGATATCCGGCTGTCCTATATTCAGTTTGTAGATCTTGACTCCCCTATTCATCGCGGCCTCCGCAAGCGGGAAAAGTTTCCTAATCGGTGATGAGGGCATAAGCTCCGCCCTTTCTGAAATCTCCGGCATATCCAGACTGGCTATTTAGTTGAACTTTCCCTCATTTCATCGAAACGAGAGTCTCTATCTTTTTCAATATAGACGACGTGAGCTCCCGCCGTCCATATTGTTCCTGAATGGCTTTGATCCTATGGCAATCGGAGCCTATAGCGCAGTACATATCATTCTCCAACAGCCAATTGGCCTTGTTATAAGCCGTATCTCCGTAATAATGCACAAGTGACGGCAGGTTAAGCTGAAGCCTCACGCCCTTTGAGACGAGACGGCGGTAGTCATCCCTCTGTAAATAACGATAACGCTCCGGATGTGCAAGCAACGGAGTGTAGCCGGCCATCATTATTGAAGACAGCATAGAATCCAAATCCAACGGAGGATTGTTGGTCGATGTCTCGACAAGCACTAGGTTGTCTCCATGAAGAAGCAAATCCCGTGAATGCAGCCTATCAACGAACAGATTGTCCATCATGTATTCCGCAGCAAGCCTGAGCCTTATCGGACCGGTGTATGCAGACTGCAGTTCCGCAAAACGTGTCTGAAGCTCTTCGGTCGTGTTCGGAACATCCTCCATTATATGGGGGGTGCACCAGACTTCCTTCACGCCGAGCGACTCCTCGTATGTAAGTATCTTCAGAGATGTCTCAAGGTGCCCGACACCATCATCCACCCCGAACAATATGTGCGAATGCGCATCAACGGAGCCGGAAAGAACCCCCGACTCCGCCAATGAATAACGCTTCTTCAGAAAATTGAACATGACCATACCCCTAATAACTCTTCAGTCGCCTTGACCCATTGAAGTTAATTCTTCTGATCATCATCATCGGCATTTCCATAACCATAACCATAACCGTAGCCTATATTCTCGTATGGCCTATAGACCATTGGCACTCCATTGAGTATAAAACACATATGGGTGTAGCGGTTGTTCACGTAGAGTTCGTTGACCTTAGGGATAAGCCTCTTGTCAAAAAGTCCGGAGCGGGCAACGAAGAGAGTCATATCGACATACGGCGTCACAATTGAGGCATCAGCGATAATCTCAATCGGAGGACAGTCGAGGAATATGTAGTCATATTTTTTCTTCAGTTCATCTATCAAGGTGGCGAACCTGTCAGAGAGTAGAAGCTCGGTCGGATTCGGAGGAAGGACGCCCACCGGAATGCAGTCGAGATTCTTTGACACATTGACAATCAGAGAACCGAGGTCATTGACATCGCCGTTGAGATAGGACGAGACTCCGAGAGACGCAGATACTCCCAGCGTCTTTCCCATCGTAGCCTTGCGCAAGTCAAGATCCACAATCACGACACGCGCCGGCTTGATTGCCATGACGGCAGCGATGTTAGCACCATTGAATGTTTTTCCGGCCCCGGGATTGAAAGAGGTAAGCATAATGACATGCGGACCCTTCTTTCCGAGCATGAGGTCGAGATTGGTTCTGAGCACTCGATAGGCTTCGTTCATCATGTCTCTCTTTCCGGCCTTTACCATTATCTTGCAATTGTCGGGGTTGTAGGATTTTTTCCTAAATCCGAAAGAGAATAATCCTGTCTTGAAAACAGAGAGAGGAATCTCGGCTATGAAAGGAACCTTGAGGGAGAGAAGATCCTGCTTGGATGTCACCGTAGTATCGAGCATAGCGCGGAGGAAGAACCAAGCGAATGGTATCGCACAGCCAAAGATGACGGCCAGAAGGAGAATCATTGCAGCCTTGGGCGCAACCGGTTTGGGCAAACCATTCGGGCGCATAATAATGCGGGTATTGCCGACATTGACAAGAGCCGTAATCTCGTTTTCCTCGCGTTTCTGAAGAAGGAAGATGTAGAGAGATTCCTTGATCTTCTGCTGACGTTGCATGGCGAGGAGTTCATATTCCTGGCCCGAACTTGACGATATACGCTTGAGAATCTGATCTTCCTGCTGCCGCAGCCCGTCGGACTGAAGGCTGAGCGTGGCGACGAGATTGTCGATTGAACGAAGTATAGCGCTGCGCATAGAGGCGATGGAGGCATTCAGGTCTGCGACCATCGGATTCTCGCTTCCGGCAGACTTGTAGCGGTCGCGCTGCAGTATGAGCTTGTTGTATTCTCCTATCTGGGTCTCTACACTGACGCTTGCTAATCCGGAATTGGACGGAATCAGGCTCATAGCGTGGGCCGGGTCGTTCAGATAATCCTTGATGAATTTGGCAATGGACAGCTGGTTGTTGACCTCGAAAAGTTTCTCCGCATAAGTGGACGACTCTTCAAGATACTGCTGGGCGACGGCCTTCATGTCAGTGAGATTGTTGGTGGCCTTGTAAGATTTGAGGTCGCCCTCGATGCCGCCCAGTTCTTGTTCGATAATCCCGAGCCTTTCGGTAATGAATGAACTCGTGTTACGAGCCGCGCGGTTCTTGTCGTAGAGCCAGACTTCATTGTAGATATCTATGAGGCTGCTGAGTATGTTCTCGGCACGTGCAGGAAAGTTGTCCTTGTAATTGAGCACCAGAACTGTTGATTGTTTGCTGGAAAGGTTTGCCGTGAGATTCCGGCAGCAGATCTTCGCACGGGTCATCGGATTGGCCCAGAAGATCCGGATATCTTTGTCCCATTTCTCGAAGTTTATGGACGGATGCAGAATGAGCGAACCTGCCGGAGTGATGACACTCTCGCCCACCTTGCCTTCGACGCTGCCCTTAACCTTATCCTTTCCAATGCGAAACTTGCTGAGAATGAAAGTGCTGTCAGCCTTTTTCCGCACGGTGAAGGAAAAGCCTTTCGTCGGGTTGCTTCCATCAAGTTCCAACTCCAGCGGCGCGTTCCTATAGAGTTCCACATTTCTCAAAAACTGCTTCTCTACATAGACAGTCTGCAGTTTGTTCCGTTCCACGACGGTCATCATGAGGTCGGGCGAAGTGAATACCTCCATCTCATTCTCAACAACCACGTTGTTGCGAAGTCTCATCCCACTTATTGGCATGGAGGCCGAGAGATTGCGCACAGCGGCATCCTGCGCGCTTTCATCAATTATGAGCTTAGCGCTCCTATTGTATGTCGGAGGTGTCCGATAGAGATAGACGGCGGCAACCAAGACGCAGAGGACTATACCAATGACATACCACCACTTGTTCGGCCACACGAGATTCCAGATGTCAAGCAGCGAAAACGAGTTCTGACTCCCGTCAAGACCGTTCTGCTGAGACTGGCTGTTGAGTTCTTCCATCATTTAAAAGTATTGAGTGTTAGATTATTCTGCTTATTGCTTATCTGAGGACAGTCATCACAAGTGTCGCAAGAGACACGAGAAGCGAGCCTGATGATATGGCTATACTCGTGATTCTCAAACCCTTGTCGTCCATTGTGGACTGACGCTGCTTTACCTTTGACGGCTCGACATACACAATGTCATTCTGCTGGAGATAATATGCAGGGCTATTGAACAAGTCCGTGCTCGTAAGATCAACTTCGTATATGACCCTCTTACCATTCTGCTCCCTGATAACAGAGACATTCTCACGTTTTCCGAATATAGTGAGATCCCGTGCAAGACTGATAGCCTGAAGAATTGTAACCTTGTCACCTTCAATTGTATATGTCCCCGGAGATGTTACCTCGCCAAGTACCGAGACCTTGAAATTCGTAAATTCCACGGTAACTACAGCATCGTCAAGATACTTTCTGTCAAGCAGCTCCTTCTTTATCGTGTCGGCACACTCCCACCTTGTCTTGCCGGCTACCTTAATCTTGCCGAGCACAGGGAAATCGATAAAACCATCGTTATCAACAGAATAGCACATGATCCTCTGTGAACCGCCACTAGAGACCATCTCGGAACCTGCGCTGTAGGTAACTATCGGAAGGTTGAACATTGGAGCAAGTTCCGGAGTTCTGGAACTGACCACAATGGAAAGCATATCCTTTGGCTGGATGACGATTCCAGCATGCTTGTCTATGGATTCAGGATTGTTGATGACCTTGTCCTGAAAATACGGGATGTTCTTGTAGGAGCCGCAAGAAACGGCGAGAAGGGAAAGTCCAAGAAGCAGCGTCAACGGGACTGCCCTAAGTGAAAAGTTCTTCAGATTCATTAAATCGGTTATATTATTTGTTTAAATACTGCCAATACTGCCAGCACGGGGCATCCTCAACGCCTGAGGAGACGAACAGCGCGCAAAGTTAGTGATTAAAAATATACGATGCAATCATTTGCCGTCCTTTATTTCATTCACCTCGCCTCTTGCCTTCCTATAAATCTTATAGCCCATCGCGGCAATGAAAAGGGACATCAGCGGTGACAGAAGGTTAAAGAAACAATAGGGCAAGTAGTCGAGTGTGGCGACCTTCAACACAGTGGCCTGAGTCATTCCGCAGGAGTTCCACGGGATTAGGACAGAGCAGACGGTGGCGGAGTCTTCGACTGAACGGCTGAGCAGGCGAGGTTCGAGCCCTTTTTTCCTGTAGAGGTTCTTGTAGAGGCTGCCGGTGAGAATTATCGAGAGATATTGGTCTCCGGTTATCATGTTGGCGAAGATTCCTGTACCGACTGTCGAGGCAACTATGCTGAACGTGCGTCTCATGCCTTTCTGCAGCGCATTGGTGAGGCTCTGGAGCATTCCGCTGCCGACGAGAACACCGCCGAAAGCTGCAGCGGAGATGACGAGGAAGAGTGTCGGGAGCATCCCAGTGATGCCGTTAGTGGCGATGAGCCGGTCGAGTTCCGGATTGCCGACGGATATTCCGGTGGGGCCGTAAGTCGTGAGCATCAGCCCCTTGAATCCGTCCATGAACGAGAGCTGCCGGTAGGCGCCAATAGGCTGCCCTGAGGCTATGTGCCAGACGATGTGAGGCTGGAATATGAGCGCAGCGACGGCAGCGAGAAGGACTGTGAGAAATAGGGTTAGAATTGCCGGCATTTTCTTGATTATCAATACCCCTGTGATTATCGGAACAAGGAGGAGCCAGAGGTTTATGTTGAAGTTGGAGGCGAGGTCTCCGGCAAATTCGGTGATTGTGCTCTGCGATGGTACTTCATGCGTAAGGCTTATGGTGAGGAATATCACGAGTGTAATGATGAACGAAGGAATAGTGGTCAGGAGCATGTAGCGTATATGAGTAAAGAGCGGAGTCCCGGCCGAGGATGACGCGAGGGTGGTGGTGTCGGAGAGCGGGGAAATCTTGTCTCCGAAATATGCACCGGAAATGATTGCACCTGCCGTCCAGCCTGCGGAGTAGCCCTGCGCCGTGCCTATGCCGATGAGGGCGACGCCTACCGTCGCTATTGTGGTCCAGGAACTTCCGGTCATCACGGATATGAGTGCGCAGATGACGCATGTTGCGAAGAGGAATATCTTAGGAGTGATGATTTTCATTCCGTAGTATATCATCATGGGAACGATGCCGCTGGCCATCCACGTCCCAGCTACGGCTCCGATGAGAAAGAGGATGAGTATGGCGGAACTTACGGAGCGGATGTTGTCCATGATTCCGTTCTCAAAGTCCTCCCACTTCGCCTTGTAGAATATCATGGAAATGGCGACCACAACGCCTGATGCGAGGATGAGGGAAACCTGGCTGGCTCCGTCAAGGGCGCTGCCTCCGAAGACTTTGATTACGAGCGAAAGGGTTGCGGCAAGGAAGGCAAATGGTATCAGTGATACCCATACCGCAGGGATTTTGCCGGGATTGACTAACTTCATAAGACTTTTTCATTGCGGAAAGAACTGTTCTTTATTACAGGTCATTCTATTGGAGGAATTCTCTCTATATATCCGCGCAAGATTGAATGATTTCGGACAGGGTCGGATGCGGATGGATTATGTTTCGGAGTTCGCTTACCGTGGCGTTGAAGTTCATCAGAGCCGTTATTTCAGAGACAAGCACGGAGGCTTCGGCGCC
Organism: Bacteroidales bacterium UBA6346; assembly: GCA_002438905.1. Taxonomy (GTDB): domain Bacteria; phylum Bacteroidota; class Bacteroidia; order Bacteroidales; family UBA932; genus Cryptobacteroides. Next base: position 15,564 of record DJSA01000128.1, read on the forward strand.
GAGAATGTGGCAGCCCAGAATCTGTCCGTCCAGCATACCGGTCTGGCCGGATTCAGCAACAAGAATCTTGCAGTAGCCTTCAGCGGCTTCAGAAGCGAGAGCCTTTCCATTGGCGCGGTAGAAAGACTTCAAAGCCTTGAAGTCTATGCCACGTTCCTTGCAGTCTTCTTCCGTGAGCCCGACAGTGCCGACTTCCGGAGTTGTGAAGACTGCCGCCGGCATTATGTCAAGACGAATGGAAGGCCTGCCGCTGTGAAAAACCTCGCCTGACTCTTTCAGGCTGTCAAGGATATGTGCAAGGGCAATTCTTCCCTGAAATATTGCGGCGTGGGCGAGCATCATCTGCCCGTTGACATCGCCGATTGCATAAACGCCGGGAAGCGTCGTCTGCATGTTTTCATCGACCTTTATGCCTTTGCGGCTATGCTCTATCCCGTTGCAGCACGCTATGACGCGAAGATCCGGTACACGCCCGACAGCCATCAGAACCTTGTCGGAAACGACTGTGGAAACTTTTTCTCCGCTGCGTATGGTGACAATCTGCACTGGAATCTCGGCTGCATCGGAAGAAGTTTCAACCGATGAGGAAATTCCGGTCACTTCAGCCCCTGTGAGAATTGTGATTCCGGACTTGCTGAGCGACTGCTTGAGACGTTTGGCAAGGTCGGTGTCGAAATGAGGGAGAATGTTCTTGCAATATTCCATCACAGTGACTTTCGAGCCGAGTGAGGAGAAAATGGAAGCGAACTCAAGGCCTATAACTCCCCCACCGATGACGGTCAGACGCGCAGGAACCTCCTTCAGGCGCAGCATATCAGACGAAGACAGCACGCCAGGTGTTTCCACGGCGCCGGGAACATTGAGCCAAGCAGGATGAGAGCCGGTTGCAACGATGATGCGATCGGCAGTAAATTCTTTATATTCAGAAAATGCCGGATCAAGATGCTCTGCAGCCGCCGATTCGGCTTCCGGCGGCCAAACACGGACAGTGTGCGCATCCACGAGGCGGGCAATTCCACTCACCATTTCCACTCCCTTAAGCAGAGTTTCCACCCCAGCGCGAAGCTGCGCCACAACCTCGTCCTTACGGGAGACCATTCCGGCAAGAACATCTTCCGTAATGCCTGCGGATGCTCCCACGCTACCGTGCATTGCCGCCACGGAGACTGCCTCAGCATATTTGTGCGCATCGTGACAGAAGCACTTGGTCGGAACGCAGCCCTCGTTCAGGCAGGTTCCTCCAAGCGGCCCGGCCGTGATGAGAGTCACATCGAGTCCCTTTTTACGGGCAGCAACCGCAGTTTCATAACCGCCGGGACCGGCACCTATTATGATAATCTTCATTAAAATCAGTTACAAAGTTCTACTATTCAGCATAATCGGCGTAAAGAGTCCCCAACTTCTCTTCGTTATGCTCGGAATGACAGATGAATCGTTTTCATTGGGAATGACCGAGGAAACATCGTGGTAGCGCCGGGAATGACAATCAGAAGCACAGTTTCGGATTGCGGGCCGCAGCAGTCTCGTCAAGACGGCGTACCGGAGTGGTGTGCGGAGCCGTCTTGAGGGCTTCCGGGTCGGAAACGGCCTCAGCGGCAATCCTATGCATGATGTCTATGAACGAGTCGAGGGTTTCCTTGGACTCCGTCTCCGTAGGTTCTATCATTATCGCCTGATGGAAAAGCAGAGGAAAATAGATTGTAGGAGCGTGGAAACCATAGTCAAGCAGACGCTTGGCAACATCGAGTGTCGTCACTCCCGTTGACTTGTCCTTCAGTCCGTCAAACACGAACTCGTGCTTGCAAACCGATGGAATCGGCAACTCGAAGCTGTCCTTGAGCGATTCCTTTATGTAGTTGGCGCTGAGCGTGGCGAGCGGTCCGACGGCCTTGACATTTTCCTTTCCGAGCATCAGTATGTAACACAAGGCCTTGAGCAGCACGCCGAAGTTCCCCTGAAATCCGCTTACGCGACCAAGCGAGTCCTTTTCAGGAACCGTATAGTCAGTAAACAATGCCTTCCCTGAACCTTCGAGGGCATCAGACTGTTTTCCGGAAACATAGAAATCCGGCTGAGGCAGATACTTCACGAGATGCGCGACAACTCCTACAGGACCGGAACCTGGGCCTCCACCACCATGAGGGGTCGAGAATGACTTGTGGAGATTCAGGTGCATTATATCGAATCCCATGTCTCCCGGCCGTACGACGCCAATCAAAGGGTTCATATTTGCCCCATCATAATAAAGCAGTCCCCCGCAAGCATGCACAAGTTCCGCTATTTCCTTTATTTCAGTCTCGAAAAGCCCCAGAGTGTTAGGGTTCGTCATCATGATTCCTGCAACTGTTTCGTCCAAAAGCGGCTTCAGATCCTCCTCATCTATGCGTCCGTCAGGCTTCGACTTCACGACGACCACCTCAAGTCCGCAGACAGCAGCAGAGGCCGGGTTCGTCCCGTGGGCAGAGTCAGGGACTATCACCTTGCGGCGGCCGAGGTCCCCACGTGAAATGTGATATTGTCTCATGATCATGAGCCCAGTAAGTTCCCCGTGAGCTCCGGCAAACGGGTTGAGCGTGAACGCGGCCATGCCTGTGATCGCAGAAAGAGCCCGTGACAGATCCTCATAGACCTTTTTGCAACCGGAAATGGTAGAAAGCGGCTGGAGCGGATGAATCCCGGCAAAGGCCGGCATGGAGGCAATCTCCTCATTGATTTTCGGATTGTATTTCATCGTGCAGCTCCCGAGCGGATAGAATCCTGTGTCGACTCCAAAATTCATCTGAGAGAGGTTGGTGTAGTGGCGCACGACATCCGGTTCGCTGACCTGCGGAAGATCGACAGGCGTCTCACGAAGCATCGCCTTAGGCACGGCCTTCTCTAGGCAGCACTCTGACGGATAGTCATTTGCAGGAAGAGTATATCCCCTGCGCCCCGGGGACGAAAGTTCAAATATAAGCTTGTCGTAGTATTTCATATATTCCGTCCTCCCCTATTTTTTCAAAGATTCCACTACTTCAACGAGCCTGTCGCACTCCTCTTTCGAATGCTTTTCCGTGACGCAGAATGACACGAAGCCTTCTCCTGTCGCTACGGCACCGAAAAATCCTGCATCAAGCAGAGCCTGCTGCAAGGCTGCAATGTCTGTAAGCGGCTTGAGCACAAACTCTTTCAGGAACGGGCGCTCCTGCGTGAACGGCTCGGCAAAAAGTCCGGTCTTCAAAAGTTCGGACTTGAGATAATGTGTCCCGCTACAACTGAGTTCATTGACGCGACGGAGTCCTCCTGGGCCGAGAAGTGACACATATACAGCGACATAGAGCGCCATCAGAGATTGGTTCGAGCAGATGTTGGAAGTGGCTTTTTCACGACGTATGTGCTGTTCGCGCGCCTGGAGGGTGAGAACGAATGCACGCTTGCCGTCCACGTCAACAGTCTCTCCGACAAGTCGTCCGGGGAGCTTACGCATAAACTCATGCCGGCAAGCAAGAAAGCCGACATAAGGACCGCCGAAAGAAAGTGGTATTCCGAGCGTCTGGGCGTCTCCGCAGGCGATGTCCGCACCATTTTCACCTGCCGTCCTGATCACCGTCATAGCAGAAGGGTCGCAGTATTCGACAAGCAAGGCGCCAGTTTCATGCAGGGCATCGGCATAGCCAGTCAGATCCTCGACAACTCCAAAGCGGTTCAGCCCCGGAACCAGAAGACCTGCCACGTCTCCCTTGGCAAGTTCTGCCTTGACAGCCTCAAAATCAGTCACTCCGTCCTTTGCCGGCACCGGAGTCAGCTGCACGCCATGGAATTTGGCATAAGTCGCCACAACCGCCCTGACATTTGGAAGGACTGTTCCGGAAATGAGGATGCGGCTTTTTTTCTTCGTGCAGGCAAGAGCCATGAGCATGGCCTCCGCTGCTGAAGTCGCTCCGTCATACATCGAGGCATTTGCCACATCCATTCCTGTAAGACGACAGATAATGGTCTGCCATTCAAAGATATAGCGAAGCGTACCTTGAGAAATCTCCGCCTGATACGGCGTGTAGGCCGTAAGGAATTCGGAACGGGAGAGGATGTATGGAACGACAGACGGGCTATAGTGATCGTACGCACCGCAGCCGGCAAAGACTTTCAGAGGAATGTTCCGCGATGCAATGTCCTCAAAATACCTCCGGACCTCGATTTCCGACATGGCCGGCGGAAGGTCATATTCCCCTTCATATATGAATTCAGACGGGACATCGGAGTACAAGTCCTCAATTCCCCGCACTCCGATCCGTTTCAGCATGTCGGCAATATCTCCCTCTGTATGAGGGAAATACGCAAACTTGTTTATCTCCTGCATAAAATAATGGTTTTAAGTAATTAAATTAGAAGATGGAGTACAAGGCGCACAAAGGCATCAAAACCGGAGTTACCTTATGGTA
>DJSA01000128.1:20019-25022 GCA_002438905.1 Bacteroidales bacterium UBA6346
GCGGCGGCGTCAAGAAGATTGTCCACCTCACTCGGATCGCTCATCTGTACCTTTATAATCCAGTTTGCATAAGGATCCTCGTTAAGCAGTTCCGGTTCATCCTCCAAGACTTCATTCACCTCGATGACTTTTCCTGAAACAGGTGAAATGAGGTCGCTTGCGGCCTTCACGCTCTCGACGGCGCCGAATTCCTCCCCGGCAGTGACCTCATCGCCGACTGACGGCATGTCCACGTAGGACAAATCTCCCATCGAATGCTGGGCGAAGTCTGAGATTCCGATTACCGCAACATCACCTTCTACCCTTACCCATTCATGTGACTCGGCATATCTGAGTCCTTCTAGTACTTTTGGCATATTTACTGTATTTTTATGATTATCAATAGATTATTAACAAAACGAGCAAATGGCGAAACCTATTCTCCGAAAGAACTATTTCTTATAGTTCGGGGTGTAGAAACGCCGCTTCACAACCTTGCCCGGAAAGACTTTCTTGCGAATCTGAATCTGAACGGGAGTGCCCAACGCAGAATGCTCCTTGTCGACAAATGCCATGCAGATGCTGCGGTCAAGGGAAATCGAATGGTAACCGGTCGTCACCTCACCGATCTGCACTCCGTCAGCATCAAGCACAGGATAGCCGGCACGCGGAATCGCCTTGTCCAGGACTTCAATGCCTACAAGTTTTTTACCTACACCTTCAACTTTCTGGCGTGCAACGACTTCCTTGCCGACAAACTCAGACTTGTCCGTCTTCACGAACATTCCGAGCGATGCCTCAATCGGTGTCGTGCTGTCGTTCAGTTCATGCCCGTAGAGCGGAAGCCCAGCCTCGAATCGCAGCGTGTCACGACATCCGAGCCCGCAGGGTTTCACGCCGGCTTTCAGCAGAGTGTCCCAGATCTCAACAATCGCGACATTGGAAGCATAAATTTCAAAGCCGTCCTCGCCCGTGTAACCCGTTCGACTGATCAGCAGACGATTGCCCTTCCACTCGAAATTGCGGAATGTGTAGAAATCCAGTTCAGAAACGCCTTCAATGCCAAGAACATCCTTCAGGGCTTTTTCCGATGAAGGTCCCTGAACAGCGACTTCACCCCATTTCTCGGACTCATCGGCAATCTTGACATCATAACCTTTCGCCTGAGTCTCAATCCATTGCACGTCCTTGATAATGTTCGCGGCATTGACGACAAGAAGGTAGTTGTCCTTTTCAAAAGACTTGTAGACCAAAAGGTCGTCCACGACACCGCCGTCTTCACGGAGCATCATCCCGTAGAGTATCTTCCCTTCAGGCATCCCGGCCACGTCATTTGTAAATATATGATTCACAAATTTCTCGGCTTCCGGACCACTGACAAAGACCTCCCCCATATGGGAAACATCAAACATTCCGACATTACCGCGGACAGCGTTGTGCTCATCAACTATGTTCGTGTACTGAATAGGCATGATGAAGCCTCCGAACGGACTCATCTGCGCTCCGAGAGCGATGTGGCTGTCATAGAGACAGGTTTTCTTTTCTGGTGAAGTATTTTCCATTATAAATTTCAAGTTTTGCAAGGTTACAAATTCATTCCGCGGCCTGCCCGAACAATCCCTCCAGACATGGAATCTACTATTCCTACAAACGGAATCCGACGGCAAACAGTTTCTAAAGTCTGTCGTCGGATGACCCGATGTGACCGTTTATGAAGGAGGGATCGAGGTAGCCCTTTTCAATTTCTGAAATCTCCGCAACCTGCCGCTCCGTCAGTTCAATCTTATCCGTACAAAAATATGAAATAATTGCCGATTTCAATGCCTCCAAGCCAATATTTTTTTCATCCAACACGGATTTCAGGTTCAGAACCCGCTGCTCGATGGAATGCACGCCTTTGCTCTCCAACTTTGCACGCGATGGGGTTATGGCTGCAGACATCGTGTCAAAGTCGAGATTGTAGAGAAAGGTGCCGTGGACTATGCCTACGCCGTTGGGCTTGAGCGAGAATGCATTGCCGGAGACTTTCCGCCCGTTCACGAGAACGTCGTTGCGTCCAGACACCTCCGCATTTATTCCGAGACTGCGCAGGAAAGCGGCAAGTTTTTCGAGATACTCGGCGAAAAGTCCCGCGACGTCAGTACAATGCCTTATGTATGAAATCATTATATTTCCCTTGTCAGCAAAGACGCATCCGCCTCCGCTCTTGCGACGGTACATCGCGATGCCGTGTTCCCTGCAATAAGGGACATTTACCTCGGCGTTCATGTCCTGATTGCGGCCGAAGATTACCGTCGGAGCCACCTGCCAGATGAAGAACGCCCCGTCATTGTTCCACGCGCCCTTTTCTCCGTCCGAGGAACTGTTTTCCGATGTTCCACGTCGAATGCCGATGAGTTCGTCAAGATGCTCCGCGGCATATTCCTCCATCGAGAGGTAGAACACCAGCCGGCGGTCAGTGCCGTTGTTGTCAGGAAGTGATACGTAAGTCATTTTCAAACAATTAAAAAGTGTTTTATCCTCCCCCCCCCGATTTCCTCATACCGGCATGATCATGTCTGCAACACCTGTTCGAGGCATTTCGCGCCTCATGCACGAACTATACGGGACTTTTTAGTCACCCTCTTTTCCTGAAGCAGGAGAGTTCAGACATTCCAGATGAATTTCGGAAGAATGCGTACTATGTAGCTTTCGGTGACAACGTGACCTGGAAGAACGTGGTGCGTCATCATCTCACGGTTGGGGAACAGGCGCTCATAGTCGGCCTTGACTTCCTCGCCGAGGAGAGGGTCGTGTTCTGTGTAGTGGCAGAGAATCCGGTCGGGAAGCATTCCGGGAAAGGCTTCCTCGCCTGTCGGAGTAACGCAATCGTCATTACCCACAGGAAGAGGCCAGTCAAGAAACTCTTTCACGTCGTCCTCGGTCACCATAAATTCCGTCGCCCCGTCGGAACGCGGACCGAACCACTTGTTCTTGCCAAGGTGCTTCCGGATTGTCTCATAAGGGTTAACCGCAGGATTTATGACAAGTTCAGGACCGCGGAAATCGCAGCAGATGGCATAGAACCCCCCGAGCGACGTGCCGAGGACGGCGGCGACATCACCGCCGCCCAGCAGCCCGTTTATCTTCGCTATGGATTCTCCCGGATGATGGTTCAGCTCAGGAGCCACCCAGTCGAACTGGGGATAGTATTTCCTCAGGAAGTTGACGATGCCCGATTTTGCCGAACCGCCGAATCCATGGAGCCACAATATCTTCCGCATACTATTACTTATCTTCAATCGTCCCTTTCCCATCAAGACGCCCAACGCAGCAGACCGCCTTTTAGGCGCCCCGCTACAAGTCGAATTGTTCCTTCAGCTGTACAATCTTAGCGTCAGCGTTGGCGCCATGAGCCCCGAAGTAAAATTTAATCTTCGGCTCGGTGCCGGACGGACGCACGGAAACGACATCTCCTTCGGCCGAATAGAACTGTAGCACATTGGACGAAGGCAGCCCGGTCTCTTCAGGCTTGAGATAGTCTATGACCTTGACAACCGGTGAACCGGCGAGCGCCTTCGGCGGGTTGTTCCTCATTTCTACCATGATTCCGGCAATTTCCTCGGCTCCCTCCTTGCCTTCGCGCACGAGCGATACAAGAGCCTCCCTGTAGTATCCGAACTCCTTGTAGATGTCCTGAAGCAATTCGTAGAGCGTCTTGCCCTGATCCGCGGCCCAGGCGGCGCACTCGGCAACCATCGCGCATGAAATCGGAGCGTCCTTGTCGCGTACGAACTCCCCGACGTTGAATCCGTAGCTTTCCTCGCCTCCGCAGACAAACTCGCCCTTGCCTTCGTTGCGACGGACGACATCGGCGATGTATTTGAATCCCGTGAGTACGTTATACAGTTTCACACCATATTTCTCGCAAATCGCGCGGATGAGTTCTGTGGTCACAATCGTCTTGACGCAGTAGCATCCGGGATGGAGCGTCCCGAGCTCGTGACGGCGACGAAGGATGTAATAGGTGAGAATGGAGCCCGTCTGGTTGCCGTTGAACAGCACCATCTTGCCCTTGTCGTCACGCACGGCGATTCCCACGCGGTCAGCGTCAGGGTCAGTTGCAAGCACAAGGTCGGCATTCTCGCGGTCAGCCACGGCAATTGCCATTGTAAGCGCCTCGCCGTTCTCCGGATTAGGAGACTGGACCGTAGGGAAATTTCCGTCGCTTATGTCCTGCTCGGGAACGTGGAATATGTTTTTGAACCCCACGCGGTCAAGGAGCGCAGGAACGATGCGAACGCCGGAGCCGTGAAGCGGAGTGTAGACAATTTTCATATCTTTGTGATGCTCCACGGCCTCCGGAGAGAGCATGAGAGTGGTCACCGCATCCATATAAGCCTTGTCCATTTCATCTCCCATGAGTTTAATCTCAGCACACTCTTTCCCAGGCTCAAACTTCACCATTGAAGGATCTGTAATCTTGTTAACCTCAGCAACAATGTCCTTATCGACAGGGGAGATAATCTGCGCCCCGTCGCTCCAGAACACTTTGTAGCCGTTATATTCCTTAGGGTTGTGGGAAGCCGTAATCATCACGCCGGCAGTTGCCTTTTTCGCCCTCACGGCGAAGCTCAGAAGCGGTATCGGACGCAGACGATCGTAGAGCCAGACTGAGATTCCGTTATTTGCAAGCACATGAGCCGTAATCTTGGCAAACTCGGCACTATTGTTCCTGCTGTCGAAGGATATGCAGACGGAGTGTTCCGTTCCCGGCACGTTTTTGAGAATGTAGTTCGCGAGTCCCTGAGTGGCCATTCCCACAGTGTACTTGTTCATTCTGTTGGTTCCCACGCCCATCTTTCCGCGCAGACCGCCGGTTCCGAATTCCAGCTTTTTATAGAAAGCGTCTTCAAGGGCAGCCTTGTCGCCTGAATCAATCAGCTGATGCACAGCCGCTTTAGTCGCCTCATCATAATCCCCGAGAATCCAGGATTTCGCATTTTCCATGTAGTCCATAAGTCTCAATACTTCGTTAAAAATTA
>DJSA01000075.1:0-9908 GCA_002438905.1 Bacteroidales bacterium UBA6346
TTTTTAACGAAGTATTGTGAATAACAAAATCTGACTCAAAAACACATCTCGAAGTAACTGAACCCAAAACTCAAACAGCGTATTAAAAAACATTCATAAAAATTCATTATTTTTGCGATTTGTTTGGTGAGACGATTGTACATTTTTGCCCTGTGGTACAAAAAATGCGGGCTAAGTTTGCCTTCCTCACTTACAGAAAGGGTGTTTTATTAAATTTTTATTGCGAAACAAAAATAACAAAACATTATGGGAAACGAAAAAGCGACAAGAATCCAGACCTCGCTCCTGAACGGGGCTGAAAAAAAAGCCTTGGTGTGGCTTGCAAAGCGTCTGCCAATTTGGGCAACTTCAAATATGCTGACGGCAGTCGGAACATTCGGAGCAATCCTGTGTGCTGTAGGCTTCGGACTTGCAAACATCAATCTCAACTGGATGTGGCTCTCTGTCTTAGGACTCTTCCTCAACTGGTTCGGAGATAGTCTTGACGGCTCGATGGCACGCGTAAGGCACACGCAGAGGCCGGTATATGGATTTTTCATCGACCACAACATCGATATATTCACCATAATCGTAATGTGCGTCGGTGCAGGTATCTCCCCTATCGCCAGGATGGACGTTGCCCTCTTCGTCCTCGTTGCCTACCTTGCTATTTCAGCGCACACCTACATCGGTACCATATTGAAGAACGAATTCAAACTCACCTACGGAAAACTCGGACCGACAGAATTCCGTGTGATTGCTGCTCTCGCCATCATTTTCCTCATTTACTTCCCGTGGGCTGACTACAACGTCACCGTAGACTGCTTCAAGAACGGACTTGAGACTCTTAACGGAATTTACACACCTTTCGACTGGATTGCAATCGGACTTGGCTGCATCATTTTCATTCTTCTGATTTCTTCTCAGATTAGAGATGAAAGGGCTCTATCGAAAATTGACCCACCTAAGAAATTCGACGGCACATTCACGGAATAGAGACATTACACACGCCTCGGCCAGATAGAAGACTGTGAACGTGATAATTGGATACTGATGGAGCATAATGACAAGAAAGAGGACAAGGTCCTGTCATTGAGGAAATGGATTGACTTTGTGGTCAGCCGCGCATTAGGGACGGTCGTTGATACGGCTGTCCTTTGGCTTGTGGGCAGGATGCTGCACCGGATGGTCGCCATTCACCCGGCAAGCGGATTCTGGAACGGATTCGAGTACTGGGGCGAATACTGGCTAGGTCCTGCCATTTCGTTCGAAGTTGCGACCTTTGCGAACTTCCTAATGTCCTATTATTGGATTTGGAAGAACCGCATCAGCAACCGCTCTTCAGCAAAAAGCTTCTGGAGGCATTTCGGTGGCTTCAACGTGTCCTGCATCTTCGGTTTCCTTGTCAAGATGGTGTTCCTTGTACTCTTCGAGAAACTCTTCGGATGGGAAGCGTGGCTGTGCAACCTGCTCGCCGTCTGCATCTCCGGCATTCTCAACTATTTTCTTGCAGAGGTGCTGGTCTTCAGAAAAAAGACAGAAAGGCCGGAACATGAACTGCTAAGCATCGAGGAATTGGGAGACCTGGCACCGGTGTTCAAGGGGACGTGGGGCAATTGGTTCGGAAAGTTTCTATTCGCTCTCGTTGGCGTAAACAAGATGAATCGTCTCTACAACAGCATCTATGACATCGACAACGCAAGGGATGCCGCCCGCCGCCTGCTGGAAAACATGGGCTGCAACTATCTGGTTGGAAATGCGGAAAGACTTGAGCATCTTCCCGAAGGTGCGTTCATAACCATCAGCAACCATCCATACGGTGGTCTTGACGGCATCATCCTGCTGGATCTCTTCCTGCCAAGACGGCCTGACTACAAGGTCATGGTAAACGAAATTCTCGGACGCATAAAACCTTTGCGCCCGGCATTCATAACCGTCAATCCAACTACGACAAAGAAAGGCAGACCGACACGCACTACACTCAACGGAGTCAAGGAGACTATCATGGATCTCAACGAAGGAAAGCCGGTTGGTTTCTTCCCGTCAGGAGCCGTATCTGACCTTCATTTGAGGCATCATGAGATTGCGGACCGCGAATGGCAGGAAAGCCTAGTACGGCTCATAAAGAAGGCACATGTACCTATTGTCCCCGTACACTTCATTGACCACAATTCATGGTTCTACTATTCCCTCGGAGTGATTGACTGGAAGGTGCGACTTCTAAGGCTGCCACGGGAGCTCTTCAACAAGTCAAAGGGAATGCATAGGGTTGCTATCGGGGAAACCATCAGTGTAGAGCGACAGGATTTGCTTTCCGATCTTGACGCTTTCCGTGCAGTGCTCCGTGCATCAGTCTACCAAATGCCGATTCCCGAAACATTCACACCGAGCCGTTCCGTATAAAGCAAATTTCAGATTATGAACAATACGGAGGTGGAAGAAAAAATCGTTGTCAAGAGTCCGAGAAGAGATAATAATAGACAAGCAAAGCCTAAGTCACAGAAAACGCCACGTCTTAAAGCGAAACAAACGAATCCCACAGAAATCAGAAAAACGTCAGAGAGAAAACGCGAAAAAGGACGCAAGAAAGGCAAGAAAAAGCAGGCGGGCAAGGTCGTTTCGGCGTATTGGTTTGTGGCTGTGGCCGTTATAAGTGTTATAGCCATTATCATTGTTCCTATTATCGTCAGTCGCTGCGCGAAAGACATAGGTGTGCGGGTTCCTGAGGGGCATTATAGTTATGCTGTGGACATATCAAAATACCAGAAAAATATAGTCTGGGACTCGCTGATGGTTCTGACGGATGCACAGGGACATACAATGCGGTCAGTGCGGTCAGCAAGCGGAATATATAGGGTGAAATATGTGATAATGAAAGCATCGGAAGGTGAGACCCACCGGGACGCACTATTCACAGACCATTGGAAGCGCTCTGCCGCTGCCGGTTACAGTCGCGGTGCCTACCACTTCTTCAGAAGTTCAAAGTCTCCGGAGAAGCAAGCAATGAATTTCATACATACAGTCGGTAACATCCGCCACAAAGATCTGCCCCCGATTCTTGACGTGGAGACCATACACCTTGGATGTAGTAAAGCCGAACTTAATCGAAGACTGGTCATCTGGCTAGGAATCATCGAGGAACATTATGGGCGGCGACCGATCATATACACGGGCGATGCTTTTCTCCGGGATCGACTGTCCCCCGAAATCTATGAACACTACCCTATCTGGATTGCCCGTTACAGCTCAGAGGGCGGCCTCAAACCACCCAGTATCGGGAATTGGATGATGTGGCAGTTCACCGACCGCGCCACAGTCTACGGCATCCCATCGCTCTGCGATCTGTCTGTTGTTGCTGTTCAGCAATAAGGTTTCTCTGTCATCTCGAACGAAGTGAGAGATCTTTATGCAAAAAAAGCTCCCACCGAAGCGGAAGCTTATATAATAATCTTAAGATAGTTGGAGATGTATGAATGTTCAATTGCAGGGCTTGCGAAAGATTTGAACAGAAACTACCTTATGGTAATGAGGATTCAAATCTCTGAATGTAACTATGCAAGTGGGCATTCAGACGCTTCAACTTTACTTTGAGATAACGCGGGCCATTTCGCAAACCTTGTTTGAATAACCCCACTCGTTGTCATACCAAGACACAACCTTAACGAAGGTAGGATCGAGCTGGATGCCGGCCTTTACATCGAAGATTGAAGTGCGTGAGTCATTGCGGAAGTCAGTTGAAACTACAGCCTCGTCAGTGTAGCCGAGAACGCCCTTGAGCTCGCCCTCTGAGGCCTTCTTCATTGCAGCGCATATTTCCTCGTAAGTTGCAGGCTTCTCAAGCTCTACAGTGAGGTCAACAACTGAAACGTCAGAGGTAGGGACACGCATTGACATACCAGTGAGCTTGCCGTTGAGTTCAGGAAGAACCTTGCCGACAGCCTTTGCAGCACCTGTTGAAGAAGGAATGATGTTCTCAAGAATACCGCGGCCGCCTCTCCAGTCCTTCTTTGAAGGGCCATCGACAGTCTTCTGAGTTGCAGTTGCAGCGTGAACTGTCGTCATGAGGCCTCTCTTAATACCGAAAGTCTCGTGGAGAACCTTAGAGATAGGTGCGAGGCAGTTGGTCGTGCAGGAAGCGTTTGAAATGATCTTCTGACCTGCGTAAGTCTTGTCGTTTACGCCATATACGAACATCGGAGTGGCATCCTTTGAAGGCGCTGACATAATGACCTTCTTTGCGCCTGCCTTGAGGTGAGCGGAAGCGAGTTCCTCAGTAAGGAAGAATCCAGTTGACTCAACGACAACGTCCACGTCAAGTGCGCCCCAAGTGATCTGTGAAGGATCCTTCTCGGCAAAGATCTGAATCTTGTTGCCGTCAACGATCATGTAGTTGCCCTCAACCTTGATGTCGTGGTTGAAGTGACCATGAACTGAATCATACTTAAGCATGTAAGCAAGATAATCAGCATCAAGAAGGTCGTTGATACCTACAACCTGAATGTCGTGTGAGAAGTTCTCAACGGCAGCACGGAATACCATACGGCCGATACGACCGAATCCGTTAATACCAAGTCTAATCATTGTTTTATAATATTAAAATTGTTACACAAATTTCAAATTCTGTCCGGAGCATCCGTCTCGGCAAAACCATTAAGTCAAATGCAAATTCTGCGCCGAGACCCAATGTCTCCGAAAATGCGGCGCAAAAATACGAAAAATAATGAAATAATAAAACTATCTTTGCAATTGAAAACGAAACAGGACGATTGTAGTATAAAAATTAACTATATAGTGCATGAATATACTGATTACAAATGACGATGGTTTCGAGTCCAAAGGAATTGCTGTACTGACAAGGCTGATGAAAAAATACGGAAATGTGGCGGTTGTGGCACCGTTTTCCGCGCAATCAGGAATGTCAATGGCGGTGTCTCTTGGCGCTGACAAAATCGCGTTCAAAGAAATTGAAAACACGAGGTTTGTCGGAGAGGATGGAAAGGAATATACCGAAAGATGGGCATATTTGGATGCAACTCCCGCAAGTTGCGTCAAATTCGCCCTCAGCACTCCGTGGCTCGGATGGACACCGGATGTAGTGGTGTCAGGCATAAATCACGGTGCGAACACATCTGTGGCATCATGCTATTCCGGGACACTCGGAGCGACAGCAGAGGCCGCGGTAAACCATCTGCTCGGAATCGGGGTGTCGCTCTGCGATCATAATCCCGATGCGGACTTCTCTCAGGTCGAAAAATTTTTTCTGGGCATATTTGAAAAGCTAGTAAAACTCCCCCGTCACAGCTACATGACATACTACAATGTCAATTTTCCGTCCGTGCCCGCCGATGAAATCAAAGGCGTAAAAGTCGGCTATATGGGGCGTGGCCGCTGGGTTAAAGAATTCCGAAGCCTTGACGATGCCAAGGCAATTGCGGCGTCATTGAATGGGGCGCCCACCGGTGACCCGAACGAGGACCCTTCTGTGAAGATGTACAAATTGGTCGGAGATTTCAAAAGCGATGAGGACAACCAGGCGGAGGCAGACCATCTGCTTACGGACAACGGGTATGTATCCATAGTTCCCCATACGATAGACAGCACTGACTATGAGCAACTTAAGCTCATGAAAAAGGTGTCATTCTAAAACGCATGGCGCGGTCATTTTAGTGAAACATTAAAAATCTTGAACAGAACAATCTGCCTATATATGCGGTACTACATCATTGCCGGAGAGGCTTCGGGCGATCTCCACGGGTCAAACCTGATGCACGGAATATACGGGAAGGATCCTCATGCAGTCATACGCTTTTGGGGCGGCGATCTTATGAACGGAGTATTTGCGGAGCACCGGAACTGCATCCCGTCTATAGAGAAGGCTGAAGGCGATGCCGCAGGGAATTTGCCGGCCACCGTTCCATTCGGGACTCGGACAGGCGGGCTTGTGCGGCATTATAAGGATGGTGCAGTCATGGGATTCACAGAAGTTCTCGCAAAGGCGGGCAAACTATTGGGCAACCTGAGTCGCTGCAAAAAGGACATTCTGGGCTTCGCCCCTGACTGCGTGATACTGATAGACTATCCGGGCTTTAACTTCAAGATTGCGGAATTTGCCCACAAACGCGGCTTAAAGGTATTCTACTACATAGCGCCTAAGGTCTGGGCATCCCGCGAGGGACGCATTCGCAAACTGAAGAAATATGTTGATAGGCTCTACATCGTGTTTCCTTTCGAGATCCCATATTTCGAGAGAAAGGGTGTCCCTTTTGTCTACAAGGGCAATCCGCTGGTTGATGCCATAGACAATTCCACTGCGATGAAGGAGTCCCGCGAAGATTTTTTGAAACGCTGCGGACTTCCGGACAGTCCTATTGTCGCAATGCTTGCAGGCTCGCGCAAGAGCGAAATCAGCACAATGATGCCGGTGCTCACGAAATTTGCAGACAAAATGCACGCTCTGCCGCAATATACCGGTTGGCAGTTCATTGTGGCCGGTGCCCCAAGCCGCTCGCTGGAGGACTATCTCCCCTATCTCCATGATCAGGAATACATAAAGGTACTCTTCGGTGAAACCCAGTCAATCGTCAGACAGGCAGAGGCGGCCGTTGTCAATTCCGGAACAGCATCTCTTGAGACAGTCCTGCTCGGGACGCCGCAGGTTGTCGGCTTCATAATGGGCAGCAGGCTCACCTACGCAATAGCCAAGATGATCGTCAAAGTCAAATACATCAGTCTTGGGAACCTATGCTTGGGCCGCTTCGCGTTCAAGGAGTTCGTTCAGGACGAATGCAATCCGGACGCGCTCGTCACAGAAGTCCGCGCGCTCATAGAAGACAAGCAATATAGGCAGAAGATGCTCTCAGACTACGCCGAAATCCGCGCACTCCTCGGAGGCGCAGGTGCCTCCGCTGCCGTCGCCGGCGACATGATTGACTTCTTGCAAAGGAAAAGCAAATTGATTGTCGGAGCATAGGATTCACGGATATATCAAGAAAGGAAAATAAAATACAATATTATACTGCCATATTTTTGCAGTGTCGTGTTCTACTTTTGTAGCGTCAAAAAATCAAAAGACCATGGACCTGACACTGATACAGCAGATAAAGCTTTGCGCGAACAAACTGAAGGACAGTAAGTTGAATTTCAAAAAAGAGGGGAACATCTCCAAGGTATTGGACAGTTTCGCCTCCCGTATGGGGCTTGACAGCCGCGATGAGGCAATCATGTTCACGGCAATTTTCGAGCGGGACTGCTCCGGCAGACGAAGCGACCTGAACGATATGTCCGAAGTGTTCGGCTGCACCGTGCTCGATTTGATGGAGTATGTACCTGCCCTCAATTCTCTAGTCAGGAAAGGTCTCATCCAGCCATGCAACTCACAGGTATGCAAAATTATCGAGCAGTTGTTCTCCATTCCGTCGCTGGTGATGAACAGCATCATCGACAACAAGGTCCCTGTCATTGAGTGCGCGACGGAAATCATAAGCAGCTTTGATCGCTATTCGTTCTGCACGAAAGTAGACGAGGCCGTCCAGGACTCCGACGTCAGAACAGCAAGCCTCTTCCAGATGACGAAAGAATTGGAAGACATAAACAAGGACATGACCTTTGTCCGCGCCGTCCGCGAGATTGTGCCGGAACTTGCCGACCGTGTGCTGTTCTACGAGATTTGCCACGATTTCTTCGACAAAGGGGGGCGAAGGAGTTCAGACATAGACATGACGATGAACGACATATATGAGTCGTTCAGCAGACGACTTTCCACGCGTAAGAGCCTTATGGACGGCAGCTGCAGGCTGATTGCAGAAGACTTGGTCTGTGTCAGCGAAGACAGAGAAAACATGTCGCTCACCGAAAAAGGCCAGAGGCTGCTTCTGGAGGATGAATACGCGTCCTTCGGAGACACGCCCGAGTGCTCCAACAGATACAAGTTTGCCCGCATGGTAGCCAAGTTCTTCCACGACAGCGACAAGTTCGACTCCGAGAGCGACAAGAGTGAACAACAACTGAAATTCGGCATGCTGAGGATGGAAAACGCCAACAGCCATCTCCCGTTTGTCAGGAAAATCCTCGATGTGATTCCAGAGGTGGAAAACAGAGTCATATTCTACTTCGCCTGCAACGCCTGCCCCGGAGGAATCAACCTCACAAGGGAACTCAAGTGCCTGTTCCCGATTCAGAAGGCACTAAGCAGTCTCAACCTTTTCAAGGACGAGAAGCATGAACTTCAGAAGCTGGATCTCGTGGAAATCAGATCCGAAAGCTCATTCTTCGAGGAATATACCTCACTTGCGCTCACGGACAAGGGCAAGGAGCTGTTCTTCGAGGAAGACGCGAAGATTTTCATCCAGAATATTGACAGGAAAGATCTCATTTCCTGCGGGGACATCAAGTCCAAGCGACTCTTCTTCTCGGCCGAAGAGCAGAGGCAGCTCTCGATGGTAGGCAGTTCACTCAATGAGGACAACTACCGGAAGCTCGTGGAGAGGCTGGAATCAAAGGGCCTTTCAAAAGGAATTGCAGTTCTCCTTTATGGTGCGCCGGGAACCGGAAAAACCGAGTCGGTGATGCAATGGGCAAAGGAGTCCGGAAGGGACATCGTCCATGTGGATCTGAGCGCGTCGAAGAGCATGTGGTACGGTGAAAGCGAGAAAATTGTCAAAGACATATTCACCCGCTACCGCAACCAGTGCAAGCGCAGCAAGGTCAAGCCCATACTCCTCTTCAACGAGGCGGACGGACTCTTCTCAAAGCGCAAGGACATGAGCGGCGGCTCCAGCGTCGATCAGACAGAGAACACCATCCAAAACATCCTGCTCGAAGAGATGGAAAAGCTCGATGGAATCCTCATCGCCACGACCAACCTTGAGGAGAACCTCGATGCGGCGTTCGAACGACGTTTCCTCTTCAAGATTCATCTGGAAAAGCCGGGGACGGAGGCGAAAAAGAGCATCTGGAGGGACAAACTTCCGTCCCTTTCCGAGGCTGACGCGACCATCCTCGCATCGGACTATGACTTCAGCGGCGGCGAGATAGACAACATCGTGCGCAAGGCAACGATGCAGGAAGTCCTCTACGGCGGCACCCCAACGACAGACTCCATCAATGAATTGTGCTCGCGGGAAAGGCTCAGCCACGGGAACAATAAAAGAATCGGGTTCTGACCATTTCTATGGCGCGGGATACTCCCTTTCTCCAAATATCAAGGTTCCGATGCGGACAATGGTAGCGCCCATTGAGACGGCTATCCTGTAATCGTCTGACATTCCGAATGAAAGTTCCCGGAAGTTGGAAGTGAGATTCGGGCAGATGCCGACCATCGGCTGAAGGGCATCGTTCAGAGTCAGCAGTTTGTTGAAATCAGCGCGGATGACGGAAGTGTCGTCTGTGTTTGTCGCCATTCCCATCAGTCCGCAGAAGCGGATGTGAGGCCAGCGGGCTGGGCCGGTAAGCAGAGAGCGAACTTCAGCAGGAGAAAATCCTTGTTTGGTTACTTCCTGCGCTATATGGCACTCCAAAAGGACCCTGACACAATCATCAGGCACATCATCATTGTCAGAGCCATCCCGTCCATTTACACGAACAGAATCATCCCCCACACTAGCAGCACGGAAACCCGGATGAGAAGCGCACCACCGTTCAATCGCGTCAAGCAGTTCCACAGAGTCAACCGACTCTATCATCGAGGCATAAGGCAGTACAAGTTTCAGTTTATTCTTCTGCAGATGGCCTATGAAATGCCATTTCACATCATCCGGCATCTGTTGCACCTTTGCATACATTTCCTGCGGGCGGCTCTCCCCGAAGAGCCTCTGTCCAACGTTGTAAGCCTCATGCAAGGCCTCGACCGGGTGGTATTTGGAAACTGCCACCAGTTTCACTCCTGATGGCAGTTCCTTTCTTATACTTTCTAGATTATCACAGATGCTCAT
>DJSA01000075.1:9986-24080 GCA_002438905.1 Bacteroidales bacterium UBA6346
CCGCGAGCGGCAACGAAGCAATCCGCTTCTTCTGCCCTCATTTCCGACGTTTTTGCTGTTCTCGAAGCTGTGCCTGCTGCATCTTCTGTGCCTCCTCAAGCCTTTGCTGCCACTTCGACTTAGGAAGCGGCTTGCCTTTCGAGGCCTCCACCTGCGCAAGAATCTTCTCCGGCTTCACGACCCACTTCTTTATGATGAAAGTCTGGAGCATTGTGAGCAGATTGGAAATGAAGTAATAGTAGGAAAGACCCGATGACAGATTGTTGCAGATGAAGAGCATCATTATCGGCATCAGCCATACGCTCATAAACTTCATGCTCGCCATCTGAGGGTCATTAGACATCTGGCTCGAAGTCATCTTCGAGTAGAGGAACATCGAAACGGCCATAAGTAGCGCAAACAATGACAAGTGGTCGCCGAACAATGGGATGCTGAAGCCGAAGTCCCAGATGGAGTCGTATGCGCTTAGGTCATCGGCCCAAAGGAACGACTTCTGCCGAAGTTCGATGGATGCCGGGAAGAAACGGAACATCGCCCAGAGCACAGGAAACTGGAGCAGCATCGGGAGACAGCCACCGAGAGGCTTCACACCGGCACGCTGGTAAAGCTCCATCGTGGCCTGCTGCTTCTTCATCGCATCCTCCTGCTTAGGGTATTTTTCGTTGATTTTGTCCAACTCAGGCTTCAGCACTGACATCTTGGCTGATGACATGTACGACTTGATGGTGAGCGGAGAGATGACAATCTTGATGAGGACGGTCATAATCAGAATGATGAGTCCGTAGTTGCTGATGAACCGTCCAAGGAAGTCGAAGCAAGGGATGATGACGAAACGGGAAATCCAGCCAACCAGCCAACCGCCTAGCGGAATGATCTTTTCATATTTGCGGTCATAGGATTGGAGGGTGTGATAGTGGTTCGGACCGAAATAGAATTCAAATGGTATCACCTTGTCCCCAGAGGCCACCATGTCTACGCCGGCCCTCGCATGAGCCGTACATTTCATAAGATTTCGGTCGGGATCATCCTCGGGGAAGTATTCAACTCCGAACTCTCCGGACTCGAAGTTATCGGGAGCCGTAAGAATCGAAGAGAAGAACTGCTGCTGAAAGGCCACCCACTCGAACTTCGCGTCAAGCCTCTTGGTCTCGTCCTTTCCCTTTCCCATTTCTTCCGGAGACTTCTCATCCGGAACATAATAGTCAATCTTCGAATACTGCTTCTCGTTCTTATAGCCCTTCTCAAGCCTTGGAACGATGGTTTTCCAATTCAAGTCAATAGATGTGACCCGGCTCGGAATGACAGCGTCCATGCCCACAAAGGACAATTCATTGTGAACCATATAACTGCCCTTTGAAAGGACGTATTTCTGCTGGATATATCCTCCCTGCGCGAACGGGAGACGCATCACAATGGAACTGTCGGAAACTTCAGCGACATCGAACACAAATTCTTTTGTGTCAACGGATTCCCCGGCGAACACATTCACATTGAACTCACTAGCCTTAGGCGGGATCAGATACAGTTCCGTGCTGTCATACTTCACATAATCGAGGAGTTTAACTGAATATGGCTGAGCACCTTTTGTGGTGAAGGCAATTTCCAATTTGTCGTTTGCAAGAGTCACCACTGAGGACTCGGCCTCGCGGGCCTTTGTGAGGTTGTCGTCCTTGAATGGCTTCAGCGCCGGTCGCGTGCTCAAGGTCACCGTTGTCGCGGCTCCGAGAGTGTCACCCGAAGCGATGCGCTTGAGAGAATCAAGGGCATATGCCTCAATCTGTTCAGCACGGGCAATCGAGTCAAGTTGCGACTGATACTCCACCTGTTTCTTGTACTGGCGCGACTGATACCACGTGAAGCCGAACATAATCACGCCTATCAGCACAAAACCTATGATTGTATTTTTAGTCTCTGATGTCATATTTCCATATTACGGGGCGCCTAAAAAGCGGTCCGCGGCGTTGGACGTCTTGTCAAAATCCTCACAACCATCAGGTTGCTGCGGTATTTGACTTCACCGTCCGCCTTGCATCCCATCTTTTTATGCATCCCCTTTCTTTCTACTGTTCCTTTCTTCTACTATTTCTTTTCTGCGGCCACCAATGCTGTTCCTTGCGGCTTACTCCTGTGTCGTATCGAGAGTTCTGATTTTTTCTGCAAGTTTCGCAAGCTCTGCCTTGGAGTCATCAATGCGCCTGCGCATCTGATCAACAAGAGCACCGGAATTCTTGCCAGCGGAGAAGAAACCAATGTTGTTCTCACACGTGGCTATATCCTGCTGAAGCCTATTGAACTTGTCTATCAGAATCTCTTTCTCGGAGCGCTGAGGCTTACCGCCGCGCCCTGCACGCTTCTCTGCCGAAGGCTCTGTGCCAAACTTAGCCTTGAAAGCGGCCCTGAAAGCCTCGTTGACCTTATCCTTGTCCTTGAACGGAACAAATCCGATGGCCTGCCACCTCTGCTGGAAGTCCGACTGCGCCTTAGCGTCTGACGCTGCATCAACGCTCTGATATGCATCGATTTCCCTTATTATAGCCTGCTTTGCCCGAAGGTTTCCACGGAAATCATTCTCCGGCTTGGCATTCTTGTCCCTCTCGGCAAAGAACTCATCGCAGGCACCGCGGAATCGCTTCCAAATCTGTTCAGACTTCTTGCGAGGTACTGCCCCGATTTCCTTCCACTGTTTCTGGAGAGCGATGAACTGATCGGAAGCCTTCTTCCACTCTGTGCTGCTCTTCAAGGCCTCGGCAGCCTCACAGAGCGAAATCTTCTTCTCAAGATTGGCATTCAGGCTGTCCTTTATTTCGGAGTAGAACTCCCTCTTGCGTGCATAGAAGGCATCGCAGGCCGCACGGAAACGGTCATATATCTTCTGGTTCTCCTTCTTCGAGGCAAAGCCTATCTTGCGCCACTCCTGCTGCAACTCCTCAATCTCCTTCGAGAAGGCAGTCCATTCGTTCGAGCCGTTCACTTCCCTCGCTGCAATCTCCTCGACTTTCTCGCAGAGGGCGGTCTTCGCCGCGAGATTTTCCTCCTGCTGCTTCTTTATGTCCTCGTAGAATCCCTGATACTTCTTGTTTATCACGGACGTGGCCGCCTTGAAGCGGTTCCATATCTCATCCCTATACTCCTTCGCAACAGGCCCGTATTCCTTCCACTGCTCGTGCAACTTCTGAAGTTCCTTGAACGCATCCACGACATTCTCGTTCTCCGCAAGTTTCTCTGCAGCCTCGCAAAACTTTTCCTTCACCTCAAGATTCTTCTTGAAATCGAGGTCACGCAGTTCGCGGTTGATCTGCACCATATCATAGAACCTTTCGACATAGAGCTGATAAGTCTCGTTTATGTTGCGGAATGCTGTGGCAGGCACCGGCCCGATTTCCCTCCAACGGTTCTGGAGCTCACGGAACGCAGGAAAAGTAGCATTCACATCCTCCTGCTTGTCAAGCAGTTCCTTCAAATCCTCGATAACCTTCCGCTTCAACTCAAGATTATGCTCGCGTTCCTTCTCTTGTTTCTCATTGAATTCTGCGCGTTCCTTCTTATATTCGTTATAGACGGACTTGAATCCATCCTCTATTGCCGCAAACGGACTTTCGACCGCCCCGACGGCAGCATCGGCAACGTCTGCAAGCTTTTCCACAGCATCCGCCTTCTCCTTGCTCAACTTCTTATAAAAGGCTGTCTTGATTGTCTCGACATTCTTCGACAGAGACATCCTCATATCGCTCGAAACAATCTTCTGGAGCGTTGAAACAAGCTCCGCAAGCGACATATTCTGATAGTCCGGAGTCTCCTCCCCCTCATTTTCCTGCACATGAGAATTACTTTCCGCAGGATTTTCGGCATTCTCCGTTGCAGGATTTTCAGTCACAGGCTGCTGCTCCGCCACATTTTCCCGAACCTCAGGCTCTACATCTGAGGCATTTACCTCAGGAACGATCTCTTCACTCATAATCTGGAGTATTAAGTTTATATTTATAGGCACGACCAATCTTTGCGCACAAGCGCGTCCAGCCTGCAAATATATTAATAATTAAGTAAAAAACACTAAATTTGCAGCATGAATATTCCCGAAACGTTGAAAATGCAACAAATTCCACCAATAGGGAGCAGATGTTCAAAATACCAGCAGATGAGAATCGACATACTTACCGTAGTCCCCGAACTCCTCGACAGCCCGTTGAGCCATTCGATTGTGGGACGAGCACGAAAGAAGGGAATCGTGGAAATATGCGTCCACGACATCAGGAAATACGGACTCGGGCCCCACAAAAGGGTCGATGACTACAATTACGGGCCCGACGCGGGAATGGTGATGATGGTTGAACCTATTTTCCGCATGATAGAGGAACTCCGCGCGGAGAGAGAGTATGATGAGATCATATATATGTCCCCGGACGGCGAGGTTCTGAACCAAGGAATAGCCAACGAACTATCTCTAAAGGGCAACATTATCCTCCTTTGCGGGCACTACAAGGGCATCGACCAGCGGGTCAGAGACCACCTCGTCACGAGGGAAATTTCAGTCGGAGACTACGTTCTCAGTGGTGGCGAGATACCGGCGGCAATCCTCGCGGACGCAATTGTGCGACTCATTCCGGGAGCCATTTCGGACGAGACTTCGGCCCTCAGTGACTGTTTTCAAGACGACCTGCTCTCCCCGCCGATCTACACCCGTCCGGCTGACTTCAACGGCTGGAAGGTCCCAGACATCCTGCTCTGCGGTGACCCCAAGAAGATTCAGGCCTGGCAGGACGAACAGGCCCTGGAGCGAACAAAAAGACTCCGTCCGTACCTGCTTGAGAAATAAAATGGCGTCTTGCCCGCAAAAAGGTGCGATAAAATTTTGTTATTAGAAAATAAACCCTATATTTGCAATGTCTTAAACGAGATGTAACGTTTAAGGCCACTCATCTCTTCATAATCTGTTTTATGAAGAGCTTGCTGACCACTAATAATTAAAACACTACACTACTAACCGAAACAGCTCGCAGTGATGCGGGCTGTTTTTTGGGGAGACTTCAAAATTCCCTCGTGGGGGTTTGAGGAAGTCTCTCCGAAAAACACCAAATCATAAAAATGATTTTAGAAAGCCCCTGCCGCGAAGTGATTCACGACAGGGGCTATTTGTAAGTTACGTCTGTAGATAGGTCATTGTCACACCTCACTTTTTAAGGCAACAATCTCCGGAGTTCCCCACCCCGTCTCCTTCACGGTCACGACAAAACCAGCCTCCGTCTCTTCCGCCAAAATCGGATAGACACGAAGGCGGTCGGCGCCGCTATTCTCCAGAAGGTCATCAACATGAACCTCGGCCTTGCCCTTCATATAGTCAAGGAGCCGCTTGCGATCCTGTTCCTTGAGACTGCCCTCATCGTAGTCTTTCCGGCCTCCAACGGGGATCTGCGCGGCTGGCTGCGGCTCCGGAAAACCGGCATCGGAATAGTCGCCCGGAGCATCAAGCCATTGCGTGATGGCCTTCCACCATTCGGTACGCCCAAGATGGGTGCGGACGCTGAAGCCCGTAATCTTGTGGAGAAATTCGGTGTGATGGATGATATGGTGCTGCAGAAAGATATATGTGCCCCACACGCCGAGTGCAGACGCGATGATAACAATGTATAGTTGGAGTTCAAGACCGGCGCCGCAGAGGACACTCACGCCCCATATTCCTGTAATCACCAGGCCGAGAGAGACTTCCACAAAGCCGGTAATGAAATGGCTGACTCCTACATTCACGAACACATGATGCAGATGGGTCTTGTCCGGCCGAAACGGGCTCTTGCCCTTTAGAACACGCATCGTCATGACGCGCAGCGTGTCAAACACAGGGACAGACAAGATTGCAAGCGACATCGCAATCAGATTCACGTGGTCATCGGCCTCATGATAGGCAGCATCATTCCTGCTGCTCAGAAGGCATATCAGGAACCAGGTCATCAGGATTCCGATCACCATCGTGCCGGCATCACCGATGAACATCCGCGACTTAAGGCCGAAGACATTATGAATGTAGAACGGAATCACGGCCGCAGCCATAGTGAAAGCCAGAACGGCATTTGGAACATCTCCTAGGCGGATGAAAGCGACACCGAAGAGAATGGAGCAGATGATGCACAGCCCGCTCGACAACCCGTTCACGCCGTCTATCATATTGATGGCATTGATGATACCGACCCCCGCGAACACCGTAAGCGGCACTGCAAGCCACCAGCTGAAAGCCCCGATGCCCCACATCCCGCGAAACGTGTCCACGCACATCCCGCTCGCAAAAACAAGCGCCAGAATCGACGCCGTCTCAATCACGATTCTCGCAAGCGGAGTCAATCCGACAATATCGTCCATCGCCCCGACATAAAGCATTATCCCCATTGCACAAAGAACAGGAAAAAGGCTTATATGCGGAAGAACCGGCATGAGAACGTGATGGCAGACCGAAGCTGCCAGCAAACCGGCCAACAGCCCGAAGAACACGGCAATTCCCCCGACCACCGGAACCGGCCGTTTCTGAAGTTTGCGGGCCTCCGGATTGTCGACAAGCTTCTTCCGAAAAGCAATGGTCAGAGTCTTGAAATAAATCCAGTTCACTGCGCCGAAGGCCACCAACGAGCCGACGAGTACTGTTGTAATCATCTGATAGGTATGCATATACTGATTTTAGGCTTGAGTTCTATGATTCAGGAGACGGTGTCAGAAAAATTCAATAATTTGTCTGTCTTGGCAGATTTTTTGATTATCTTTGTCGTGAATTAATATTGTAGGGTCGAGGCGAAAGATTCAAATGAAATTTTTTCCGATTTAAAAGAGCAATTGTCCCTATCAGTTGCTCTTTTTGTTTTTTACAGCAGGATGGTCTAGCAATCATGAGGCTTGATTCTATTCTCACCTATTTAGTATTAATTCTAAATGGAAAAGATTTCAATAACAATCGTGGTTGAAAATGGCCACACGAAAAAGGATCAAACAAAAACCAGAATGGCGCCTTACACAAGGATCCGCAATGGCAAGAAAGAGTTGGTCAAGGGATATATCCGTAAGAAATAGGGATTCTTAGGGCTATTCTTTGACTTGTTTATGTTAGTTTCTATTTCCGCATCCTTGCTGCCAATGGGAGGTGTTCTTCTTTGAAGGACACCCCTCTGTGGTTTTTGGTTGTGACAACGGAGCAAAGATTTCTGCCATCTATAACACCTCGTGGCAAGATTTTTAGCTATCACACAACTCTTGATACACGCGTAGATGAACATTGACGACATCCCTTATATCGAATTTCCTTTCGGCAAATTCGCGGGCGTTTCGCCCCATTTTCCTCCGTAGCAACGGATCATCTATAAGCATTTTCAGCGCGGTCGCCAATTGCGCAGGGTCTCTGAGGCCTACTATGAACCCGTTATATCCATCAACCACAGTGTCCCGGCATCCGACTGAATCGGTAGTCACAATAGGACGCCCCAATGCCTCGGCCTCAATCACAGACTTAGGCAAGCCCTCGCGATACCATGAGGGGAAAGCCATTATGTGAGACCGTCTGAGCAGTTCCTTTACATCTGACCTATACCCTAGCCACTGGATGTACGCACCGTCACACAAAGTTTCAAGTTTCTCTCTCGTGATCCCATGGGGATTTGTATCCAGTCCACCACAGAGCAGAAAACAGGCCTTGTCCCTATAGCTAGGTTCAAGCCGACGGGCAGCATCTATAAGAACCAAAGTACCTTTTTCTTCCACCATTCTCGCGGTAAAAATCACATTTATAGGTCCGCCCTCGGGCTCTGGAGAATAACCATAATCGGTCAGATCAACCCCCGAACCATTAGTAAACGCACATTTGTCACTAGTTATGACCCCTTTGTCCAAGAACAACTTCTTGTCATCATTGTTCTGGAAGATCACTCTTACATTATCGCCCTTATGTGTACCCCTCAACACCCTCAGAATTATACGTGAAATAAATGAATCCTTATGATTTTCATCAAATAGCACCCCGAGGCCACATACGGCACTGACCATGGACTTCACACCGGCCAATCTGCCGGCAAGGCTGCCCCACAGCATTGTCTTCAGGCCGACAAGATGGATGATATCCGGCTTCTGATCTCTAAAAGCCTTGTAAAGAAACCAGAAGGTCTGAAGTTCCTTCCTGATATTCATCCCTGCCTTGTCAATCGGCAGATTTATAGTTTTCAGACCGGCCTCTGCGATCTTATCAAATGACCCGGTATCCTCGCAGATAATGGTCACATCATATCCGGCCTCTTTGGCAGCCACGCCTATCGGAAGCCTATGGCTCAGGAAAAACCTGTCCTGGTTTACAACTATGAATAGCTTATAATTCTTAGGCTTAACGTCATACATTGTTTACAAATCTATTTTTATCGTCACGATTTTTCATCCTATACCGCGCCTTCCACAGAAATGACTCAAAAAGACTTTCGTCATACACTATGCTGTACTTCCAGCGATTCTTCCACATCCTGCGAGTCTTCAGGAGGTCGTAAGTCACTCTATCCCAAAGCGATCCTTCATCTGATGGAAAAACTATTGCATCAGTACCATTGAGAATCTCATCTAAAACCCGTTTAGTCAGTTTCTCATCTATATCCTCAATGGGAAATATGTTGGATGGGTAACCAAACTGAGTGACACAGATAGCATTAACAGCATCGAGGAAACGATGCATATTTGCCCTCCGTGCAACCTCTCGGACAAAAGTCCAGTCAACAGTATTCATCGTGACGAAAGAACTCCAGTCAAGAACGTTCCTCAAGGTGGTTCTTACAGAAGCGAAATCACTTGCCATGTGCCTCAGCAAATGGATACTGTTGAACTTCACGGATGGCAGCCAGATTTCAGAGTTCCCGATAATCGTAGGCTCGGCCGCAGCAGCCAGAGTATCTAAAAGTCCATTCAGATATACGCTTGACTTGTGCGCATCTACATCCAACACCGTGGAATGGTTCTCAACCAGAAAACCTCCGAACATAAACTGAGAGTGATGGCCATTTGGATAATTCACATTGATGCCGTATTTTTTCTCAAGATAAATCTCCAGACGTTGCATCAGACGGTCAGAATGACTGCCATTATCGTCTAGCAAGAAGATATCAATGTCCCCGCATGGGCGATGCTTTGGCTGGGGGTAATTCAAAGAGCAGCCATAGCCCTTCAGTACAAGTGCTCTCATGTCAAGACCACGCGCCACATCCGAAAGACGCGTTATTACCTCCCTATACAGATTATACCTATCCTCTAGGAGAAGTGTATGCCCCAACCATTTGATAAACAACTTGTCATTGGGGCGTACCGACTCTGGGAGCCTGGAGAATGCTTCAAAACAAACTCCGGCAACCCCCTGACGCGAGGCAAGTTCCAGCACCCTTTGCCAATCAACCAAGACTGGATCATATTCCACATGGTCGACATTTCCCAATGCCACCCTCAACAATTGGAAGGCGACATCACGATAATCGTTCATATTGGCTTAACTAATTATATTTGGCACGTTTGTCCATATTTATTCAGAACTTCTCGATAGATCATCATATAGCAAGAAACCATATTGGAAATATCGTACTCTTGAGCACGCTTTTGACATAGGCTGGACACCCTACTATAGTAGTCCCGGTCAGATCCCAACTTTAACAGAATTTGAGCGAGTTGTTCGCTATTATAAAGTTCAAACAGCACCCCTGCCCCTTTGACGACTTCCCTCAGTCCGTCTACATCCGTGGCTATGAACGGTTTGCCTGCCGCCATCCCCTCAATTGAGGAAAGTGACAACCCCTCATACTCAGATGACATCAAGACCACATCAGAAGTCTTCAGTACCCTCGGTACATCTGATCGCAAATAAAGAAAGTGAATCCTATCAGCAACTCCGAGTCGTACCGAAAGCTGCTTGACTTTCAGCAGCCCTTCATCGGATGGCTCGCTCCCGACAAAACAAGCATGAAACCTTGGAGGCAATTTCTGAATAGCCTCCACGATAGTATCTTGACGTTTCATGAACATGAAACGGGCCACCATAGTCACAATAAATGAATCTTCGGGCACTGCTAAGAGTTCCCTCTTGCTGTATGGCTTAGCATTCCGATATTGTGCGACATCTATACCATTATTTATAGCACAGACCTCACTAACATTGGGATAGAAGTTTTTGAACGTCTCCAGTGCCTTGTCAGAACAAGCTACTACCATGTCATAACAATGCTTATACACAAAAGCATCAACGCCCCTCAGTACCGGGTTCTCTCTACGGCGGTTCCTTGTGGAATGCTCCGTATACACCAGCGGAGTCCGTGAAAAAGACACGAGCTTAGCAAAGCCGACCCAATACAACGCTGGGAATAAATGGACATGCACAACGTCAAAACGATGAAGCCACGGAACTATCAGAAAGATCTGAAGCGGATTATGCAAGGAAACCTTTCGGGATAATACCGAAACGACCACACCCTCCGCCTCTATCTTATCCTTTACAAGTGAATCTTCGCATGGTTCCAAAGCTAGCACAGTCACATTGTTCCCCAATCTCCTTTGCCTGCCCGCCAGACCTATCAGAAGATTCTGGCCACCTCCCATTGACAAGTTGTCTATTATGTGCAGTATCTTCATTTTATTCTTCTGATTGTCCTTTGGATAAAGTATATTCGCGACAAAATGCGGCTAAAAGCATCCTTTGGCCCAACACATTCTAAATCAATATCATCAAACGTGATGAACTCATCACCATTCCGCTGTAAGAAAGACTCCGTGCCCACGAAGTCTTCATCCTTCATCAGCGAAGGGTGTAGGCAGAAGGTCCAAACTCCCGGTATCCTAATTTTTGAACAATGTCCGCCCAATTGAGGTATAAAGACGAAATCCTCCGATCTGTATGGTTTCGTGGCTATTGTATCACTGATGACGCGGATGTCAGAGCATTCCCTTAAAGCGATGAGAGTGTTCCCATCAAACGTATGGCTGGGAGCAAAAAAATATTTTGGTTTCAGTCCATGTCTTATGAGGATGTTGAATCCGTCAAGAATCTTCTGCTTTTGCACATCAAGCGGAACACCGGCAAATTCAGAACGCTCCCAAAGAGGATTCAGCCCTTTTAAGCCATTGTCAGATATATAACAATGGTTGTAGCCATGCAAGGCAATGGCATAGCCTTTTTGCTGCCAGCATTTTGCTTTGTTCCAAAACTCCGCGTCAGGAGCATCAATCTCCTGCTGAGGATCCTCATTGTGAGGAATGATGCCTACCATCGGATGCACACCATAGTTGTCAAGGACATCAAACATCCTCTGCCACTTTACCCCATCCATCGTAGGGCAAGCATCATCCAAACGGATTAAATATTTATTGCTCATTAAGGTCTCAGTTTGTCTATGATAAACTGAAAGAATGGCCATTTATCATCCTTTGCATAGTCCATGAAAGCATCAGTCCTGCGCAGATCTCCAAACCACCGAGTGAAAGAAAGTTTGCGCTGAAGCACCAACTTGAAATCTTGGTACTCCGGCATCACGACAATATGCTTGGGCGTGCGCAATTCTGAATGATAGTCCTCATTCAAGCATGCCTTAACCCAGATAACCGGCAGATTGACACCGCTCTCCGTAACACATATAGCATTTCCGTCATTGCGAAAGTTTGTTTCAAGAAACCAAACCTTATCATCAATCCCTCTTATAAACTCTATTGAAAATAGACCTGAATAAGCACAATCACGAAGGTAAGCCTTGCTACGCTCCACAATATCGCGGTAAAATGGTTCTATCGGACCATACTCCAAAAACCCTGTGTTTGTGTTCGGTTGGGAGCGCAGCACCTTTGTCATGCCAGGGATTATGATATCCTTTCCTCCGTTGAGCGAACATCCTATAAATTGGACTTCTTCTTTTTTTTCAATATAAGGCTGAACGAACACCTCATCACTATTGACGGCCAAGAATGCATCTAATTGTTCACGATTTCGACATACAACAATATCAGCCTTGCCCCCCCCATGACTGCTCAGATACGATTTTGTGATGCATGGAAAAGTCACTTTGTCTATATCTTCCGGCAGTTTCCAAATCTGGGGAGCATTGATGCCATGAAGCGCTGACATCCCTACCATCGTGGTCTTATCCATCAAATCTAGCATATGGCCTTGAAATGGATTTCCGGGGAGTATGTACCTCTGCGAAAGTCGATCACTGTGATTGTTCAGATGTTCTGTCACAATATCGGCACATGATATGATTACCTCTTTCTTATTTACGGGTTTCCGATAAAGCAGATAAGCTGAAAGTTCTTTTATAGCACCCAAAGCATAGTGCCTGCACACGTATTTGCTGCTTGCAATATAGTTCTTGCGTAAGTTGCCTATAGTAATCAATTCCACGCAATAGCCACATCTTCCCAATGCACGCACCACTCCAAGCGCATTATGGTGATTTCCCCCTCCTATCACCAAAACGTCATAATCCTCCATATTAGCATTTACTTTCGATTAGACCGATATATTTCTGAACAAAAGCCTCTTTTGAGAAAAGTGTCTCAGATATCTCCCTGCTTTTTTGTCCCCATGCCTGTCGTTCTTGTTCAGGCATTTCTATCATTTGTCTCAAGCTGGCGCTTATGCTATCAACATCAAGCGGGTTAAAGAATATGCCATTCTTATTCTCGCAAACAATATATGGATTATCACATACTCGGCTGCAAACTATAGGCTTCCCGCAACTCATTGCCTCGCAAATAACATTGGGAAAGCCCTCATATAGGCTGGGCAGGCAAAACACATCGCAAGACTGATATTCCTCCACAATGTTGGTAGTTGCAGGATAAAAGTCTATCATATCTTCCAATCCCATCTCAACGCGCTTGTACCTACACTCCTGTCCATATGCTTCCTCACCTGTCTGCACATCGCCATACCATACGAAATGGACTTTTTCCGCGTATCCTTCAAGTTTTAATCGTTTTATAGCCGCCAAATAATTCAGCACATTCTTTTGACTCGCGACACGGGCCGCAGTCATGATGATAAGTTTGTCGTTGGAGGGTCTCAGGATTGGAGGGCGAAAATAGTCTGTGTCAGTAAAGTTGGTTATAGTGACTGTTTTGGCAGCCAACACTGCAAAGTTCTGCTTAATATACTCTTCTTGCGCATATGCATTAGGCACAACATAATCAGCCATGCGATAGAGCAGGAACTTAATTTTATCATGGAAACCGACACTCTGACTAGTATTTCTCTCAGAGACAATCAGGTGAAATTTCACGCCAAGCATCTTCAGCATACAGCTTATCATGGTCGGACCATCCTTGTATGCTATCACCCAATCATAACCACCGGCACGTTTTATAAACTTTCGAACAGCATTCAGTTTAGACCACTTATTATCTTTGGTATGCAATGTTACTGACCCCAAGCCATATCGATCAACCAATTCTGCATAAAAGTCATGGTCATAGTATGTAACCAAATCAACGTGATATCCTTTTTCTTTGAGCAATAGGGTCAGGCCTATAATCTGCCTTTCTGCACCGCCCATTCCAAGTGTATCAATCAAACATAATATCTTCTTCATTCTGCCACATTGTTTATATATCCTTCTGTCGCATTGTCCCTATGTCTTATAATACACGGATTTCCAAACACAACACTATGCGGAGGCACATCACAATTCACATAGCTGCAAGGCGCGATCAACACATCATCGCCGATTCGAACATTGCCAACAATTGCCGCATTGATGCCCACCCACACTCGATTTCCAAGCCGAGGCGCACCCTCACGTTTGCCTCTATTCTCTCTGCCTATCACAACTCCTTTATGCAGATTGCACCAGTCTCCGATTACAGCTTGACCATTAATTGTTATGTTGAAAGCATGTCCAAGGTAAAGTCCTTTGCCTATCATCGTCTCCGGAGGAATCTCCAGGCCATATTTCAGCCGATATCGATGCAGGAAAACCTTACAAATAATCTTGATTATAACGTTATCCGTTTTCTGGTAAATTCTAAAAAACATAAGAAAGCGAAGCACATACCCCCCCCCACGATTTCGTTTATAATCAGACTTATACAATAGCATCATTTCTTTATGAATTTGTCATC
>DJSA01000116.1 GCA_002438905.1 Bacteroidales bacterium UBA6346
CTCCGTTTCACTCCGTCACTGCGTATCCTTCCCCTCATTAGACTTTGGAGATCCGTCGCGGTACTTGAAACGTCGGATTTTTTGTGTGGCAGTCTTCTCAAATGGTTCCTTGACCACCTCCACCCCTGCAACCTTGGAAGAACGGTTAACCTTCTTGTTCACGTAGTTAAGAATCGCCTGCTTGCGAGCCTCAAGTTTTTCGAAGAAATGGTCCTCGCTCTCTTGGTTCCAGTCGAGGACATTGCTATTGAGCTGCACGAGTGCCACAAGTTTGCCATCACGTTCCACTACAAGAGATTCGTCAACTCCATCTATATCATTTATGACCTTCTCGATCTCCTCCGGATATATGTTTTCGCCGGAAGGTCCGAGAATCATATTGTTCAGACGTCCCTTTATGCTGTATCGTCCCTTCTCATCAACGGATGCGAGGTCATTTGTACGAAACCAGCCATCCTCCGTGAAAGCGGCCCTTGTCCTCTCCGGATCCTTGTAATAACCGAGCATCACATTGTCACCCTTAACGACAATCTCGCCCTCGCCTGTCGCTGGATTGACATTTATCAACTTGACGTCAACACCATATGCAGCACCTCCAGTGGTACCGACATAGGTCTGCTTCACTCCGGCTGTGCATATAAGCGGAGCACATTCGGTCATGCCATAGCCGATCGCATAGGGGAAATGCGCCTTCTTCAGGAATTTCTCCACGACAGGATTGAGTTTTGCACCGCCTATTCCGAAGAACCTCATATGCCCGCCGAAAGTCTTTTTAAGTCTCAGGCCTACAAACCAATAGAGTATGCAAGCCATATGCCTATGCATCCATTTCAGGACGCGGCTTTTCTGAATGGTCGGAAGGATGCTCGCCTTATACATCTTCTCTATAATAAGAGGCACAGAAAGCATGACTGTCGGCCGGACCTTCTTGAGGGCAGAAAGCAACACCGTGGCAGTAGGAGGTTTCTGAAGATAATAGACCTCTGCGCCTACGAAAATAGGATAAAGCATGCCTATGCTCATCTCGTAGGTATGTGGCATCGGAAGTATTGACAGCCACACGTCTTTCTCATCGGTCTTATGCGCATGGTAGGATATGACGATGTTCGTGCAGAGATTCCTATGGCTTAACATCACGCCCTTGGCGCTCCCAGTCGTTCCGGAGGTATAGATTATTGTGGCAAGGTCATCAGGCTGCGGGGCAATTGTACGTCCATCGCAGGTGAAGGCATTGTCATCCACATGTATAAGAGAAAAATCGTCAATGTCTATGACCATGGTGAGTCTTTTGACAAGTTCCGGATTCAACTTGGAAAGAAATTTTCTCGAGACATATATGGCTTTACAGTTTGAATGCTCGAGTATGTTCGTCACCTCATTTTCGGAAGAGTCCGGCAGAATCGGCACGGCTATACGGCCAAAGGCCACCGCAGAAAAGAAGGCCACAGTCCAATTCGGAGTATTTGATGACAAAATCGCGATCCTATCCCCTGCCCCGATGCCATACTGCGACAGTTTGCGAGACATTTCATCACACTTGTGTTTAAAGCTCCCATAGGTATACTTCAGATCTGTTCCGAGCATCTCAGACATCGGTCTGTGGTCGTAGAACGTTGTCGAATAATCATATAACTTGGCAAGCGTGTCTACATATTTCTCCCGAAAACCGAAAAGTTTCTTATATAATTTTATCATCTCTCAAATTTTGATTAGCAAACCCATTGCTTATAGCAAAAAGCGGGCTAACATAAGAAACATGAAAAAGAATAAGCAGGTTATTTTTTTTGAAGGTTTCTAAATAAAAAAAAGATATTGTTCCTTTAAGAGACAATATCTTTGAAGCGGAACAAAGCCGCTTTTGCAGTTGAAAACCGAATTACTCGGCAACGACAGTGCTGTCACATGCAGTGCAGGTTGAATCTGCAGCCGCGCAGCAAGAGTCGCAGCACTCCGTCTTTGCTGCTTCCTCAGTAGCCTCAGCCTTCTTCTGATTGTTGTTGCAGGCGCAAGACACGGTAGCGAGCATGAGAGCTACAACTGCCAAAGACATAAATACCTTTTTCATAATACTGAAAAACGATTTAATTAAACAAATACCACTTGGAGAAATACGCTGATCACTAAAAATCACCTTTTTCCTACCGAGCCGCGAAAGTACATATAATTTGCGAAACAGCAAATATTTTTCTTGAAAATTTATACAATTTTTCTCAAAACATTGACACTATGGACCCATATGGGAAGTTTTCTGACATTATGGCCGCACCAACGACTGCTCTCGATCTAATTTGAAGACCTCCATATCATGGACCTTTCCCTGGTCAATGTGAAAGCGCAGGGCAGTGCGGACAATGTGGAATCCCTGAATGCCGGCCGCTCCCGGGTTCAGCACCAACATATTGAAGTGCTTATCATAGACCACTTTGAGGATATGAGAATGCCCGCAGACAAAGATATCAGGCTGGTAGCGCATCAAAAGCGCATAGGCATTATGGTCGTACTTTCCCGGATAGCCGCCGATGTGGGTCATCAGCACTTTCATCCCCTCACACTCCCAGAATCGGTAAATGGGGTAGTCATAGCGCAGGTCGTAGTTGTCGCAGTTTCCGCAGACTCCTACCAAAGGCTTGAATGCCGCAATCTCCGCAGCCGTTTCGAAACCGCCACCGAAGTCCCCAGCATGCCAGATTTCATCCACAGGTGAGAGAAATTCCTTGAAAGGAGCGTCAAACACCCCATGAGTATCCGAAATAAGTCCTATGAACATAAAAAGAATTTTTAAGAAGATTTTTCTTTATATCCCGCCGATTAAAACAACGAGCCGAAGAGTCGGGCTATAGGTTCCATGATTTTGCTCACGCGTGAACGATGTTCCCATGTTTCACTGGTAATCAGTTCACTGTCATTCAGATCTTTTAAGAAATAGCCCTTCAGTTCTGTGCTTATTTTCCTATCGTATATATATGCCTGAACCTCGAAGTCCGTGTCAAAACTGCGATAGTCGAGGTTCGCGGAACCGATGGAACAGAGTTCATCATCTATGACGAAGAACTTCGAGTGATTGAACCCTTTTTTGTAGAGATATATTGACACGCCTGAATCGAGGAGCGTGTCTATGTTGGAGTATCCCGCCCAAGCAACAACCATATTGTCACCTCTCACTGGGATGAGAATACGCACATCGACCCCACTCATCGCAGCGACCTTAAGAGCTGTCACAATCGGTTGGTTAGGAAGAAGATACGGGGTAGAAATGTAAATGTAGCGCCGCGCGCTTCCTATGGCGGCGAAATAGGCCTGCATTATGGTCGCGTGCGGGGAATCGGGTCCTGAGGTCGCAATCTGAATTGGAAGAGTCTCCTTAATCTGCTGTACTGGAAAATATTTCATGTCGTAGAGCAGTTCTCCATCCGTCACGAAGGACCAGTCATTTATGAAAACAGCGTTGAGCATGGTGACCGAGCCGCCTTCAAGGCGAATCTGAGTGTCGCGCCACACACCTCGCTTCGTGCCGTGAAGATAGCGGTCAGCTATGTTCATGCCGCCAGTATAGCCGATTTTGCCATCGATAACGACAATCTTGCGGTGATTGCGATAATTGAACTTGTTTGCGAAATGTGGAAGCCAGACAGGCATATAACTATAAGCCTCAATTCCGGCTTTGCGCATACGCTCTACATCACGAATCTTAAGTGCACGGCTTCCGACACTGTCGAAAATCACACGGACCTCAACTCCCGCGGCAACTCGTTTCGAAAGGATTCCAAGCAATTGTTCGAAAAGTTCACCGCTTTCAATGCCGAAAATCTCGATGTGAATGAATTTCTCAGACTTGCCGAGGTCCTCGAACATGGCGGGAAAACACTCGCTGCCGTTGTTGAGAATCCATAGACGATTGCCCAGAGTCAGAGCGGCATCACCATTGTTGAGAAGCAGCGTGACAAAACTTCGTTCTACAAGTGCGGAATACTCGGGCTTGGAAATTTCCGTCAACTGTTCAGAAGATATTTTTTCGAGATACCTAGAGACTGTGTCGTCATTGTAACTGAACTGCCGGCTTTTACGCCAACTCCGTCCGAAAAGTATGTAGGCGAGCATACCACCGACAGGAACGACAAGAATGATGAGTATCCATGCGAGTGTCTCGGCGGGGTCGCGACGCTCCTTGAGCAGTGCGTAGAAAATCACTGCAACCAACAGAACATATATGACACTCAGAATGGTTCCCATATCACCAAACAATCGTCAATCGCTTCTTCTTCAATTAGATATCACTATTTCACTACTACAACGCCAAAGCCGAATAGACTTCCTCCACACAGAGCAGAGCGGCTGTTTCTGTGCGCAGCCGCGAAGGTCCGAGATGCACGGGGATGTATCCATGCCCCAGCGCGAGACGAAGTTCCTCTGAAGAGAAATCGCCTTCTGGGCCGATGAGGATGACTATTTCTGGGATATGCGCATCGGTTGTCAGACCTTTATGCATAGCGTTTTTCTCATATACCTCCGGTTCACCGTCTGCTGATGCCGAGAAATTCTCTGAAAGCCAATCCGCGAGCGCCTCCTTCACGGATCGACGCGGATGGCCGGCATCTTCGAAGCAGCATGCAATCAATTTAATTGAATCCGGATTTTCCGAGCAGATAAAATCCTTGACAGTTACCGGTTCTGCGATTGCGGGAATCGCCCCCTTGAGAGACTGTTTAGCTGCCGAAAGCACTATCTTTTCAAGCCGCTGCGTTTTGACAACACGTCGCTCCGAATGCTCCCCGATGACCGGCACAACCACATCAACACCCAACTCTGTCGCCTTTTCGACAAACCATTCGTAGCGGTCAATGTTCTTGGTAGGGCATACAGCCATGGTTAGACAATATGGATGATTGTGCCAATTCACGTCACGAGAAAGAACCTCCACCTCCACTGCCTTTGGATGGTCGCTGACTATGCGACAATGCAAAAGGGTTCCCTTGCCATCGATGATGTCTATTTCGTCTCCGGCACGATGGCGAAGAACCCGGACGCAATGGCCGGACTCCTCTTCGTCAAGGCGGATGATGTTCCCGTCAATATTTTCAGAATAAAATAGTTCCACGATATATTCCTTCTTGTCCAATTTTTCGACCGCACATCACGCACTATTTCCTGATTATCTCTATAGAGGCGTCAGTCCCTACTTTGATGATTGATGAAGCCTGCCTCGTTGCCCCAACTTCCAGAGAGCGATCAACCACATAGTCAGCCCCGTCAATCACAGGCGTAGTAATATCCGCAAACGTCTTAGGAGTCGGTTCACCGGATATGTTCGCGGAAGTGGAGACGAGAGGACGCCCGAGAGCGGTGACAAGATCTCGGCAGAAAGCCATCATTGGGATGCGTATTCCCACCGTATCATCTTCGGCCACAACGTTATACGCCAAACAATGCCTTTCGGCTGGCTGACCGGCCACACCATGGATGGCATCGGGATATATTATAGTCATTGGCTTGTCGTTAACCTCAATCAACTGCACCGCTATTTCAGGAATTTCCCGGACGTAGCGGCAAATCATATCCACATTCGAGGCTAACAGAACCAGCGACTTGCTATCCGAACGGTGCTTCAGGGCATAAATCCTTGCCACTGCCTCGGGATCCGTAGCATCGCAGCCAAGTCCCCACACAGTATCAGTAGGATAGAGGATTATCCCGCCATTGCGCAGGACATCCAGGGCCTTTTTCATTTCTTCTTTATAATCAGTCATATTCCTCTACATAAAAAATTCATATTGATCACTTCACAACAGCAAACTCCGTCACAACAGGATAGTGATCCGAAAACTTCACTCGGTCTGTGCAGTGATCCACTGCGTTCCAATCCTCTGGAATGAACACATAATCAATGCGAAGCAGAGGCCAGAATGCAGAATAAGTGGCACCGAAACCATGCCCAGCCTCCACGAAAGTGTCCTTCAGATCGTGACTTACTCGATGATAGGTGTATGACATCGGGTTGTCATTGAAATCGCCGCATACAAGAGCCTCAACTGGGCTATCCTCAATGTGGGCAAGAACATCGTTAACCTGTTTTGGACGCCGGATGATGGACTTGCGATATTTATCCCCTGTCTTCTGCCAAGCATCCCTATCCCCAGTCACAGATTTCCATATGTTTGACATTGATATTGCGTAACTCTCGAAATGACAATTATATACGCGAAATTTACGACCTCCGACAACATAGTCTGAGTAGAGGGCCAGATTGCGGCTGTTCTCGAAAAGAACCTTCCCTTTGCCGAGAGCCGGAAACCGGCTGAGCGTCATGTTTCCGCAATAAAGCCCGCGACCCTTGAATAGGTAGTATTCAATGTGATATCCCGGCATAAGGGAGCGCATGAGTGATTTCAGACGCGCAGGATTGTCGGTAACATATTCTTGAAGGCAGATGATATCGGCATTCTGGCGACGCAGATAGGCAAAGACGGAATCGGAGCACTCCTCGCATGACATTTTTCCTCTATGATAGGAGAAGCGATCCACATTATAAGTCACTAGTTTGACAACGAAGGAAGACTTTCCCGAAACTTCAGACTGTTCCCGGTTGCCGAAATGGACGAAACGCCCTACAAAAAGAAGCGAGGGGAGGACTGTCAGCAGCGGAATCAGAAAAAGCCTAGAACGACGTAATGCGGCCCAGACAACAAGCACCAGATTCAGCATGACTATAGGGAAAAATAGGAGTCCGAAAACCGAAAAGAACCAAGCCTTCGCTGGATTCGCAACGATGGATATGTAGGACAGCAAGAGAAGAGCAGCGGCAACGAGCATAATCATGCCCGCCGAGATGCCTGCGAAAAGATTCCGCTGCCGTTTTTCCTTTCTTGCCATTGAAGCCTTACTCTTGTCCGTTAACTGGAAATCAGTTGTGATAGTAGGTGTACATCTTGTTCCCTTTTTTCCAATAGAGGATAAGGACTAGGCCGAAAAGCATTCCTCCAAGGTGTGCGAAGTGGGCAATGCCGCCACCTATGCCTGTTACGCCAGTAAAAAGTTCAATCACGGCAAATATGAGAACAAACCACTTGGCCTTCAGCGTTATCGGAGGAAAGAGAAGGGTCATCAGAGAATCTGGGAACAACATGGCATAGCCGAGGAGCAGTCCGTAAATCGCGCCTGACGCGCCGACGGTCGGGGTCATGCAGAGGGTCTGTATGGAACGGTTGGCCATGACAGCATCGGCTGCGGTTCCCGTGCTCACGATATGCTCCCAATGTAGGCACTGAAGCCACTCCACGCCGGTGTGCAGGGCGGCCGCGCCCAGCCCTGTCACGAAATAGAACAGCAGGTATTTCTTCGGCCCCCAGACCCTTTCTAGCACACTTCCGAACATATAGAGGGTGAACATATTAAAGAATATGTGCCAGAAACTCCCGTGCATGAACATGTGCGTAACAAACTGCCACCAATGGAAATACTGAGACTTCGGATAGAACAGCGCGAAAGTCTCGTACATGAATTCGGGACGAAGCTCCGATATTATCCAGATCAGGAAATTGATGATGATTATGTTCCCCGTCACTGGAGGCATTGCGCTGAAAATCCCCCGTCCACTGTTGTTGAATTTAAACTTCATTTTGCCAAAGTTTTCAATTATTTGATTTTTAAAACTTTCTGTCAAGCTCATCCACAGAAAGCACAGCCATGGTCTTGCGTCCCGACGACGTGAATTCCGGATTAGAGCTTGACATCAAGGCATCGACAAGACGCCTAGCTTCATCCGCATTTCGTACCCCGTCATAGCCTGAAGCGCCGAGCACGGCAAGTTTACCTGCCATATCAGAGCGCGCCAATTCAGAAACCGCCGAATGGTTATCTTGGAGCAGAAGCAGCAAATCACCCACCATAGCCTCCACACGCCCGTCCTCTGATGAATATCCAGCAGGAATCGCATTGACGACCACAGAATCCGTTCCAAACGGAGCTATATCAAAACCGAAGCCCTTGAGAAGTTCCGAATTTGCCGCCAATATGGGAAGATTCTCCACTCCGACTCTAACCGACACCGGAAAAAGCAGCGTCTGCGGAAGACGATCTTCACCTTCCTCCCGAGTGCCGCGAATAAAACGATCATAGAGCACCCGTTCCATAGCACGGCGGGCGTTCACGATGAGCAGACCCGATTTCGAATTTGTGACTATATACTTGTCATGTATGGTTATAAAATTGTTCGTCAGACTGAAACGATCCTCGAAAAGTTTACCATAATCATCGCTCTTTTCAACATACATTGATGTCCCGTAGCCATTGCCTTCACTCTTCTGTGCGGGAGTCTCCGACATACCGAAGTCCGCAAATCCGGAGCCGCAGAAAGGATCCGGCTGATTCTGAAATCCATCGTTGTCGAACGGGTTATAGCGACTCTGCGGCATAGAGGGCTCTGAAACCGTCCGGTATTCGTCAAAATCTTTACCTACCGCAGGAAGTTCCGGTGCAGAGGCGAGATCGAAATCTATTGAAGACGTGCCGAAGGAATTCTTTCCGAGAGCCTCCCTTACACATGCATAGAGTGTCTGAAACACCAAGGAATCATCCTCGAACTTGATTTCCGCCTTCTGTGGATGTACGTTCACATCGACACTATGCGGATCGACTTCTATGTATATGAAATATGTCGGGGTCGTCCCTTCGGCAATCATCCCCTCGTATCCCTTCATCACGGCCTTGTGAAGATAGGGACTGCGGAAATATCTCCCGTTGACAAAGAAAAGTTGGTTACCCAACCCCTTGCGTGACTTGTCAGGACGACCGATGAATCCGGAAACGCGCATTATTGAGGTCTCCGCGCTTATGTCGGTCAACTCCGAGGCTATGCCCGCTCCAACAATATCCTGAATTCTGAATTTCAGAGATTTGACTGGCTTCAGGACATACAATTCACGGTTGTTGTGAACAAGACTGAAACTGATGTCCGGACGGGTGTAAGCAACGTGCTGGAACTCAGCCACTATGTGCTTAAGTTCAACGCTCTCTGACTTGAGAAACTTGCGTCGGGCTGGCACATTGTAGAAAAGGTTCCGTACGGAAAAGTTCGACCCCACCGAAGTAGCCGTCTCTACTGTGGAAAGGTGCCTGGAATCGGCAAAATCCACCTGGCAGCCTATCTCATCTGCGGCCCGGCGTGTCTTCAGCGTAACTTCGGCGACTGCGGCTATTGAAGCTAGAGCCTCGCCCCGGAATCCGAAGGTGCGGATGTCCATCAGATCCTCCGCAGTTGAAATCTTCGATGTCGCATGGCGCTCAAATGCGAGCACAGCTTGGTCAGGAGACATACCACAGCCATTGTCAATGACCTGAATTTGAGTGCGGCCAGCATCCTTGATGACTACACTGACTTGGGTCGCTCCAGCATCGACAGCGTTCTCCATAAGTTCCTTGACCACAGAAGCCGGTCTCTGCACGACTTCCCCAGCAGCTATCATGTTCGCTATGTTGCTCGGCAGTATTCTTATGTCCATACTACACAAAGAGTAACGAATAGTACTTGGCAATCAGATAGATGACAACAAAGGCTAGAACGAGCGTCACCATTCCGATGATCCTCTGCACCCTGCTTGCGCCACGTGTCTTCGAATAGTGTCCGTTCCTCAGGCTTCCCCTTATATAAGACCCGGGAACATAAGACTTTTCACGGGATCCGTCAACCGCACCGAACTTTTCCTTCAGCGACTCCTTCTCTTCGTCGTAATAACGAGGTCTGTAGTTAAACACACGATGCTCCTGCGTCCCGAAGAATCCAAAATTGAATATTCCCATAACTAACGTCACTTAATAAATGTGCCCCAAGCCCCGGCATTTACGGCAAAGGCACATTTCGCAAATTTACGCATTTTTCATTATATTCGCGAACTCAAAGGGAGTTATCTTTCTTTACCCGAAATATTAAAAATTAACATTCAGAAAACATGGAAGATATAAGGATAGGACAAGGATATGATGTGCATGCGCTTGCAGAAGGACTTCCAATGTGGCTTGGCGGGGTAAGAATAGAGAATCACGCAGGATTTGTGGCCCATTCCGATGGGGATGTAGCAATACACGCGCTCTGCGATGCCATGCTTGGAGCCCTCGCGCTCGGAGACATCGGAAAGCATTTTCCGGACAATTCCGATGAATTCAAGGCTATTGACAGCAAGACCCTACTTGCCCGCGTGAACGAACTCGTAAAGGCACAGGGCTACAAGACAGGAAATGCTGACATTACAATTGCTCTGCAGACTCCGAAACTCTCGGGCTACATTCCACTGATGCGGAAGACGCTCGCTGGAATCCTAGAATGCCCCGTTGAGCGCATTTCCGTTAAGGCCACCACTACCGAAAGGCTAGGTTTCGTAGGGCGCATGGAGGGGTGTGAGGTCTGGGCGGTTGTCCTACTGCAAGGCAAATAAAAAAAACGCCCCGATTTTCCGGAGCGTCATTGCCTTTGTAGCGGGACCCAGGATTGAACTGGGGACCTCATGATTATGAATCATGCGCTCTAACCAGCTGAGCTATCCCGCCATCATTGTTGTCTTGCCCGCGAAAGGCACCTTGTTGAGATAGAAGGATTCGAACCCTCACTGACAGAGCCAGAATCTGTAGTGCTACCATTACACCATATCTCAATATCTGCCCCAAATTTGGGATTGCAAAGGTACAAAGGATTTGTTAATATGCAATAGAAAAATTCACTTTTTTGCAGCAAATTCAAGGCAGC
This sequence comes from Bacteroidales bacterium UBA6346, assembly GCA_002438905.1. Lineage (GTDB taxonomy): Bacteria > Bacteroidota > Bacteroidia > Bacteroidales > UBA932 > Cryptobacteroides. The sequence goes on from DJSA01000116.1 coordinate 10,733, forward strand.
ATTTTATGAACTGCGGCCGAGACTACTTTTTCAGAACCTCGACAGTCAGAGGATTGTTCACGGCATAAGCCTGCTCTTTCACATACTCATCCCACGCATCAAGGCTTTCGACGCCACCCTTGTTCCAGCCTGACGCCGTCCAGTAGTCCACCGTCTCGCCGCATTTCACACGGAACTTAAGCACCGCATGGCCATCGAGCTCACAGGCTTCGGCACTGAAGCGGTCGGAGAGGACGAGGCCGACGCTGATGAGGTCGTCGTTCACGAGTTCCCTTGAGTCGGACGCGAGTTCCGTAAAGGAAATGTAGTCATTGCCATAGACTATTGAGACAACATCGTGGAGAACCGCGCCTACGACAACGTCGAGCGAGTCTTTCCCGACAGCGTTGAAGGATGCCGTCCAATGCACCAAGCGCGTGTTGGCATCAAGCGAGAGACTGCGCTTCACAGTCACGGCCGAGCCGTCGATGTCAAACTCGGGCCAGGTGAACTCGGCCGCTGTACGGAGAGGACCGTTGCAGAGACGCCGGTGTGTCGCGTAGTTGTCCCCGGCGAAAATCCGTCCATCCGCGAGCGGGGCACATGAGCCGCCGCCAAGAGTCTTTCCTACCATGTAGCAGTCCATCCCTTCGCCGTGGTTGCGGTGGAAGTCCCTGCCGGCAAGCCATTTGTCAAACACGAGTGCGGGGGTGTTCTTTATGAATATGTCCGGGCCGAACGTACGCGGTCCTTCAAGCGCGGGGCCATAGATACGGCCGAGGACAAGGTTATTCTCATATTCGTAATCATCCTTTCTTTCAGGAACATAGCGACTATTCACGAGAGTGTCGTAAGCCTCGCGCACACCCTTCGAGACAGAAAACTCCTCGCTTGCCCCTGCCTTCACGTCCGCCTGAAAGATAAGCGAAAGCTTTCCGTCGGCATCGGTTATGACCTGTGACGGGATCTGCTCCCCGCCCACCGGCCTCACCACGGCATTCTCGGCGGAGAGTCCGCGAATCCCAAGTTCTCCCAGTGGCACGGAGACCGTTTCCGCATGCCTGTCAACCAATGTTTCATTGGCCACAGAAACAGTTCTGTCCTGCACTCCGCAAGCGCAGAGAAGGCAGGACAGAACCGGAATTACTGAAAAACGTTTCATTCGGGAAACTATTTAGGCTGCTTTCCGATGTAGGCGAGGATGCCACCATCAACATAGAGGACATGTCCGTTCACGAAGTCGGAAGCCGAAGAAGCGAGGAAAACCGCAGGTCCCTTGAGGTCGTCGGTCGTACCCCAGCGCGCGGCCGGAGTCTTCGCGACGATGAACGCGTCGAACGGATGCCTTGAACCATCTGGCTGACGCTCGCGCAGAGGCGCGGTCTGAGGGGTTGCGATGTAGCCCGGCCCTATGCCATTGCACTGGATGTTATACTCGCCGTACTCGGAAGCGATGTTACGGGTGAGCATCTTGAGTCCGCCCTTGGCAGCAGCATATGCAGAAACGGTCTCACGTCCGAGCTCGGACATCATTGAGCAGATGTTGATGATCTTTCCGCCGCCCTGCTTAATCATGGACGGAATGACAGCCTTTGACACAATGAACGGAGCATTGAGGTCAACGTCGATTACCTGACGGAACTCCTCAACCTTCATCTCGCACATCGGTATGCGCTTGATTATGCCGGCGTTGTTCACGAGTATGTTGATCGGGCCGAGGTCGTTTTCGACTTTCTTAACGAGTTCCTGAACCTGCTCCTCCTTGGTGACGTCGCAGACATAGCCCTTGGCATCGATGCCGAGTTCCTTGTATGACGCGATTCCCTTGTCGACAAGCTCCTGCTTGATGTCGTTGAAAGCAATCTTTGCCCCGGCCTCAGCGAATGCGGTTGCAATCGCGAATCCGATTCCGTAAGATGCGCCTGTTACGAGCGCAACCTTTCCTTCGAGTGAAAAACTTACCATAATATACTATGTTTTAAGAGTTTATTATCATATAAGAAACCTTCAAAAAAGAATAACCTACCTCATTTCGAGATAAGGAATCTCGTCCTTGTCAGCATAATTGAGATTCTCGCCGCCCATGCCCCAGATGAAAGTGTAGTTGCGGGTGCCGGCAGCAGCGTGGATTGACCACTCTGGAGAGGTCACAGCCTGTTCGTTGTGAAGCCAGATGATCCTTTCCTCCTTAGGCTCGCCCATCAGATGACAGATTGCGTTGCCCTCGGCGACATTGAAGTAGAAATAGGCTTCCATACGGCGCGTGTGGGTGTGGGCCGGCATAGTGTTCCATACAGAACCGGGGTTAAGTTCAGTGAGCCCCATCTGAAGCTGGTTTGTCCCGCCACCCTTGATGCGGCTCAGAACCGGCCAGACGATAAGTTGGTTGACAACCCTGTCGTTGGAATCCTCCATCCTTCCGTAATGGTCCGAAATCGCGAAGGCATATTTTTTCGGGTCGGCCTTCTTATCCGTAGTAATAAGCTGAGTGACATACTCTTTGTAAGCGGGAGCAGAGTTAATGTAAAACTTCGCCGGCTTCTGTGGATCCACGCTTCTGAAGGTCACTTCCTTCTTGCCGCAGCCCACATAGAGAGCCTCCTTGTACTTGAGGGGGTATTCCTTTCCGTCAACCGTAACGATGCCGTCACCCGCGATGTTGATGACACCGAGTTCCCTGCGGTCGAGGAAATGTTCCGCCTTGAGTTCGTCGAATGTTTCGAGGACGAGAGTCTTGCTCACCGGCATCACGCCTCCGTAAATCAGACGGTCGTAGAGCGTGTAGGTGAGGTTGATTTCGTCCGGAGCCATCACCTTTTCCATGACGAACGCGCTGCGAAGACGCTGTGTGTCATAGTGTTTCACGTCATCCGGGTGGCAGGCTGTCTGAACCTTGTAATTCACCTGCCCGAAGGCCGTAAGAGCCGAAAGCGACATGAGAGCCGCAATTATAATCCTCTTTTTCATATTCCAATGTTTTTTACAATCCTTGCAAATATAATCCTATTTGTTGTCCTCCGCAACTGAGGACGTTGTTTTCTGCATCTTCACAATCTTCATCCGATTCCACACCATCAGCGCCGCCGTTGAAATGACGAGAACCGCTATGCCAATCCACTTGCAGCTGTGCGTGAGGTGGAAAATCACCCATGCGAGAGGGCTGGAGGCGAAGTCAAGCGAACCGCCCTGGAATCCTTCCGGAATGGCCACCGCAGCATCGCCGGTCTGCGCGTACACATCCTGCGCGGCGAGCGTGAAGTACGGCGCGAGGTCAGTCACAAAATAGAGGCCGAGCAGCACCAGCACGAGGCCTATTATGAAAGTCTTCACGACATTGCCCTTGGTAATCGGGAGTATCATCGGGAAGATGTAGAACATTCCGGCAAGCGAGGCGAGCGGAAGGAATTCGTTCCCAGGCATCACGACCGCAAGCACGAGAGTCACCGGAATGAGAAGCAGGGACACGACGAGAGTTGTAGGATGGCCGATCACAAGTGCCGGGCTCATTCCGATGTTCACTCCGGCGGCACCCTTGAACTTACGGGCAATCAGGCTCTTGGTCGCCTCTGAGATAGGCTTGAGCCCCTCGATAAAGAGCGAGGTAATGCGTGGGATAAGCTCCATCACCGCCCCAATCTTGATTCCGAGCCCAAGGATGTAAGGAATCCTGTCCACGATCTCTCCCCAGCCACGGCAGGAAAGGCAGCCGATGATGATTCCGATGATGACTCCGAGGAAAAGCGGCTCGCCGAATAGACCGAACTTCTTCTTCATCCCGTCCGCGTCGATGTTCACCTTGTCGAACCCGGGAATCTTGTCAAGCCCCGCGTTGAGCGCCTCGGCGAAAGGCACGAAGCCCTGGCAGAACGGCTGCGGGATGGATATTCCCTCCATGCCATCGTAAAATCCCTGGAACTTGGAAGCCGTGCGGTCGGCAAGGACGAGGGTTATGATGTAACATACTATTGCCGCGAAAAATCCCCATAGAAGGCTATCCATTGCGAAATAGACCATGGCGCCGATGAAGGCGAAATGCCAATAGTTCCAAAGATCGATGTTGACCGTCCGCGTAGTCTTAGTGAGGAGCATCAAAAGATTAACTCCGAGGCATACTGGGATGATGAGCGCACCGACCGCCGTGTTGTAGGCCACCGAAGCCGCCGCTGGCCATCCCATGTCAAACACCTTGAGCTGGAGCCCGTATATTTCGACGACTTTCGAGAGCGCTGGGCCGAGAGCGCTGGTGAGAAGCCCCGTCACGACAGACAGCCCCACGAAGCCGACACCCACGAGCAGACCGCTCTTGAGAGCCTTTCCCGGCTTGATTCCGATACAGACCCCGAGGATCGTGAAGATTATCGGCATCATCACGGCCGCACCGAGACCGATGATGTAGCTGAAGACTTTTTCCATAAAAATGTGTCAGTAAACGTTAGTTTTCAAAATATTCTGCAATATTACAAAATAAAAATCGAAAATCCCGTGTGCGCACACGGAAAAATGAAACAATGATGCATGATCTATTCCGGCAAAAAACAATAAGCCTCGGGAAAGAGGCGCTGCCCGTTCCCGAGACTCCGTAAGCGTACGATTCTTTTTACTGTTCCTCTACATTATTGACATCGTCCAGTTCCTTGAAGTAGTTATGCACATGGCTCAAGCGGATTGAAGCGCCGACGAGCACGGATCCGAAAACGATGAGCCCGATGCCGAGGAGAATCACAATCACGTTGACCCCGAGGGTGAACGGGTTGAGAACCATCAGGATGGCTAGGAGGAGCATGAGCACGCCGCCGCAAATCAGCCAGCCGGAGCCGGAAACCCCGAATGCGCTCATGTCACCGGCAAGACCGATAATCATGAAGCTGTGGTAGATGAGCCAGACACCGAGAACAAACGGGAGCGTCATCATCGTGACCTGAGGCCATACGCAGAGCATGATGCCCACAAGCAGGTCAAGGATGCCACCGACAATGTTGTAGCCCCGCATCATGAACCAGTTGCGACTGCTGATGGCAACGACAAGTTCAGTGACGCCAGTGACGAGCATGGTGACTCCGAACAGGATGCTGAAAGCGTAATAGCTGTCAGCAGGAAAACAGAAAACAGCGACGCCCGCAGCGATGCCGAGAAGTCCGGCAATTAGAAGCAGCCACCAGTTCTTTACCGCCTTGGCTGCCCGGCCGGTAATCTGTGAAATAAAGTCCAGCATAATCAAAAATCTTTAAGTTTATACTCTTTTCGGGAATATTTCAATCCCGGCAGGACTTCCGAACAAATTTGAAGCCAACGCCACCCACAAGCCGCACCACAACATTTTGGCACCCGGATTCTGACATTTGTGAGACAATCATGGTTATTCTTAAAATAAAAAGACTACCTTTGCAAGTGCAGTCCTACTAAGGGCTGCGGATTTTGTAATCATCACGACTGTAAGATTTTATAAAGTTTCATGAAGGCATTTGTCAGACTCATAGCGATTGCTGCCGCCGTGTTTGCCCTCTCCGGGACTCGCGGGGCGGAGGCTGTACTGGGAAATGACGACGCTCATGAAAAACAAGTCAATTCACAATCGTCACTTTTCAGCGCTCGGGACAGAGCACGGGAGGATGCGGACTGGTGCAACCGGACAGCCCTGAATGATGGTGGCCTCGAATTTTCTGCCGCGAGAAACGTCAACACGGCTTCCCGCGTCCGCAATTTCTCGGAAGAGAGGAACAACAGCCCACAGCAGCATTCGCGCACGGGATTCTTCCGCAGCGGAAAGACTGTCTGCACTGCACGTCCGGCCAATTTCATGCTGGACTGCATCACGAGTCCAGTGAGCGGAGCCTTGTCCGGACTTTCATCCGCCATCGCTCTCGAACGACTGCGGATTTAGGAGCCGCCCCCCCCAAAAAAAAGATCTCTCACTTCGTCCGGGATAACAATTCGCACATTCGTAATGGCATTGTTTCCTCCCGAAATGAAAGATGTGTGTCCGTTCCGGACATCGTAATGCCCGATGCGGCATAATAGTATGCTCAAAGTAATCTGAAAATCAATAACATAAAACATTATGACAAAAGACTTCAAACGGGTGCACAATGCGCTCGACATCATCATATCATCGGCTCTCGTGATTGCCGGAGTCGTCACCATCATCATCCCGTCCTCCGTGGGCGTGAACATTCTCGGATGCTGCCTCGCATTCTGCGGAGTTGTACTTTTCCTCACCACAAAGTCCGGCTACAAGGACTGCTGCTCGGGGCTTTGTTTCTGCAAGAAGACCAAATATTTTCCGGCAAGCCGCAAGGCCGAGATCCTCGAAGCCCTGAAGACAGACCCGTCGAAGATGGACTGGAGCGAGACCGAAGCGGGCAACGGGCTGAAAGTGGACATCTACATCAACAAGAAGAACAATTTAGTGTTCGTCCACTGCGCGGAATACATCCCATACAGCTATCAGGACTGCTCCGACTGGTTCGCCTTCAGCCTCGACCAGGTCGGCAACCTGACCAAATAATAGGATTATAATCCCACCATTTTCAAAAAACCAAAAACCGGCTCGGACACATTGGTTCGAGCCGGTTTCTTTCACGCAATTAAAACTAAAACCTGCGCTGCAAGGATTCGCAGAAACATCGACAGCGGATAGACCGTTGAATAGGCGACCGCCGCCTCGTCGCTCTCGCAGATGGAGTTGGCGTAGGCAAGTGCAGGCGGGTCGGTGGTGGCACCGGCAATCATTCCAATGATGGAGAAATAGTTAAGATGCAGGACAAGTCTCGCGAACGCCGCCACAAGCAGAAGCGGAAGCGTGGAGATGATGAAAGCATAGAGAATCCACCAGTAGCCGCCGTTCATGATGGTCTCGATGAAGCCGTCACCGGCGCTGATGCCGACCGCCGCGATGAAGAGGCAGATGCCGACCTGACGCATCATGAGGTTCGCTGAGGGGGAGATGCTCGTGCGAAGCCCTACCTTGGCGCTGAAGGAGGAAATCAGAATGGAAACGATAAGCGGTCCGCCGGCAAGTCCGAGCTTCACCGGCACGGACATTCCCGGGAAGAAAATCGGGATGGAACCGAGGAGCACGCCGAGCATGATGCCGAGGAACACCGGTCCCACGTCAGGAGACTCGATTTTCTGCGCGACCGCAGCCTTTGCCTCATGGTCAATTTTTGTGTCGTGCCTCTGTTCCTTGTCGAGGCTGATGCGGAAAATCACTCGTATAAATATGACACTGAGGATAATGCCCATCACGCCCATCGGGTAGGCCACAGCATATCCGCAGGCGAATTTGGCGTTGTTGAGCCCCTCGTTCAGGTCGGAGAAGGTCTGCTGTGCCGCACCGAGTCCCGGAGTATTGGTCACGGAGCCGTAGAGAACGCCGGTCATCGCGAAGAGGTCCTCACCGGTGATTACGTGAATCAGGTAGGCCGTAACTGTTCCGAGAAGGATTATGCCTGTGGCGAGCAGGTTCAACGTCACTCCCCCGCTCTTGAACGATGAGAAGAAATGCGGACCGACCTCAAGACCTATTGAATAGACGAAGAGTATAAGTCCGAACTCCTTCACGAAGTGGCAGGTCGTCGGATCGAGGGTGAATCCGAGCTGCCCGAGAAATATTCCGATGAACAGAATCCAAGTCACGCCGAGCTTTACGCCCTTTATCTTGATTCTGTCGCACAGCAGTCCCGCCGTGATTGTCAGGGCGATTATTATTATCGAATGTGCCACGCCCTGTCCCGACACCAAGTTATTTAACCATTCCATTTTTCAATTATTCTAGTCCGTCAATGCGTCTCTGCTTTACGGCATCCGTTTCACACAGAATCCGTATGAACTCCTTGGCCGACTTCTTCCTATAGGCTCCCTTCAGGATGTGGAACGAACCTTCCATCAAGTTGTTCTCCGCGTCAATCGGAATCGCCTTCAGGTAGTCGTGGGACTGAATGGAGGCGGACGAGAGCGCCGTTGCGAAATTGCTGTTGTAGACGAGCCGCAGAAGCGGAGTAATGAGATCAAACTCAATAGCCGCCTTCACCTCGACTCCGTGAGCCTTGCACATCTCCTCCAAAAGATTTCGTGCCTGAAGTCCCTTGGCCGGCAGTGCAAGCCGGTATTTCGCCAAATCCTCCACCTTCACGGACTGGAGAGACGCGAGCGGATTGTCCTGAGAGACAACGAGTGACAACTTGTCGTCAAAAATCACGTGGGACTCGATGAGCGGGCTGGTTATGGAAGGCTTATAGGACAGCACAAAGTCAAGTTCGTGCTTTATGAGCTTGTCAAGAAGCTCGCCCATTGTCTTGTAGTGGATCTCCATCTCAATGCCTGGGTACTGCCTGTTAAACTCCAGAATCGCCTCGACCATCATCAGCGAGAATGAGTGCGTCACTCCGATTTTCAGACGACCGCACTTCATGTTGCTCAGGTCATACATCCTGCTCACGCAGTTCTCCGCTTGATAGAGAGCCTCCTGCGCGAACGGGAGAAGCTGCTCGCCTGCCTCGGTGATGACGACGCCGTGGCTGTTGCGCGTGAAGAGTTCAACCCCAAGGTCGTCTTCCAACTGCTTTATGGTCGCCGACAGAGTGCTCTGCGTAATGCAGAGTTCGGCGGCGGCAGCCGAGAAGTTGAGTGTCTGTGTAAGTTTTACAAATGCCTGTAGATGCCGTAGTTCCATATCGTTGCGTCAATCTTGGGATGCCCGAAAACTAAAAATGCAGGCAAAAATCACCTGCAAATATAGTTTAATATTTCCGATTTGTCATCGATTATCTGACAACCGCGTCACTCACATTCCCGTGATGCCTGAATCCGAAAGAGAAATGTTTGCCAGCCTTTGCGTAAGCGTTGAACAATGAGGCAATCACACAGATAACAACCAAAGAAACAAAAATTGCCGTTTTCATAATACTACCTTTATATACCACTAATTTTAACGGCTGCAAAGGTAAGACCTATTCACAGGCCTGTCAAGCGGCGGTTATGAATTGTTCCTATCACGGCTATCGCAAAAATCGATTACAGCCCTCACTGCTCTTCCTGAATGCGGTCGGCGTAGGCAGTCCATTTCTCCTTATAGACGGCAGAGCAGCCTTTCGGAACGTAAATCACGTAGTTGTCAGTTCCTGTGAAAGAACTTGAATCTAATGTTGCCGGGGTTTCAGACAGTATATGATATTCAGTAATATTCTCACAACCAGTAAACACGCCCTGGCCTATTGTAGTGGTATTTTCTGAGATTGTAACAGTCGTTAGGCTTGTGCAGCCATAGAAACAGTTATCGTCAATTTTGGCGAGCGGGGCTCCTGTCATATCAACTGACGTTATCTTTGTATTTTTGAATGCCTGATTGCCGAGAGTTTCAACTTTTTTAAGGGTAAGATCACCACTGATTTTCCAGCATTGCAAGAAAGCGTAGTTGCCGATTGACGTCACATCTTCAAACTCAGACGGAGTTACTTCTATCTTTCTGCAATTGCTGAAAGCACCTTCACCGATGACGGCAGGAAGTGCGATGTTTGCATTAAGTTCCATGCAGCCGGCGAATAAATACTCAGGAATTTCGGACAGTGCCGAGAGTGAACTGTTTAACCCTGCAAGAGCACTGCATCCATTAAAGGCACCTTTTTCGACTGTCTTCAAACTGCTCAAATCTATTTCTTTCAGACTGGAACACCCGCTAAAGGCAACTTCACCTATATCAGCTAAGTTTTTTGTATCTCCAACAGATTCAAGTTTTGAATTACCTTTGAAAGCTTCGTCTCCTATCGCGGTAACATTGCCAAGGTCGATTGATTTTAATGTGGAGCAAGAATTAAATGCCCGATATCCGATTTCAGTGACTTGGGATGTATTGTTGATTTCTTGCAATCCCGAGTTCATGAAACTATACTCTTTGATGACGGCAATTGAATTAGGAAGCGTTATCTTCCTGATTGTTTTGCCTTGCCATTTTGGAACAGATGTAACATTTGAGAAATACTGGAATTCATGGAATGATGATGCGCCGCCCTTTGGCCAATTATCAGAGACAAAGCTTTTCATCCTCTCATAATCCACCGCAGCAGCCTGAGCTATAGTCAGATAGCCGTCAGAGCCGAACGCCTTTGCCAGAGCCTCGCCGAGCGTGGCATCTTCAAATGAGATGACATTGAAGTCGGTCTTGTCAAGATTCAGTTTAAGAGTGACCTTGTGCCCTGCGATGAGATTGCTGCCATCAATAACCTTCGTCTGCGTGAGGCTCTTGCCGTCCTTGGTGTAAGTGATGTCAATCTTGACTTTAGCCCCGCTCAAATCCACAGGAGCCACGACGGCGCACTTTCCCTGAAACTCGCTGCCGAGAGCCGCAACCGGGTCTAAAACAGACACATAATTATATCTTGTACCGTTCGCGGATTCCGTCAGAGTGCCAGCCTCACCGGAAAGGACATATTCTCCCGTAAAGGGTTTAGTCTCATCAAGGCTTGTCAGCGTCACTTTCGTCACGGGACATCCCGCGAGTTCCTCTGACTTGAGCTGGAAGTCGATGTACGCGCAGGCATGCACGAACGTCAGACCGTCCTTCACAAGTCCGGCCTTAGTTCCGGAGTACACCGCAGCCATGTAGCCCCATTTCCCGGTCCGGCCGTCCTGCTCGGCGGCAATCTCAGCCACCGGAGCGCCATCTGTTGCGGTCACGGAAGAATAAGGATAATATGCCGTGAATGCAATCGCTGTCTCATCCATCACTTCGGCTTCATCTTTGACAGGCACCATAATCGTCGCCGACACTTTCCCGTCAAACTCATCCTTAATTGTGCAGAAAGAGCCTCCTGAAACAACGCTCCCCTCGTCCGCGACAAACCCCACCTGGTCACCTTTTGCCCAAAGCACACGCATTCCGTCAATTGCGGTTTTCGTCACCTCCGGAACACCCGCGCTTACTTCTATCCCGCGGACATTCCCGGCAGGCAGCTGCTCCTGCCCATGATTTTCTATGTTTTCCTTGCTGCAAGCAGCCACTGCCAGAACGGTCAGCGCCGCAATAAAATTCCTTTTCATTTCTTCAAGATTAAGCCGTTAATACTCCGCAGTCTCGTCTCCGCCCCAATAAGTCTGTGTAAGATTCTGTGCCGCGCCCATCGGACTGCCCGCGAAACCCTGTTCAGCACATATTTCGCAAATGAAAACCTCCGGTGCGGAATACGCCCGGAAAACAATGTTTTTGCCGTTCATTTCACCTATATTAAAATTCGTCCGGCAAAGATAGGATGGGGTAATATATTCTCCTAAAATTTATTGTCCCGTTTTGTTCCTTTCAGAGGCGCGGCACACGAGAAATGTTCCCCTAAGGTGAAAAATGTTCCCTTAACGTCAATTCAGACCTATTTAGACGATACTGCGGGACAATGCGCCGGATCAACGAGCGAGACCCCTTTCACAATCTCCGGATCAATCTCACCGACATACTTCTTCGCCTTGTAGTAGGCCGTCCTTGAAGAAAATCCCGCCTCCTCCGCGATTTCTTCCTGCTTCGCATGAGGGTGAGCCTCCTTATAGAGTCTTGCATATTCGAGGCGGAACATATTCACGAGACTGTAGTAGCCCACACCGGCGATGAAGCGGCTTGCCTTGCCGATGTCCCCGTTGCCGATGTCAAGAAGGACTTCACTCTTCAGAAGGTGCGGCTCCCGGAAGCGACGGCGTATCACAGAGAGAACCCGCTCACGCACCGCCGGATCCGCCTCGGCGCATCCGGCATTCCCGTCCGGACAGCGAATATTCTCCAATTCCATAATTTCCTCCTCGCTTTCACGCCCAAGCAGTCGCGTCGTCTCGTCAACCGCCTCCGGGAACTTGACCCGCTGAGGATGAAGGATTATGCACAGGAAAAAGACCATCCACAGCGACGCAAGAATATCCACTGCGAACTTCACCCAATGATTCCCGGTGAGGAACACCGCCCACATCCCGATGAGCCAGGCAATAGGCATGACGACCATCATACGCGCGAAACCATAGGGAAAGTCCTCCTCGTTGGAATAATTATCCGTATTGAAACGATCAACCGCCCGTCTCAAACAGACGAGAACCCCGAACATTATGGAAGCTATAGCAAGCCCCAGCATCCCGGACGCAATGCACAATTCCCGGCTGTGCCCTTCAATCCATAGGTCGCCGTCCGTGAGGAGCACCAAGAGAAGCGCAGTCAGAAAGAGCGTCGGCATGCCGAGGAAAACGCCCCACAGGACTTTGCGCCCTTTCCCGAAATTGTCGAAATAGCGTCTGATGAGCAGGGCAAAGCCTGTCGGGTAATAGACTATCCCCCAGATGCGTACATACGTCCAGACAGCGGGATTTTCCGGGGCGAGAATGTAGGGAAAAGACAGCGCGACGGCCGCATAGAACAGCGCCACCTGCTTTCTTGCCGGATAGAAGTAGGCTTCGTGTTCCGAGAATGGACGACACATGTGCCGCAGCCTGATGAAACTGCAAACCAAGCCCGTGACAACGAACACAAGTCCTGCACCGGCGAACATGTCACCGGAATCTATGCCAACGGGAAACATTTACTAAAGTATTTCGCGGCGCATCCGGGACTTGGGAATGCCGAGCTGGTCGCGGTACTTGGCGATGGTGCGCCGGGCGACATTGTAGCCTTTGGCATTCATCATATCCACAATCTCGTCGTCCGTGAGCGGCTTCTGCTTGTTCTCCCCGTCGATGATTTCCTGGAGAATCTTCTTGAGCTCCCTCGTGGAGATGTCCTCGCCTGCCTGGTTCTTGATGCTCTCGGAGAAGAAGTATTTGAGTGGGAATATGCCGAAATGAGTCTCGATGTACTTGCTGTTGGCTACGCGTGACACGGTCGATATGTCATACCCCGTCTTGTCGGCTATATCCTTGAGAATCATCGGCTTTATCTTCGTCTCGTCTCCGTCGAGGAAATAGTCTCTCTGATAGTCGAGTATGGCCTGCATCGTGGTCATCAGCGTCGTGTGGCGCTGACGGAGGGCGTCGACGAACCATTTTGCGGATTCGAGTTTTTTCTTCACGAACGAGGCGGCCTCCTTCTTCGACCTTTCCGAAGAGTTCGAGGCTTCCATGAGGATGTCGGCATATTTATGATTAACCTTCACTTCAGGAACGGAAAAGCGCGGCATTGTCAGGACGAACTCCCCGTCGACGACATCAAGCACGAAGTCCGGGACAACCTGCTGAGTGTGGTCGCTGTAGGCATCGGAGACCTGCCCTCCCGGTGTTGGATTAAGCTTGAGAATCCTCGACATCGCTGTCTTGAGACGCTCCGGAGACATCCCCGTCTGAGACATTATGCGGTTGAAGTCCTTTTTGGTAAACTCCGAAAAATGATCCCTGATGATTTTTCTTGCATCCTCGACAACAGGGCTGTCCTTCAGCGCGTTCAGCTGAATTAGGAGGCATTCTCGGAGGTCGCGGGCACCGACGCCTGCCGGCTCAAATGTCTGGATTATCTTCAGCAATGACTCGACTTCCTCGTCAGTTGTCTCTATTCCGGCCCTGAAAGCCATTTCGTCCACGAGCTTGTCGATGTCGCGACGAAGGTAACCGTCGTCATCGAGGCTATAGATTATATAGTTCGCTATATCCCTCTGATGCTGCGTAAGGTCACGAAAATCAAGTTGTTCCTTCAAGTTCTGCGGAAAGGACTCCTGAACTGAAAAGGTCTCGCGCTTAGGTCTGTCGTCGTATTTGCTGTAGTTGTCGGAACGCAGACGGTAAGAAGGAATCGGATCGTCTTCCTTGTAGTCGGAAAGCGAGACTTCGCGGGAATTTTCCTTTTCCTTGGTGTCATCTTCCTCAAGCACAGGGTTTTCCTCTATTTCCTGACGCACCCGCTGCTCAAGGCTCTGAATCGGGAGCTCTATGAGTTTCGCGGTCATTATCTGCTGCGGAGACAGCTTCTGAAGCTGCTTCTGTTCCAATGCCTGTCTCAACATAGGCCTAATTGTTTAAGGTCACGACCGGACGCAGAACGCGCACGGTATCGACAACGTATGTACATCCGGCATCGGCTGCCGGCCAGTTGATTTTCTCCTTCACCATGAGCGCCCTCGGAAATTCGTCGCGCAGTTTCACAAGCAGCGCCATTGCCTCCGAACGGGTGCGGAAATCGCCCGCAGTAACCTTGAAATAAGGGTTCGCGTAGGTTCGATACACAGGGATTCCATGATATGCAGACTCGAATTTCTTGAGAACAGCCTCGGACTCACTGCGAGAGTTCTGTCCGTTGTCAAAAAATATACGCACACGATAACCCGTAATGGTCCTGGTGGGGTTAACCTCAATTTGGTCGTCAAGTGCAGACTTCAGCCGTGGGGACTGGGATATGCGGACATCTGCCGAATCTCCCTTGGAACGGGACGGCATTACGCTCCACACCGACTTCCCGACAAGAGTCGAATCCACACCGGCCACAGTCCTATAGACAAGGGAATCAGCAACCGTGTATCCCTCGGGAACAACAACATCTTGCGCAGTAACCACAAAGCCGCCAATCACGGCAAATAATATTACAAGAAGTGTCCGCTTCATCGTTTCACCATATTTAAGAGTTCCGTCAGCGACATAGTCCGGCTCAGATCCCGCCTGATTCCAAGTCCCTTTCCCGTTGCCGAAACCAGCACCGTGAAGTCATCGGAAGAGCCGCCCAACGCACCGATGACCTGGAAGAGTGCGGCCGCAGATGAAAGCGTCGCATGTCCAGTCAAAAGATATATCTTATCCTTGTGTCCCTCTATCGTGAACGGGTCGAGAACAAAACTTCCGAGCTCCGAATCATTGTAGAAGAGTCTCGCCGTGACATCCGTAAGTTCCAGTTTTATAGTGGGGTTATGCACACCGACATAGAACGATGCATCAAGAGCCTTGAGTCCTCTCGGCGTCACCTTTTCCACCGCGAACGAAGTCACCTCAATCTCCTTCAGCTTGTCGACCGCTGCCTTCTTCACCGCAGAGCACCCTGTCAGCGCCATAACAGCACAAGCCAACGCAGCCGCCACAATATGTCGTCCGAATCCTTTCATATTCTGCAAAGATAATCAAATTTTACAAATCACGCGCATCGAATCCGGCTCTCGAATAGGCAAAGCTATGCATTCATTATCATCTTATGATAATCATAAAATGATAATTACTTTATGAGAATATGTGTGCCGTAGTAAAAACGAGAAATTGACGGAACTGTCAGAAATTCAGGGTCATGCCGACTCCGTGAGGGCAGGAACCGAAGTTCATGGTGATGTTGCGGCCGGAGTTTGCGGAATTGCAGCGGCCGACGATGTCGTTCATGCGGGACTTGCCTATCGGGACGCAGACTGCGCCAGCGATGAGGGTGGAAACGCCTACCGATGCGACAAATAATCCCCCGTAAAGCATGACCACGCCACCAGTCAGCGCGTTGACAGAGCTTTGATTAGGTTCATTGTCACCAACGCCTGACGCAGTGGCTCCGATTGACCCAGCGACAGTAAAGACAAACCCGAGATAGGTGGAAGCGATGCCAACCGGAATCGTCACCGCCGAACTGATGAGCAGTCCCTTGCCGACACCATAAATCCTCGCGCTGTTGTTCCATCTCTGGGCATACGGCAGGCCGCAGCGCTCGGAGACATAGTCGAAAGTCTCTGCGGCAGAAAGGCGTTTGCCGTCAACACAAAGAACCTTGCCGGCCCTTGAAACGGTTGTAGCCGATTCGGCTGTAATGCTGTCCGTAGCAATAATGGTCTGTGCGGCAGCTTCATTGGACATGAAACCGGTCGAAACCGCGATGACCACGAGTGCGATGATAAGAGGTCTTTTCATAATGGTCTAAATTAAAAAGTCTGCAATCAGATGTATTCTGCTTACATTTTGTTGCATCTCGGTTCTTTTCTCTTGTGAAAACTCATCTCAGATGATGACCAAGAGTATTGTGACCTACTCGGGAGTATTGTGGTGACCGCCTCAGACTATCTTGCAGATAAGCGTAGCCGAGGTACAGTCAACCACCTCTACGTTCACATAGTCGCCTGCCTTCAACGGGGCGAGTCCCTGAGCCGTGCGCTCGGCCGCCATTGACGGAAAGACGCACATCTTGTTGTTGCCGGCACGTCCGCAGAGGTCGTCAGGATTGCGCTTGGACGGGCCCTCGATGAGCACCCGGAATGTCTTGCCGATGTCCTTCTGATTGCTCTTTAGGCTCATCTTCGTCTGGAGCGCGATGATTTCGTTCAGCCTTGCGGTCTTGACCTCAGGCGGGACATCGTCTGGATAGTGTCTTGACGCAAGCGTGCCCGGACGCTCGGAGTACTGGAACATGAATGCGGAGTCGAAGCACACCTGCTCGAACAGCGAAAGCGTGTCCCGGTGGTCCTGCTCGGTCTCACTGCAGAATCCGGCAATCACGTCCGTGGAGAGTCCGCAGTCCGGCATGACCTCGCGGATTTTTGCGACCCGCTCCAAGTACCATTCCCTGTCATATTTTCTCCTCATCTTCTCCAACAGACGGCTCGAACCGCTCTGAACCGGAAGATGGATATGGCGGCAGATGTTTTCGTGGGAGGCAATCGTGCTGATGACCTCGTCGCTGATATCCTTAGGATGCGACGTCGAGAATCGTATCCGGAGTTCCGGGCTTATGGCCGCGACCATTTCAAGAAGCTTTGCGAAGTTCACGACCTCACCCTTTGCATTACTGTCAGAACCTTTGGCAGCATCACCGCCCGAAACGTCCTCGGTGCCATCGCGGCATTCTTTCCACAGATACGAATCCACGTTCTGCCCGAGCAGATTCACTTCCTTATAACCATTTTCAAAAAGTTCACGCGCCTCGCGCACAATCGAATGCGGGTCACGGCTGCGCTCTGCTCCACGAGTGTAGGGCACCACGCAGTAGGAGCACACATTGTTGCAGCCCCTCATTATGGAAATGTAGGCAGAAACCCCGTTTTTGTCGAGACGCACGGGGGATATGTCCGCGTAGGTCTCCTCGCGGGAGAGCAGCACGTTAATCTGCGGAGAATCAGGACGAATGTCGCGCAGCAGCGCCGGCAGACTCCTATAGGCATCCGGCCCGGCGACCAGATCCACCTTCTCTAACAGCTTATCCTTCAGCCTCTCGGCCATACATCCGACGATTCCTATCACCACCTGCGGGTTCCGCTTTTTCTGCAGCCGGAACTGCTCGATGCGTCCCCATATCCTCTGCTCCGCATTGTCCCTGATAGAACAGGTGTTCGCCAGAATCACGTCCGCCCTGTCCATATCCTCCGTCAGCGCATACCCGTTCTTCTGCAGAACCGAGAGTATCACCTCGCTATCATTCACATTCATCTGGCACCCGTAGGTCTCAATATAGACCCTCGGTCTCTCCTCATCAACTATCGGTTTGAGATTATTCATATATTAAAATGGCGTCTCTGAATATTTTGTCGCTTTCAAGGTTCAAATGTACTATCTTTTTTGTGTTATGCAAAATTCCAAGTCTACAGCAGCAATAGGATCGCGAACACATATAATAAGAAGGCCTGGAGGGTCAGGCTGCCCCTTGACTGTGTTTCGATGGCGAGGGCGGCCGGGTCCCCCTTAAGAGCCGACTCAAGCTTTTCGAGGGACGGACGGAGCATGTAAGACCATTTGCTGACAATCTGACCGTCTGAAATCCAGGTTGCGCCGCCATTGGAGCGGTTGAGCGTAGCAAGGGTCTTGTAGTCAGAATAGTAGACTATGCCGTCAAGCCACTCGGGAAGAGTGGTATCCGAAGCAGTGGAGTCCCCCTCCGTTACACTCCTGCCCAAGGCATCTGACGTGACAAGGACCGCATCAAGGATGTCCCTCGATGGAACAAGCACAATCGGAGTCATACCTGCAGCGCGCGCATCGGCGACGAGGCCTTCTATCCCCTGGAGCCGTTTCCAGCAGAGTTTCTTGTAGGCCGAAATGACAAGCACATTACCTTGTGAGGCCACAGTATCGCAGTACTCGCCCTCGGTATCGGTCAGCGACAGCACGGCTCCGGCGGCGAAGTCATCCCGATGGATGCGCGAATCGATGAAAGTCCAGCTGCTGTCGGGAAGGGCATCCAGAGCGAATGCCTGCGTCACGCCGTCCTTCTCATAGATGAACTCCGGCTCGGTGAAGTCATGGTATTCCTCGGCGGCGGCCTGGAGCATGGCTCCTGGTCCGAATGCCGTGTAGTCCTTGAGAGGAAGCCCTATCAGGGAATAAACAAGAAGGGCGACAAGCGAGAGGGCTGACAGCGCGAAGGAGACATACTTGACCTTCACGGGCCGGTCAAGCTCACGCATGGGGATGAACGCGCCGCAGCAAAGGGCGCAGAGAATCAGGTTCTTGACAAATGTCTGGAAGTGAGTCAGATGCAGCGCCTCGCCGAAACATCCGCAGTCCATCGCGGGGTTGAAAATCAGCAGGACGAGCGTCAGCAACGTGAAGAACGTCGTCAGAGCTACGACCGCGATGCCTACGGCCTTTCTCCACACCCCGCTCATGAGAGCCGCCCCAAGTACAGCCTCGGTCAATGCGAAGGCCACGCCTATGAACTTGGCGGCAAAGTCCATAAACCCGATGTGCAGGAAACTGAAATAGGACTTCATTATGAACTCCGAGCCTACCGGGTCCATAATTTTCAATATCCCCGAAATCAAGAACACCGCGCCGAGCACAAATGCGCAGAAACGGCGGAATACATTGTAGCCTTTTTTCATCACAGGAAATCTTCAGAAACGATCAAATCAACGGGTTCACAATCCCAAGGCATCATCCACAACTTTCCGTATCTTCCCGAAAATCTCATCGGGAGGAAGCATCCCCCCGATGGAGTCCGAACAGTCGATTCGTGTAAAATGCGAATCCAACTCACATTGTCTCAGATAGATGCGCCGCACGGCCTTCTGAAACTCAATGTTCGCCTCGTGGATGTCGTGACCACCTTCAAGGTAGTCCCTATCCCCGCCGCGCCGTGCCGAAGAAAGTTTCTTCTCGACAAAGCCGATGGGCACGTCAAGGAAAATGTTGAGATCCGGACGCGGAAGTTCAAAATTTCCATACTCGGTGTTGCATATCCACTCTCTAAGTTCTTCCGCCTCATCGGGATTGCGGAGCTTAGCGCACTGGTAGGCGATGTTAGAATAGACATAGCGGTCGAGCAGCACATTGCCTCCCTCACGCAGGATACGCTTCATCTCAGGCGCCGCCCCATGCCTATCCTCCGCAAAGAGAAGCGCCACGAGTTGCGGATGCACCTGCTCGTTGGTTCCGAAGTCGCCGCGCAGGAAGCGTGAAATCAGCTCACCGTAGACCGGAGAGTCATAGCGCGGGAAGTGGATGTACTCCAAAGGCTGCGGCAACTCTTCGAGATATTGCCGTAATTTCCTGACCTGCGTGGATTTGCCCGAACCGTCGAGTCCCTCTATAACTATAAGCATCGCTTTTTCTGATAAAATTAACTCCGCATCATTGAAAAGTCAGCCGAAAACTCACTACTTTTGCGGCCTGCAAACTTACGAAAAATTTTGGGGATATATGGATATCAAGGGGAAAATGACGGACGCCGCAGGGCACGGAGTGAAGATTATGGGCATCGTGAACATCACGCCGGACTCGTTCTATTCGGGGAGCAGGAATATGGACTCCGATGGCAACGTACTGATTGACAAGGCCGTAAAGAGAGCCGCCGATATGGTGGAGAAGGGCGCCGGGTATATAGACCTCGGCGCATGCTCTACCCGTCCGGGGTCCGAAAGCGTCGACACGGAGCAAGAGTGGAAAAGACTGCGGGCCGTGCTGAAGCCGATACGCGAGGTCGTGCCGCAGAGTGTGAAAATTTCGATAGACACGTTCCGCTGGGACATCATATCCAGGACACTCGACGAGATAGGAGAAGTGACGGTCAATGACATATCCGCCGGAGAGGATGACCCGTTGATGCTGCCTGGAGTTGCCGCCAACTCACTGGAATACATCGCTATGCACAAGAAAGGCATTCCTTCGGACATGCAGTCGAAGTGTGACTACGAAAGCGGAGTCACGGCTGCTGTGATGGATTATTTCAGGGAATTTTCTCAGAAAGCGGACAGCCTCGGCATCCGAGACTGGATTCTTGACCCGGGATTCGGATTCGCAAAGACGGTGGAGCAGAACTATGAACTTCTCGACAACCTCAGTGATTTCAAGTTCTTCGGAAAGCCTATTCTTGTCGGCATCTCACGCAAGAGCATGATATACAAACCACTCGGCCTCACCCCGGAAGCCCCCGAAGTCCTCGCCCGCACAACGGAACTTCATCGCCGCGCCATCGCCTCCGGAGCATCAATACTCCGCGTCCACGATGTTCTCGACGCCGTCGATGTCAAATAAAGGCGAATTGCTTCGTTGCATGCGGGTTTTAAATCCTCACAACCACTCAGGTTGCTCCGGCTAAAAACCCGCAGTGCGCCTTGCACTTCATCCTTTATTTGACATCGACAGTATAGGCTACTCTCGTTTATTTATCGCCAACTATATATACATCTTCACCGGGCGCTGAGAAATAGAATTTCTCACGCGCGAACTTCTCCAGAGAGTCCCTATTAGAGCGGAGTTCGTTGATGCGGCTGTCCATTTCGGCGGAACGCCGCTCGTAGTCGCGTATCTGACGCTCCATTGATGATATGTCCCTCTTTGCCCGTATCCACCCGACGAAAGTGTTGCCTGGGCCGACAATCCACACAATCAGGAATATGCCCATAACAACAATGACCGTCCATGCGAATGAACGGTACGGACCCCTGAAGATGTCCCTGACTTTAGAAAAAAATGCCGTTTTCAATGTCAAATGCGCTGTTTTTGTCGTTTTTGGCCGGACATTGCCGATAATCTGCGCAAAATTAACTATTTTTGTGAGATTTTATCGGGATTTGTCCGCACTTTTTTGCGATGGGCGGTCACTCTCCATACGGATACATAATAAATATAACATAATTATGAAACCAACACTTCTTGTACTTGCTGCCGGAATGGGCAGCCGCTACGGCGGACTCAAACAGATGGACGGACTCGGCCCTAACGGCGAGACAATCATCGACTATTCAATCTACGATGCCGTACAGGCCGGATTCGGAAAGGTCGTGTACATCGTCAGGGAATATTTCCTCGAAGACTTCAAGAAACACGTTGCGGAGAGATACAGCCATGTGAAATGCCTCGATGGAACCCCGCTCCAGTTCGACTTCGTGATTCAGGAACTCAACAAGATCCCGGCAGGATTTACTCTCAACCCGGAGCGCGTAAAGCCATGGGGAACCAACCACGCCGTACTCATGGCAAAGGACGTCATCCACGAGCCGTTCGCGGTCATCAACGGAGACGACTACTATGGTAAGGAATCATTCAAAGTTCTTGCAGACTGGTTCAAAAAGCATGAAGGCTCAACCGGCAAATATGCTCTCGTAGGCTTCGAACTTGACAATACGCTTTCAGACTCGGGCACCGTTTCCCGCGGAATCGGAACAGCCGATGAGCACGGTCTTCTCACTCATGTCGAGGAACATCACAACGTAATCCGCCAGGCAGATGGCAAGATCCACGCTACGAACAGCGAGGGCGAGGACGTGATTCTCGCTGACAAGGCGCTCTGCTCCATGAACATGTGGGGATTCACACCGGACTATTTCGAAAAGAGCGAGAAGGTTTTTGTCGACTTCCTCAAGGAGAACATCAACAATCTCAAGGCCGAATTCTACATCCCGAACGCCGTCGATGTCCTCATAAAGAAAGGAGAGGCGACCTGCGAGCTGATTTCTACACCATCACGCTGGTTCGGCGTCACCTATCAGGCTGACAGGCAGGGCGTTGTGGATAAGTTCAAGGAGTTTGCGGAGAAGGGAGTATATCCAACCCCGTTATACAAGTGATGAAGAAAAAGAACTTTGACCTTTTCGGGGCTTATGCGTTCTATGTGCCTGGAGGCACGGGAATATTCTGGCTCGTTGTGATGTTCATGCTGGGAGCTATACTCGGCAACATCGTCACGATGGGCCTGACTTTCGGAGTGTCGGTGGACTTTGCGACGAAGTACGGGATGCTGATCTCCTACCCACTGATGTTCATTCCAGCAATGCTCTTCGCATCGGCGGCAAGCCGCAGGAATGTGATGTTTGAAGACGGCATTGCATTGGACAGCAGCAACTTCGGCAAATATTCCGGCTGGTGCATCGCCCTCATTGTCTCGATCGCGACAGTGGCGGCGTCATTTATATCGGACATATCCAACGTAATTCTGCCGCAGATGCCGGAGACCCTCAAAAAGGTCTTTGAGCAAATGATGGGAGGACCGCTCTGGGCAACGCTGCTCTGCGTGTCAGTATTCGCGCCGTTCTTTGAGGAATGGCTGTGCAGGGGAATGATTCTCAGGGGGTTGCTCCAGAAGATGAAGCCTGGCTGGGCCATTGTGCTCTCGGCGCTTTTCTTCGCGATCATCCATATGAATCCATGGCAGGCAATTCCGGCGTTTCTGCTCGGCTGTCTCTTCGGATATGCCTACTACAGAACCGGTTCGCTGAAGCTCACGATGCTCATGCACTGCGTCAACAACACCCTCGCAACTGTCTTGAGCCGCATCCCCGGGCTCGGAGAGGCGGAAAGTTTCATGGACGTGATGAGTCCGTGGGCATACTGGCTCGAGTATGCGGCGTGCGTCTGCATTATCGTAGCGGCGGTCGCGGCTATCAGCAGCATAAGGATAAAGGAGGGTGAAAAGTCAAACTGCGACAGGATAAAATTCGAATAGAGAGCTGTCGTCACGAACGATTTGATTATGATTTTTTCAGACATAGCATACTGCTCGGACAAGTACCAGTACACGATGGGAAAGTCGTTCTTTGAAAGCGGCCGGAAAGACTCCATTGCCGTTTTCAACATGTTCTACAGAGTCGCTCCGGAAAACAACAACTGGGCAGTCGTGAGCGGAACCGAAGAGGTGGTAGAGATGATACTTTCGATGGGCGACAAACCGGAGTCCTTCTTCGAGAAGTTCCTCCCTGGCGACGACTACGCCGAGTTCCGGAAATATCTTGCGGGGATGCGCTTCACGGGCAATGTCTATGCAATGAAGGAAGGCGAGATTGCCTTTCCTAATCAGCCGATTATCACCGTGGAGGCGCCTCTTATTGAGGCTCAGGTGCTTGAGACTCCGCTGCTGTGCATAATGAACCACCAGATGGCCGTGGCAACCAAGGCATCGAGAGTCTGCCGCAGCACCAACCGCCCTGTCAGCGAGTTCGGCTCAAGGCGGGCTCACGGGCCATGGGCGGCGACCTACGGGGCGAAGGCGGCAATCATAGCCGGATGCGCAGGAACGTCCAACATCCTCACTGGAGTCTATTTCGGCTGCGGTTCCACGGGAACGATGGCCCACAGTTACGTAACGACCTTTGGATGCTCCGTTCACGGGGAGTTCGATGCTTTCGACACCTACATAAAGACTCATCAGGGCGAGAACCTCATCCTACTGATCGACACCTACGACACGCTACACTGCGGCATCAAGAACGCCATCAAGGCCTTCCGCGCCAACGGAATCGATGACGGCTACCCTTTCGGCTACGGTGTTCGCCTCGACAGCGGCGACCTCGCCTACCTTTCGGTGGAATGCCGCCGCATACTCGACGACAACGGGCTCAAGGACTGCAAGATTTTCGCGACGAACTCGCTTGACGAGTACCTCATCAGCGACCTTGAGAGGCAGGGCGCGGCAATAGACTGCTACGGAGTTGGCGACGCGATTGCAACGAGCAAGGCCAATCCTTGCTTCGGCAATGTCTACAAGCTCGTGCAGATAGACGGGACTCCGGTGCTCAAGCGTTCTGAGGACAAGGCCAAGCTCATAAACCCGGGATTTCAGATAACCTACCGTCTCATGAAACACGATGAGGAGAAAGGCGATGTGTTCAAGGTTGACGTGACCTGCCTTCGCGGCGACAGCCTCAGCCAACAAATCGAGCGCGGCGAAGAGATCACGGTCTATGACGAATATGACCGCTACAAGTTCAAGACATTCCCTGCCGGCAGCTACACGGCCATCCCGCTTCAGATACCGGCAATAGCCGAAGGGAAGAGGATTGCGCCGCACCGCAGCCTCGGTGAGAAGAGGGAATACTACAAATACACGCTGATGCACTTCAGCCCTTCGGAGCGGCGTCTGATAAATCCGCACTACTACAAGGTTGACATTTCCGACGACCTCAGCGCGAAGAAACTCGAAATCATCAACCGTCTCGTGAAGGAAATAAATGAGTTCCGTGAAATCTGACGGGCTCTTCCGGAGATAGGAGAATCGGGACGTATAATATTACTCAATATATGGAAAGGAATACGGCACTCGTCGTTGTTGACGAACTCTACGATTTCATAGATGGCTCGCTTGCATGCATCAATGCGGACAACGCTGTGAAGGAGACGCTGCGTTTCATCGATGCAAACACAGGAGCGCAGGACGGAGACAAAGATGTGGAAATCCTCGACACGTTCCCTGTTCTGTTCGTCCGCGACCACCATACGGCCGACCATAGTTCGTTCGTCGGATTCGGGGGAACATGGCCGGTTCACTGCGTTGCCGGGACGCATGGCGGAGAGATTCACAAGAGCCTGCAACCTTATGTTGTCGAGGAACTTACTTTCGACAAGGGCTGCGACAGAGCGTGCGAGCAGTATTCGGGATTCGATGGCAGGAACAGCGCGGGCCAGTCGCTCGGAGAGATTCTTGACCTGCTCGATGTCAAGGAGGTCTATGTCTGCGGAATCGCGACAGAGTTCTGTGTACGAAACACCTGCGAGGATCTGCTCAAGGCAGGGTTCAAGGTGAAACTGCTCACCAAGGCACTTGCATACGTCAGCGAAGAGGGGCATAGGAAGGCTCTTGAAGAGATGAAGGCAGAAGGTATTGAACTGATATAGCGTTGCTGCGTTTCTGGACTGAGTGTGAATGGTTCAAGGTTGAACCGGTTGGATGGAATACAGATGACAATACAGGGAATTAAGAAAATATGGCTGCCGCTTTTGGTCGTGGCGTTCGCGGGATTTCAGACATTCGGAATCGACGGGGGACGCAGCGTGCCGGTGCGCAGGACAGCGGATTCCCTCGAAAGTCTCCTTCCCTCAGATAGTTCAGTCGCTATTATTAAGGACAGCGTCACCACAACAGGAATCGACAGCCTCAGCCTTTTGACGGACAGCGTCAGGACATCCCGCTCGGACAGCATTTCAGGCAAGGCAGACAGTCTTGACACACCAACGGACAGCACGGAAGAACTGCTCATAAACCCGGCCGACACCATCCGCATCCCCGACTCGCTTGAATTCAAGGATCCGTTCAAGTTCAAATACTACATCGCCCTGCGCGACTCCGCCACACGCGCATACACACGCGACACGCTGCTCGCTGCCGGTGACACCCTCGAACTTGCCAGACTTGACTCGCTATATGTGAAGGACTCCACCGAAATCGCGAAGATTGCCTTCGACAAATGGTACAGGGGGCTAAGCCGCAAGGAGCGCAAGAAATACGACTACGAGCAGAAACTCCCTGAACTGCTTCGCCGAAGCGACAGCATAATGCACCGTCAGGATAGCATCAAGGCCTACAAGGACAGCATCCGCGAGAACACCCCGCGCATCCTTGAGACCTTCGCGTTTCCGGACTCGCTTCAGTACAAGAGGATAGTCCTCTGGAACGTGGATCAGGACTTCCAGCAGTTCAAGTACATAAAGCAGGACACGACATTCAACTATTGGTTCAACGAGATGCCGCAGCTGCGGGGCGACGTGAACATCACTTGGCAGGGCGTAAGCGGATCGGCAACACAGTACTACAATTACTTCCTTCGCGAGGAGGAAGACAACGCCATATTCTACACCCCTTACCGCGACTATAGTTACTCCGCGTCGACACTTCCGCAATACAACACGAAGACTCCATACACCGAGCTTGCCTATTGGGGAACCCTGTTCGCGAAAGACGAGAAGGAGGAGATGAACGTCAGGGTTTGGACCTCGCAGAACATACTTCCGCAACTCAACCTGACCCTCGGAATCTACAAGTTCGGAGGCAAGGGAATGCTCCAGAGAGAGGACGTGACCAACACCAACACCATAGTTGGTCTCAACTATCTGGGCAAGAAATATATGATGCACACGGGGTTCATACACAACAAGATAACGAAGAGCGAGAACGGAGGCGTCACAGATCTTTCGATGATACGCGACACCACCCTCGATGCCCGTGAACTTGCGGTTAACCTGCACAACGCATCCAACGAGATAAAAAAGAACACTATTTTCCTCGACGAGACCTTCCGCATCCCGTTCAGTTTCATCAACAAGCTCAAGTCGAAGAAAGACAGCACGTTCACATATTCCGCGGACACGCTCGACAAGAACATAACATCGGCCTACATAGGGCATAGCAGCACTCTGGACATATACTCGAAGAAATACACCGACGAAATAAATTCCTCGAATCCGGAGGCGTCACAGTTCTACAACAACGCATTCTACCTCAACCCGACGGCATCTGCGGACTCTCTGAGGACGCTACGTCTCGACAACAAGGTGTTCATGAGACTCCAGCCGTGGGCGAGCGATGCGGTCCTATCGAAGATTGACGTTGGCATCGGTGATAAATTGGCATCGTACTACAGTTTCAATCCGGACGTGTACCTTTCCGGAAAACTGAAGAACAAATATCTGAATTCGGTGTATGCCTATGCGGGGGCGAACGGAAAAATCAAGAGATACGTTGAATGGGATGCCACAGGGCGTTACACTTTTGCGGGATATGAGGTCAACGATTTCCGCGTTGATGCAAACATGAAGTTCAGTTTCTATCCGTTCAGGCGTGATAAATACAGTCCTATCGATCTCAAGATCCATTTTGAGACCGGTCTCAAGGAGCCCGACTTCTACCAGCAGAATCTCCTGACGAACCATTTCAAATGGAGCAATAACTTCAGCAAGGCTTCGACGACGAAGATTCTCGGTGAACTCGACATTCCGAAGTGGGAGATGACGGCTTCGTTCGGATATGCCCTGCTCGCGAACAATCTGTATTATGACAGTAAGGCCATCGTGCGGCAGAACGAAAAGGCGATGAGCGTTATGAGCGCATATCTGCAGAAGAACTTCACTTTCTGGAAGATACACCTCGACAATCGTGCCCTGTTCCAGCTTTCGTCAAACAACGAGGTGCTGCCGCTTCCGATGCTGTCACTGAATCTGAGGTGGTATCTGCAGTTCCCGGTTGTGAAGAACGTGATGGAGATGCAGATCGGGCTGAACACCTATTTCACGACAGCGTGGAATGCGCAGGGCTACAATCCTGTGCTCGGAGTGTGGTATAACCAGGCGGAACAGAAGTATGGCAATTGCCCTTATTATGACGCCTTTGTCAACATCCAATGGCTCAAGGCCTGCATTTTCGTGAAGGTCATGAACGCGGGACAGGGCTGGCCTATGGCGACCAACGACTATTTCACGGCCCACGGAAACATCTACACCCAGAGAGCCGTAAAAATCGGCATCTATTGGCCATTTTACATTTCATCACATAAAAACGGGAAGGCTCACGTCTCGGGAGGAGTTTCCGGTGCGGGAACGTCGACAGGTGGTGCGGCCGGAGGAATTACGGGAGGAGCTAGGAGCAACGGCAGAATGAGGAATGCAACACAGCGGTAACATCAGACAACGCCACAGGGAACTTTTCGATTTCCTTGCAGGACTTGCCGGTGCGGCTCTTGTCGCTGCGGGGGTGTGGTGCGCGATTTTTTATTCAAGCCGTCCGACGCCCAATCCGTTTGAGGGTCGGAAACTAGAGTGCGTGCTGGATTTCGGGCAGTACAAGATTGAGGGAAACCTCCTCTATGCTGGGCTGAGTTATGAGATGCTTGAGGATTTTGCCACTGAGAATGAATGCTCAGTCAACATTCGAGCATTCACCAAAAAGGAAAAAAGCCTGGACTCGCTCAGGAACGGGGCTGCGGACATTGTCGTACTGCCGAGGTTCGATTCGGTGCTGCATGCCAACCATGTCGACAGCGTTATTAAATCGCGCCCCATCAGCAGAGAACTATGCTGGGTAATGCGTAGGGAGGAACGGGCCGAGATGCGGCGGGTGAACTCATGGATCGAGGAATATACGGAGCGGGACGAATTCGCGGAGATGCTGGAACGATTCCGCTTTATGCCGTCTTCCTACAGGCCCGACAAGGCTTTCGCAGAACGACAGCAGTTGAGCCCTTACGATGACACAATACGCGCATGGGCGGACAGCATAGGCTGGGACTGGAGGATGCTTGCGGCGGTGATCTACACGGAGTCGAAGTTCGCGATTAATGTCACTTCACGTGCCGGTGCTCGGGGGCTTATGCAGATTATGCCGCTTACAGCGCGGGTCTACAACGTGCAGGACGTCCTCAACCCGGAGGAAAACATCCGTGCTGGGGCGAGTTATCTCGGACGCCTGGACCGTCTGTTCAGAAAGTATGCCTCCGGAGATGAGCGTCTGCGGTATGTGCTCGCGTCCTACAATGCCGGCGAGACACGTGTTCTTCGCTATCTCAACGGCACACCGGAGGACGAGATTTCCGACTCGGCGCTCAACGCGGACATTGACTCGGCTGCTGTGGAAGGGCTAAGGGAGGAAATCGACTCCGCAGCCATTGCAGGAGGATCTCGAACACACATCGGCTCAAGCACGGCAGCCTCTGAGGGGGGAATCGGTGGAAGCCCTCAAACAGCGGGGCCAGAGTCGTCCGGTTCAAAAATCAGCAACTCAGTCACGGCCTACGTCGACAAGATCTTCGAGAACTACCGCAACTTCTGCCGCATCTGCGCGAAGTAATAAATTAAGATTTGTGCAGAATTTCCTGCGTAGAAAAGTCGCTGAAACCGCTCAGAATTCCTTATTGGCGATGTAGCGGTGGATGGCTGCGGCGGCCTTGCGGCCGGCTCCCATGGCGAGGATTACAGTGGCTGCACCGGTGACGGCATCACCTCCGGCAAAGACTCCTGGATGGGTGGTGACTACATCGTCCGTAGTTTCGAGACCGCCTCGGCGGTTGGTCTTCAGACCCGACGTAGTGCTGGCAATCAGCGGGTTAGGAGAGGTTCCGAGGGACATTATGACAGTGTCAGCAGGAATCTCGAACTCTGAACCTGGGATTGCAACGGGACTGCGGCGGCCGCTGGCATCCGGTTCGCCGAGCTCCATGCGGATGCACTTCACTGCACGGACGTTGCCCTTGTCATCAGAGAGAATTTCTACAGGATTGGTCAGGAACTCGAAGCGGATGCCCTCTTCCTTGGCATGATGCACCTCCTCGCGGCGGGCAGGAAGCTCAGTCTCGGTGCGGCGGTAGACGATTGAGACAGTTTCTGCGCAGCCCGAAGACACCGGTGTCATATCTGCCGCGTCACATGATGAAGTTTTGCTACACTCAGCATCCGCAGAACCCGCTACCCTAAGTCCCTGAAGCCTGAGAGCCGTGCGGGCGGCATCCATCGCGACATTGCCGCCACCGACCACCACGACACTGCGCCCGACGTTGACAGGCGTGGCATAGTCGTCACGATAGGCCTTCATGAGATTGTTGCGGGTGAGGAACTCGTTTGCGGAATAGACTCCATTAAGGCTTTCGCCGGGGATGCCCATGAACTTCGGAAGACCGGCACCGGAACCGATGAACACGGCCTCGAAGCCTTCCCTATCAAGCAGCGAGTCTACCGTCATGGTGCGACCGATGACAACGTCAGTTTCAATGTGAACTCCAAGGGCTCGGACAGCGGCTATCTCGGCGGCAAGGACAGTGTCCTTCGGGAGGCGGAACTCCGGAATGCCATATTCCAGCACTCCCCCGGCCTTGTGCAGTGCCTCGAAAATGGTCACGTCATAGCCGAGTTTGGCAAGATCTGACGCGCAGGCAAGACCGGCAGGGCCGCTTCCGACCACAGCAATGCGATGAGCGTTCTTCCGCCGTCCTTCCGCCGTGCCATTTCCCCCTACAGCCTTGTCATGGACATTCTCAGGGACCTTCCCTTCAAGCTGCTTTCTGAGCCCAGGAGTCAGTTCAGAAGAGGACTCCGACAAGGCGTCACGCCCCCCATGTTCAGACGTTCCGGCGCCATTCTCCCGGCTCCAGTCGGCGACAAAGCGCTCCAACTTGCCGATTGCCACAGGCTCGAACTTCACCCCGAGCACGCAGGAGCCCTCACACTGGGTTTCCTGTGGACACACTCGGCCGCAGACAGCCGGAAGCGACGAGTCCTGCGCTATGACCTGGGCCGCGCCTGCAAAGTCGCCTTCAACCACCTTCGCTATAAAGTCCGGAATCTTCACGTTCACCGGACAGGCCGCCACGCAGCGCGGGTTCTTGCAGTGCAGGCAACGCGTCGCCTCCAACATCGCCTCCTCGGCATTGTAGCCGTAGCATACTTCATCAAAGTTCGCGGCCCTCCTCTTCGGGTCCTGCTCCCTCACCGGGACTCTTGGTATTCTGTTCGCCATCGTAATTCTATTGTTTGTCTTTTTGGTCTATATTTGTTTTCTCATCGGTCACATACG
>DJSA01000142.1 GCA_002438905.1 Bacteroidales bacterium UBA6346
TTTTTAACGAAGTATTGTTACACTGCAACGTCAAAAAAAATCTTTCGGATCTATAAAAAAAGAAAAATTTTGCATTTCTTTTTTTATGTTGTGCAACCATCCAGAAACTCTGTCATAGATTTGCCGCGTCAAACAAAAGCGACAGACAGATGAAAACGACAGACATAATGCAACATTATTCCATCACGGGCCGGACGATAACTAGCCAATATCACAGGGTCATCTATCCCTTTTTGGCATTGCTCTCTCTCACTTGCTTGCCGGCCCATTTCTTTTCCTGCTCAAAGATTTTCGCACCTGCGCATGAAAGAAGCATAGAAACAATAGGGAGTATCACCACGCTCAAGATAAGCGACTATGCGAAAGAAAATGCAAGCATTGGTGGGTATGATGTCCTAGTATACAATTCGGACAAGTTTGGACGGTTGGACTCGTATATGCATTTCAATGGTCCGATGCCTGAACTTCCGGTATCGTCCGGAAGTGGGGCGAAGACTATTGTTGTAATAGGCAACGCGCCTGAAGAATTTCCGGAATGGGAGAACGTGCTTTCATTGAATCAATTATCAAAGACATGCAGCAATCTTGAAAACGAGTCAGAAGACTTCCCAGTCATGGTAGGAATGGCAGAGACCGAAGCCGGAGAAAGCTGCGAAATACATATGAAACCGCTCATGGCACGTATATGCCTTAAGGAACTCAGCTGCGACTTCAGCGGGACAATGTACGCAGGTGAGAAGCTGAATGACATTAGGGTCTATCTCACGAATGTCAATGCAGAATGCGGCATGACCGGAGGACAGGGAATAGGGAAACGATTCATAAACAACGGAAGACTAGAAGATGCCGACATAAGAAAATTCCGTACCCCTTCAATCGTGTATAGGGATATCGAAAAACCCGTGGGGGCAGTTCCAGAATGTCTGGAGTTGATGCTCTATTGCTATCCGAACGAAAGCTGTGAGGAAAGTTTCGGGCGTCCGTTCACGAGACTTGTCATTGAGGGGAAAATACGGGGACGGACTTGGTATTGGCCAATCAACCTCAACTCACTAAAGGATAAAGGAATTCGCTCCAACGACTACTATAGCCTAAAGGTACGGCTAAGACGTAGTGGAACAGAGGATCCAGACACGGCAATAGAACTTGAAAATAACGAAATTACAGTGGAAATAGAGAAATGGGACGAAAAGGAAAACTATACTGTGGCATTTTAGCCTTTTTTATAATTACCATTTTGTGTTTATTGGGAGTCAGCGGGTGCACGGCACGCATTGAAGGAAACCGTGTGCCCACTGACATAATTCTAAGCGCAGAAAGCACCGCCACCAAGGCCTTAGATCCAGACGAGGATTCGATCCGTGATGCGAACGTCTTCGTATTCACAGCAGATGGTTTCATGGAACGTTCAGAATTTATCAACGGGGATAAATGTCAACTGACTTTGGTCAGAGGCAGGGAATACGACATTTATGTCTGCGCCAACTTTGGCTATCGACTGAATATCAGTTCAATAGAAGAGCTAAATGCGCTTGAATTCCATCTTGCATACCCAGATGACTATTCCACAGGAATGCCTATGTGCGGGTGTGCACAAGGCGTCAGAGCAGGTAAAAGCGTCAGCATACAGATGAAGCGGCTTATGGCAGGAATAAAGATTAGCATTGACCGCAGTCGTCTTAACAAAGACGTGACAATGAGCGTTCGTGGCATAAGTATAGGAAACTGCCCGAAAAAATGTCGTGTGTTCGCCGAATCAAAAGTCGAAGCATCTGAAGAATGCTTCAATCTCGGATTCTGCAGGGACGATCGGGAATGCGCTGTGCTTAACGATGGGCTTGAAAATGGTAAAAGTGGCGAAATTAGCCTATATATGTTAGAGAATCGACAGGG
Source organism: Bacteroidales bacterium UBA6346 (assembly GCA_002438905.1). GTDB lineage: Bacteria > Bacteroidota > Bacteroidia > Bacteroidales > UBA932 > Cryptobacteroides. Next base: position 1,894 of record DJSA01000142.1, read on the forward strand.
AATGTTCCCGAAAAAGATAGAAAAAGACTCTGAAAAGGTCTTTCCGGAATCAGAACGCATGGCAAAAGTATGTTCCTACATTGAGGTGGAACTTGAATACAATTCCGCAAAACACTTCAGCAATGGCGACTATCTCCGGTACAGATTCTATCTCGGAGAATCACTGAACGACCTGAACATTGACAGAAACTGCATATATCATGTGACCATCCGGCCAGAAGGGGACGGGCTCGGAGACAACGGGTGGAGAGTTGACAAGTCTTCATTGTCCGATGCCATTAGCTTCAAGATGGAGCCTGAAGGCTATATGGAAGCAAGCATCGGAGACGTAATTCATGTCGGATGCACATTTTCTCCTCCCGGAGCCGAATTTAACGTCGGCATCGAGGAACTGGAGGAGGACAGGGCGCGTGGAATATATGATTATGTGATTGACGAGGATGGTCGCGGTGTGACCCTCACCATAAGAGGTCTCGGAACGGGAATGGTCTATATGGAAGCCGGAGAGCCTATAAATCAGTCAGGATTACTGTACATACATATAAGGGAGGATTAATGATGAAAGGATTATCAGCACTCGGCAAGACGCTGATGTTCTTGTCTGTAGTTCACGCGTGCATCGGGTGTCTCAAGACCGACTTGGAGGCGGTGCCCGCAACGAAGGCGGAAAAGGCCATTGAAATAGGCCTGCGGTTCAGATGCAGAAGTGGGGTGAATGATGTGCAAACCACCCGTTCCGCGATGTTCAGCGGTGATGACATTGACAACATGTGCATCTTTGTCTGGCGCGATGGAACATGCGTCCAGCAGGAGTTTCTGGAAACAGTGCCGGGACAGATCAAACTCTCTCTTATATGCGGCGGCACATATTCATTCTATGCAGTGGCAAACTGCGGGGACCAAATGGGGCTTGGAGGCGAAGACTGGAGGACGGACGAAAGCAGCATGGCAAGGATGGCTGTAAGGCTCCTGGGAGAGGATGGGAAGAAACAGGGGCTGCCGATGGCCGGATGTGTACGAGACTTCACCGTGAGGAGTTCCGGAGCACAGCCTGTCATTGATCTCGAACATCTTGTGAGCAGGATTAGCCTGACATTCGCGCCGGACAGGGCACTTGAAACGTCTGGGATAAAGGTGACAAGTGTGCGGTTGAGGGATGCCGCTACTCAGATGACTCCGTTCACAGACGGGTACCGGGCCAAGGAAACAATGGTTGCTGACGGTGACTTTAGTTCAGAGGAAGACCTGCAGATTCTGAATGCCGGAGGTGAAGTGTCGTTCTATGCCTTTGAAAACTGTTGGGGAGATCTGCTGCAAAACAACACAGATCAGAAGAAGAAAGTTCCAGATGAATTCGGTAATATCAAGGGACCGACATATTTGGAGGTAAGTTGCGCCTTCGTCGGAAACGGGCTGCTTTCAGGGGATCTGACATACAGAATCTACCTTGGTTCGGACACCACAAGCAACTTTGATCTTGAACGGAACTCCACCTATAGGGTTATGCTGACAGGGACCAAAAATGGTCTCGAAGAAATAAGTTGGAGGATAGACAGGAATTGGCGGTTCAACAACTACCTCGCGACGTTTGAGATTACACAAGGGAGGCACGGGTCTGACAACCTCTATATCGGAGAAATGTTTATGGGAAGAATAACGGACATAGACCCATCCGTGGTTGCATATTTCGGGAATGATGTGGAGGAAATGATACGAAACTGCCGCATAACTTGCGTGGATCCGAACGGAGGAGATGATCCCATTGACATCGAAATCATAGGAACAAACAATGACGGAAGCATCATCCTCCGAGGAACATGTGCCGCGCAGGCTTCCGGCGAACTGAGGCTACTTGACAGCAATGGTCATATAGTATCCATAATCGATGATGAAATCATCGTGAAACCTCCAGTCATCGTTTATTCTACGGACAATACAGCTGAATATCCGGAAGCTGACGAAGAATGCCGTGAAGCCGTAATAAACGGGGACGACGGCGTAATAAATGTGTATTTCTGCGATTCGGACGGGATGAACCTGCTGTTCAAGGACGATAATTTCGTCGGATACTCATCAGAAATCTTTAACCTCACAGTGAATGACAACGCAAAGGATTGGGACGGAGCCTACTCATACGAGGGAGGTCTGAAGACATACCTTTCCGACATTTATGACGATGGGGTGACGTTGACAAGCGGACAGCCGTACTGTAAGTTGGGACTCCACGTCACAAATAGTGGAAATACCATTGAAGGCAATTCCGATTATTGTAACATGTCAGGAATTCGCGGATGCATCCGAGCTGGGGTATCCGATCCGGAACAAGGGATAGGAGATTCCATGTATGCTTTCAGCATCGACTACATACCGCTGCACATCGACTTCTATAACGCAAGATATTTCGGGAAAGAACTTGCAGCCAAATACGGCATTAATGAGATTCACTTCATGGTTGTGACAAATCCTTCAAACATTCCGTTCAGTCTCAACTACACAGCTCTTGCGCGAGTCAATGGCACCGAAACGGCACTGATGGAAACACCGGACAGGACAGCCATCTATTTCTATAACTGCCCAGCAGGAATATACCTACCCTCAAGCCTGTATATGATTTGGGCCGAGGCGAACATGCAATCCTATGATCTCGTATCAACCAGCAGATGTACGTGGTATAGGGATGATGACGGAACGATTATCATAGGACTGCGCGATTATCTTGATGATCTGATGTATGTGACTGAAAAGGCGGAGACACAATATTGCTCCGACCATTATGGCTACACGGTCAACGGACTCGCGACATATATGGGAATGAGGCTGGCGGATGTGACAGGAATGGCGGATTTCTCCGACGAGAACGGTAACAAGCTCAACTACACATTCACAGACAGGCTGTACGAAGACAACTCCGGAACCGAAAGCGGCTACGTCTACATACATGACTATAACTACGGTTCAACCCTGCTGTTCTCCGGAAATAATCCCGAGTATTCAACGGGCACGTTCCAGAACTATACATACATCACGCCGCGCAACATTGCCGGAATAATGAAGAGAAGGACCTGTACGGTCCAACTCAACATGAACCAGGAGAATGGAACGCCATATATAGGAATGAAAGTAAGCAATAGTCTCAGCAACATACAAATTAAAAGTAATTTTCATTGCGAGGGCTATTGCAAGACATATCCGAATGGGACATGGGGAAAGTCAGTGGAGAACTATCCCAAAGCAGAGCATTCTTCATCTGCAGAAAAGACGGAGTTCAAGTCCTATGGCATCCACGACATAAGCGGGAACGGAGTCCGCGATGCCCTCGACATGATCTACAACACGACGTTCTTCGACTCTTATAACAAGATCGGCAGTTCCAATAACTATCAAAAGCACTCCCAGCCTACCAAACTGACAATGGATCTGGAATTTAGGGCAGTCCGTCCGGCAGGAGAATGGTTTCTGTACAAATTCAAGGACTATGACGCTTCGGCCATCCAATATAGCAATGGAGGAGAGGGACCATACGAGGTAAAGACAGTAATGGACTGGAAAACTACACACGGCAGGTTCTCTAACAAACTTATAACGCTTGACTAAAAAATGAGGACAATAAGTATTGCTGCAACGACAATTATCATCGCAACTGCCATGCAGCTTCAGGCCATGGCCCAAGAGCCTATGAAGGGAATTTCAGGGAACTTCAGAAAAGGGACATTCGCCGGAGTGGAGATGTCGACCGGAACAGCAATCAGAGCATCATCTCAAAGCACGGACTATGGATTGTACATCTTCGTAGGCTACCGTTTTCTTCCGCAGATTGCCGTTGCCGCCGGCATTGGGGGAAGCAATGCTATGGCAACAAGTACCACGGCCATGCCTATATTCATAAGGCTGCGAAGCGACATTCTTGACAAAAAGGTGTCGCCAATAGTACAGGCAGACTTCGGCTATGCCGTCCAATTTGCACATTCAAAACGCAGCACGTCCGAACTGCTATATAATTCCGAGACATTCAAAGAGCGTTATACCGTACTTGGGTTCGGAAGCCAAGAAGAATACATCGATGCTTGCATCAAAGAATTCATGAAACATATCAACGGACAGAGCGGAGAGGAGGCAGAATTGCTAATAGCCGAGGAACGTGAACGCATTGTAAACCAACTATGTTGCTTCTTCAACGGGCAGCGCAGCTATCTCAACACTGATGCACTTGACGAATTGGGATGCCTCTCGGCAGACGGATTCTTCGGCAACCTCACAGCCGGCATCAGTATAGGTGTGGGCAAAGAGTATAGCAGGATCTCAGCGGGATTCTCTGTCGGGTTCGCCCAATATTCCCACAGCATCCGGCTGCGCGACTGGGAAAACAACTTTATAAAAATTTCTGTTCCGGCCACCCTACCCGATGGAACGCCGATCATAATAGCCCGCACCTCGATAAATGAGAATCCGATACTCCTCGACTTGCGTCTTCGCGTCAGTTGGGAGTTCTGATTGTCTGTATTGAGGGTATTATGTGGGCAAATGACATTTATGCCATTATATCCCATTACCGTTCACACCGAGCATACTCAAAAAAGCCTCAGCGAAAATCTCGCTAAGGCTTTCTGAGCGGTGCGGAAGGGACTCGAACCCTCGACCCCCGGCGTGACAGGCCGGTATTCTAACCAGCTGAACTACCGCACCAAACTTGTCAATTGCAATCGTTTTCCCGAATTGCGGATGCAAAGGTACGCATTTTTTCATATTCTCCAAATATTTTTTTGTAATTTTGTGCTCTTTTCCGAGCAGAACGGCTAATTTCATCAAATTAGCGTTGTCGGAACAGTGTGGCGGGTTTAACTTTGTCCGATGGTGTGAGTTCAGTATATGTCAGAAGAGGGAAGCATAATCATACGAGGAGCAAAAGTCAATAATCTCAAGAACCTAACGGTTGAGATTCCACGTGGCAAGTTTGTCGTGGTCACCGGCATATCCGGTTCAGGCAAATCATCGCTTGCCTTCGACACGCTATTTGCCGAAGGTCAGAGACGGTTTGCGGAGAGCCTCTCGTCATACGCCAGACAATTTCTCGGAAGGATGTCAAAGCCTGATGTGGAGTCCATCGAGGGCATTCCCCCGGCCATAGCGATAGAGCAGAAAGTCAATATACGCAACCCGCGGTCAACAGTTGCAACGACAACGGAAATATATGACTATCTGAGGCTTATATTCGCAAAAATAGGTAAAACATATTCACCAATTTCCGGACGTCTTGTGACCGCAAGCACCGTAAGCGATGTTCTCGGGTTCCTCGGCACGCTGAAACCTGACGGAGAAATGACGATTCCGGCATATATACTTTCCGACATCAATTGGTCTGGACGTGATGACAAGGTTGAACTGATGCTTGCGCTCAAAGAAGAGGGATTCTCGAGATTCTTCACAGATAAACAGATAAGCATCGAGGACGTGATGCGACTTTCTGAGAGCGGAGATTTTCCGGAAAGACTATCACTGCTTGTCGACAGGCTGAGGATTGGCAAGGACGGGATTTCAGAAGAACTGACTACACGGCTGCATTCGTCCATACAGACGGCTTTCGACAAGGGCGAAGGACAGATGTCCGTTTGCTGGCAGGATTCGACTGGGCTTCATCGCGAAGATTTCTCAAACAGATTCGAGATGGACGGTATAAAGTTCAGGCAGCCTGACGAGTACCTTTTCAGTTTCAACAGTCCGTTGGGGGCGTGCCCGGTGTGTGGAGGGCTCGGAGAAATCATAGGAATCAGTGAGGATCTGGTTGTGCCCGACAAGAGCAGGACGCTTTATGACGATGCCATAGCATGTTGGAGGGGCGAAAAAATGGGCTGGTTCAAGGACCTGCTTGTGAAGAACGCCGCGAAATATGGAATCCCTGTTTTTGAACCATACTGCAACCTCACCGATGAACAGCGCGAAAAGATATGGAACGGATGCCCGGCGGCCAACGAGGAGGACTCTATTATAGGAATCAATGAGTTCTTCAAATGGGTCGACCAGAACAAGTACAAGATTCAGTACAAATATATGCTTAGCCGCTATAGCGGAAAGACCGTATGCCATGAATGCGGAGGAAGCCGCCTGAGGAAAGAAGCGCTGTATGTAAGGGTCGGAGGAAAGAATATCCACGAGTTGCTGAAAATGGATGTCGGGCAGCTGACGGAATTTTTCAGAGACATCGAGCTCAGCGAATATGATCGCAGTGTTGCAGGAAAGGCAATCGAAGAAATCATGGACAGGCTCAACTACATCAATGATGTCGGTTTGGGATACCTTACGCTTGATAGGCGCTCAAATTCCCTCTCCGGCGGCGAAAGCCAGAGAATCAATTTGGTGGCAGCGCTCGGGAATTCTTTGGTGGGATCGCTCTACATACTTGATGAGCCCAGCATCGGTCTGCACCCTCGCGACACGGATAGGCTAATTTCCGTGCTGAAGAGACTTCGAGACATCGGGAACACGGTTGTCGTTGTGGAACATGACGAGAACATAATGAAGGCAGCGGATCTGTTGATTGACATCGGTCCCAGAGCTGGGGTGAACGGTGGCGAGATTGTGTTCGAGGGACGTCTCGAGGATGCACTGAAGGATATTGAGGGCAATTCAGACATTGACACATGCAACGGGAATACCACAGATAAAGGAAAGAACGGCGCAGTAATTACCGCCGACTATGCCCTTAAGTCTCTTGGACGCTCGCTAACGCTCCAATACCTTACAGGAAGACGCCCCCGCATCACTCGTCAAAAGCGGACTTGGAACTATGCCATCACGATAGAGGGGGCTATGGAGCATAACCTCAAAGACATAAATGCCACGTTCCCGCTAGGCATCCTCACTGTCGTAACAGGAGTCAGCGGCTCGGGCAAATCTTCGCTTGTCCGTGACATTCTATATCCGGCGGTCTACCGAGAAATCAACCATGCAGGGCCGGTTCCGGGAACTTTCCGTGGACTCACCGGCAACATCGACCGGATAACCCAAGTCGAATACGTAGATCAGAATCCCATAGGTAGAAGTTCCAGAAGCAACGCTGTGACATATCTGAAGATATATGACGACATTCGAAAACTCCTCTCAGACCAGCAATATGCGAAAATAAACGGTTACACTCCATCTTTCTTTTCCTTCAATCAAGACGGAGGGCGATGCCCAGAGTGCCAGGGCGACGGTTTTGTGAAAATCAGCATGCAGTTCATGGCTGACGTGACCATGGTATGCGAAGCCTGCGGTGGGAAAAGGTTCAAGCCGGAAATCCTTGAAGTCCGTTACGAGGGAAAGAACATTGATGACATCCTGAACATGAGCGTTGATGAGGCAATAGCATTCTTCGGCGCCCAGTCCGACCCGACAGCCCAGAGAATTTCAAAAAGGCTTCAGGTGCTCGTGGACGTGGGCCTAGGCTACATAACTCTTGGTCAGAGCAGCAGCACATTGTCCGGTGGCGAAAGCCAAAGGATCAAACTCGCCTATTTTATGCTAATGAACGCAGAGCAGCAGACAGGCAAGTCCAAGGAGCAGAAGATAATGTTCATCTTCGATGAGCCAACCACCGGTCTTCATTTCTATGACGTCGAGAAACTTCTGAAGTCCTTCGATGCCCTGCTCGCAAAGGGCCATTCAATTGTAGTTGTAGAACATAATGCCGATGTCATACGAGCTGCGGACTGGGTCATAGATCTGGGGCCTGAAGCCGGAGATGGAGGAGGACGCGTGGTCTTCGCTGGAACTCCTGAAGACTTGCGGGACTGCTCGGAATCCTATACGGCAAAGTACATCTGACACGTCCCCCGAGGCAATTATCCTAACCAGAAAGTACAGGCAGGAAGTTCAAGAGACTTCCCTCCTCACTACAAGACGCAAAGAGGCAGGCCTCAACAATGAGACCTGCCTCTTTGAAATCAGGAAAACCCGACTGAACTACAGCAACTTATAACTGCGTGAAATAAAGTCTGCCAATTCCTTGCCCCTCAGCAGCCCGTTGGAAAGCAGCGCGAGATCCGTAACCTGACGTGCTTTGGCATCGCGGGCAGCCTTGGCCTCGTCAGTTGAAGTGTCAGCGCCACGAAGCCCCCCAATTACAGGATTCTCAAGGTTGACTGTCAGGGTATAAGATTCAGGCATCGAGCCATAAAAGTTCAAGCCGCCGCCGAGCTTTGACATCTCACGATAACGCCTCATGAACTCCGACTGAGTGATGAGCACTGGAGCCGCATCTTTTCCGAGGTTGTCAGCCTCTATGTGCCAATCTATCTCCGCAGGAAGACCAGCCTTGAAAATTCCCTCCAATGCCTTCTTTTCATCATCGGAAAGTTCCGGCTTCTTCACCTCTTCCTTGACAATTAGCCTATCAACGCTGTCAGAATCCACACGTGCGAACTTAACGTTCTCAAGCTTGGTCTCCAGCATATTCACGAAGTAAGAATCAAGGTGGCAGTCAAGCAGCAACACATCGTAACCTTTATTTTTCGCGGCCTCTATGTAGGAATACTGTGCCTGCGCATCCGTAGCGTACAGGATCACAAGTTTTTTGTCCTTGTCCGTCTGCTCCGCCTTGATAGCCTCACGATAGTCCTCGATGCTGAAATATTTACCATCAGTATTCTTGAGCAGGCAGAACTTGAGCGCCCGTTCGCAGAATTTCTCATCGGAAATCATTCCATACTCGATGAAAATCTTCACATTATCCCACTTCTCCTCAAAAGACTGTCTCTCTTTCTTGAAAATCTCCTCAAGCCGGTCCGCAACCTTTTTGGTAATGTAGCCGGAAATCTTCTTCACATTTGCGTCTGACTGAAGGTAACTTCTCGAAACGTTCAGCGGAATGTCCGGAGAGTCAATGACTCCATGCAGAAGGGTGAGGTAATCAGGAACGATAGCCTCGACTGAATCCGTCACGAACATCTGGTTGCAGTAGAGCTGGATCTTGTTGCGGGAAATATCCATCTGATCCTTAATCTTCGGGAAGTAGAGTATACCCGTAAGATTGAACGGAAAATCAACGTTCAGATGAATGTGGAACAGAGGATCATCGGCCATCGGGTAAAGGGCGTGGTAGAACTTATTGTAGTCCTCATCTGTCAACTCCGAAGGCTTGCGAGTCCATATCGGCTCCACCGTATTGATGACATTGTCCTCATCTGTCTCAACATACTTCCCATCTTTCCACTCTTCCTTCTTGCCAAACACAACAGGAACCGGCATGAATTTGCAATATTTCTCAAGCAGCGACCGGATTCTCGCCTTGGTTGCGAATTCCGCTTCATCCTTTGATATGTAGAGGGTTATAACCGTACCTCTTTCTGTCTTGTCACAATCCCCCATCGTATACTCAGGAGAACCATCACAGACCCACCTCACAGCCTTCGCACCTTCTTTCCAACTGAGAGTTTCGATCCTAACCTTATCCGCGACCATGAAAGCCGAATAGAAGCCAAGTCCGAAATGCCCTATAATGCTGCCAATCTGATCCTTATACTTCTCCAAGAACTCACCCGCAGACGAGAATGCAATCTGGTTGATGTATTTGTCAACCTCCCCCTCGGTCATGCCTATACCATTATCGATGATTTTCAGAGCCTTCTCATTCTCATCAAGTTCAATACGCACTTTCAGATCGCCAAGTTCCCCCTTATACTCACCAGAAGCGGCAAGAGCCTTCAACTTCTGTGTCGCATCGACCGCATTCGCAACAAGTTCCCGAAGGAATATCTCGTGGTCAGAGTAGAGAAATTTCTTTATCACCGGGAATATGTTCTCGGTAGTAACACCTATTTTTCCATTTGCCATAATCTTTTGATTTTAATTATTCAACAATCAGAATCTTTAAATTCCACGGCAGGAACATTCAAACCGAATACCAACGAAAAGAAGACCGACATTTTGTCAGTCTCCTGTCAGACACAAGGAAAAATCGGGCCCGATTTCACAACCAAACCCGAGTTTCTAAAAAAATAAGCGTTGTATGTATATAAAAATAAGCGTTATATGCAAATGGATGCAGAACGATTACCTATAAAGGAATCTCTTGATGCTCATTTTAGGCGTTTTCTCAAACGGGACATCAACTACCTCAACTTTCGAGATCTGGCTATATGACGGAAGTGACTTGTTGAGGAGGACCTGCATATCGTGCATTTTCTCGGAGATTGCTTCCCCGTCAAGCCCGTCAGCTTCAATCTGCTTCTGATCGAGATAAACAAGCGCAACGAGCTTTGACGCACGGTCAACAACCACAGACTCAACCACATAAGGCTGGTTATTCACGACAGCCTCGATCTCCTCTGGGTAGATATTCTGCCCGTTTGATGAAAGGATCATATTCTTGCTGCGTCCGCGAATAAATATGTTGCCGTCAGCGTCAATCACACCGAGGTCACCGGTGTTGAGCCACCCGTCTTCCGTAAATGCGGCCTTCGTGGCGTCCTCGTTCTTGTAGTATCCGCTCATTATGCTCGTCCCGCGCGCCTGAATCTGTCCGACGACATGCTGCGGGTCTTCGGAATCTATGCGGACTTCAGCCCTATCAACTGCCTTTCCGCACGAGCGGAGCGCGAACTTCTTCCAGTCCTCGTAGGCAAGAAGAGGCGCGGCCTCAGTCATTCCATAGCCGATTGTGAACGGAAGGCCGATCTTGCGGAACCATTGCTCGACTTCCGGATTGAGTGCAGCACCGCCCATAACGAACATCTGCACCTTGCCGCCGAAAGCATCGAGAAGTTTCTCACGAATCTTCTTATAAATGAGATTATTGAGTCCTGGAACCTTGAGCGCGAACTTCACGACCGGCTTGCTGACGACAGGAAGAACCGCAGACTTGAAAATCTTCTCCATAACGAGCGGAACCGTGATGACAAGATAAGGATGCACCTCCTTCATCGCCCCAAGCAGCAAAGCCGGAGTCGGAGTCTTTCCGAGATAGTAGATGGTAGACCCACCGCAGAGGGGATAAAGGAGCTCAAACATCATCCCATACATGTGTGCCATAGGTAGCATGGAAACGATCTTGTCTCCCGGGTGCGAAGGAATATGCTCCTGACCGAACTCAACATTTGCGCTGAGGCATTCATAGCGTAGCATCACGCCCTTAGGCGCACTTGTCGTTCCGGAAGTATAGTTTATGATTGCAAGATCCTTTTCGTTGTCCGTAGGGTAATTTACATTCTCACGGGTAAATCCTAGAGGATATTTCTTGTCAAATTCTGCCTGAAGATTCTCCATTGTAGATCTGACCTCGTCTTTGGCTGTGTACAGCAGCGAGAAATCATCTACGGAAATGACTGTGTGAACTCTCGGCATAGCCTTGATATTCAATTTTTTCCACATGTCGGCATTCGTGAAGAGAACCACGCTTTCCGAATGGTCCACGAGAGAATTTATACTATCTGGGGTGAAGTCCGCAAGGATAGGCACAACCACAGCCTCATATGTGTTGGCGGAAAGAAAAGCTATCCCCCATTTCGCTGAATTTTTTGCGCAGAGAGCGATCTTTTCCCCTTTTTTTACGCCACCTTCATCAAAGCATATGTGGAACTTAGCAATGAGGGTTGCAACCTGCTGGAACGTGAACTCGTCCCCTTTGTAATTGCACAAGGCTGGAGATTCCCAATTTTCACGGATTGCCTCTGTCAATCTCGTGAAATAATGTTTCATCGGTTTATTTGTCATAATATATCCAATAAGATTTTGCCAAAGAAAAACATAGTAGCGGCCGTCTGCCCCGTAATGTTTGCAAATTTAAGGAAAAGAGCTTCCTGAAATGGATTTTTTCTATATTTGTGGCGAAATCCACCATTATATGTGGTAAAATTTTTAAATACGATGAGAAAAAAACCTATCGTGGCACTGGTCTATGACTTCGATGGAACGCTTTCGCCTGGAAATATGCAGGAATTCGGCTTCATTCAAGCCATAGGAAAGAATCCCAAGGAGTTCTGGACGGAAAGCGATGACATAGCAATCGAACAGGACGCGAGCAATATACTCAGTTATATGAAACTGATGTTTGATGAGGCGAAAAGACTCGGAATACGGCTGACAAGGAACGACTTCCGACGTTTCGGAAAAAAGATAGAACTTTTCGATGGCGTGAGGGAGTGGTTCTCCGCTGTCAACGAATATGGAAAGGCACACGGGGTCATTGTGGAGCATTACATCAACTCCTCAGGGCTCGCCGAGATGATTGAGGGGACGCCTATTGCCAAAGAGTTCAAGAGAATTTTCGCGTGTTCATACCTCTACAATAAGGATGGTGTGGCAATCTGGCCCGGCGTCGCCGTCGACTACACTGCAAAAACCCAGTTCCTATTCAAAATAAACAAGGGTATACTCAGCATTCGAGACAACAAAAAAGTCAACGAGAGCCAGGTTGAAGACAAAAAACGCATACCATTCCCGCATATGATCTACTTCGGAGATGGTGATACTGACGTGCCGTGCATGAAGATAGTGAAGATGTTCGGAGGACACTCAATCGGTGTCTACAATCCCTCTATGCCCCAAAAAGTGAAAACCGCGCGCACACTTCTAAAACAGGGGCGCGTCAATTTCATAACGCCTGCACGATACACGCGTGACAGCCGCACCTTTGAGTTGGTATGCGCGATAATAGACAAGATAAGAGCAGACTACCACTTACAAGTCTTGGCAAAAAGCGAATAAAAAGTTGGATTGCACTCCGTTCTTTATCTTTTTATCTCTCTGATGCTCAATCAATAATCCCGGAATTTGTATCAACACAAATTCCGGGATTTTCAATGCGTCCAACTCCGCAGGCCGCTTTTAAGGCCCCAGAGATTGACAACTATTTGCTCAATGCAGTTGCCACATCCACAGCGCAAGCCACCGTGCATCCGACCATCGGGTTGTTGCCGATTCCGAGGAATCCCATCATCTCGACGTGTGCCGGAACTGAAGACGAGCCGGCAAACTGAGCGTCGGAGTGCATACGTCCCATCGTGTCGGTCATACCGTATGATGCAGGACCAGCGGCCATGTTGTCCGGATGAAGGGTACGTCCTGTACCACCGCCGGATGCGACTGAGAAGTACGGCTTGCCGGCAAGGATACGCTCCTTCTTGTAGGTTCCTGCAACAGGATGCTGGAAACGGGTAGGGTTTGTGGAGTTTCCTGTTATGGAAACGTCAACGCCCTCGTGCCACATGATGGCAACACCCTCGCGTACGTCGTCAGCGCCGTAGCACCTGACCTTTGCACGCGGGCCATCGCTGTAGGCGATCTCACGAACAATCTCAAGTTTGCCGGTGTAGTAGTCAAACTGAGTCTGCACGTATGTGAATCCGTTTATGCGTGAGATAATCTGGGCGGCGTCCTTTCCGAGACCATTGAGGATGCAGCGAAGTGGCTCCTTACGAACCTTGTCTGCCTTTGCCGCGATCTTGATTGCGCCCTCTGCGGCGGCGAAAGACTCGTGACCGGCGAGGAACGCGAAGCATTTTGTCTCCTCACGAAGGAGCATTGCGGCAAGATTACCATGACCGAGACCAACCTTGCGGTCGTCAGCGACAGAGCCCGGGATGCAGAATGACTGAAGGCCGATGCCGATTGCCTCGGCAGCCTCGGCGGCATTCTTGCAGCCCTTCTTGAGAGCTATGGCAGAACCGACAACGTAAGCCCACTTCGCGTTCTCGAAGCAGATTGGCTGTGTGTCTTCGCAGGTCTTATAAGGATCAAGGCCATATTTGTCGCAGATTGCATTGGCCTCCTCGATATCCTTGATGCCGTTTTCATTAAGGGCAGCAAGTATCTGTTTGATACGACGATCCTGGCTTTCGAACTTAACTTCTCTTATCATTGTCTTATCTCCTTATTCTTTACGTGGGTCAATATACTTAACGGCACCGGCCTCCTTGGTGAAGCGTCCGTAGGAACCTGTCACCTGCTTGAGAGCCTCGTTTGCATCGACTCCCTTTTTTACAAGATCCATAAACTTGCCCATGTGGATAAACTCGTATCCGCAGATTTGGTCGTCCTTGTCGAGAGCGAGGGTCTTGATGTAACCTTCCGCCATTTCGAGGTAGCGAGGTCCCTTCGCGAGAGTGCCATACAAGGTGCCCACCTGGCTACGAAGCCCCTTTCCAAGATCCTCAAGTCCGGCGCCTATCATGAGTCCGCCCTCGGAGAATGCCGACTGTGAACGTCCATACGCAATCTGAAGGAAAAGCTCGCGCATCGCCGTGTTGATCGCATCGCACACGAGGTCAGTATTGAGAGCCTCAAGGACAGTCTTGCCGGGAAGAATCTCCGCGGCCATGGCAGCCGAGTGGGTCATGCCGGAACATCCCACGGTCTCGATGAGAGCCTCCTGGATGATGCCGTCCTTAATATTAAGCGTAAGCTTGCAGGCGCCCTGCTGCGGAGCGCACCAGCCAACGCCGTGAGTAAGACCGGAAATATCCTTGACTTCTTTGGCTTTTACCCATTTCCCCTCTTCAGGAATTGGAGCGGGACCATGGTTCGGTCCCTTTGCAACGCAGCACATCTGCTGCACTTCGTGTGAATAAATCATAAAACTGTTTTATAATTGTTTAGCTTTTAGCGAATTAAGCCGCAATAACCGCGCCTCTCCATAGAGCACACGATAATCGCGGCAAAGTTAGTAAAATTTTCCAAATTCCTCCCAGATCCTAATGCGAATTTTTCTTTTTAACCACTGAAGAGACAAGATGGAATGAGTCATCTAAAATATGTCCCAAGTGCTTGAAGGTCATTGGATGGGAAAAAATGAACTCCCGATAGACAATATATTTTTCCTTATATCCAGCGCTGATGATATTCCGCAGAAAATAATGCGCCACTTTCTCCCGTCTCTTTAGAAAATCGCGGGAGCCGAAATCATACCCCTTTATGCACGAGAAAGGAAGAAGGTCTTTCCAGCATGTCTTATGCATCCGTATCGTGTCGGAGTACCAGCTTTGGTTAAGATTCCCCTCCGAGGTGTGTTCAATGATCGCGGAAAAGGAGCAGCAGACATAGTTGTGGTACTTTCCGGATGCCGCAACCCTCAGTGTAAAATCCACGTCGTAACAGTGAAACCCCTTGAGAGACAATTCATCGAAACGGAATTCCTCCCATACATCACGGCGCACAAACAGCGCAAGCCCATCAAGAACCGCGACTTCCTCAAACGGATGCCCCAGAACGACGTCCGCGGCTCGAAGGTCAGTGCGTCCGGAAGCGGTTCCCTGCCACAACAGCAGGGAATTCCAGTCATAATCCTGGTTCCAACCTGCATAACTGCCGGACATCACCTTCGACCCAGCGTAACCGATGACCCCACAACCGGGCTCGCGAAGTTTCTCCATAATGAACTTTCCCCATCCGTATGCATGAAATATGACATCCTCGTGGACAAAGAGCAAATAGGGGAAGCGGGACATCTTTGCCCCCTCGTTATAAGCCTTGGTGAGCGACCATTTTCTGACATTGTTGTCAATTACTATGAATTCGTGCTCAACACCAATGGTGGACTCGATGCTGGACTTTGTCTTCTTAAGTCTTTCTGGAGAAACAGAACATATTATTATTGACAACATATAAATTTCATTTAAACAATTCGTTCCGGAGCACTTCGAGGTAGGCAGTTCCGAACTTGAGATCCGGCTCAAGATAGTTTCCCTCCGCCCATTCGTTCCACGACTTCACGAACGCGATCCGATGTTCCGCCGGCTTGTCTTTCAAGACGTCGAGGACATCATCCACGTGGCGGCGGAAAAGCTCCGGCGTGGAGCCGTGAAGTATGAACGCCTTCTTCCCAGTCCTTGGAGAATGATCCCAATTGGGAATTATTGTCGGGATTATGCCGTCACGGCTGTCCACACTCCTGTCGACGAACCAACGGCTAGCCTTGCTGTATGGAACAATTTTCGGGCAACGGAAAACCTTGCTGAGAAATTTTGCAAATTTATTGACTGACGGCTGTTTGGTCTCAAAATCATACATCCGGACAATGTTCACAGCATCGAAGCCAAGTGCCTGAAGAGGCGCCAATTCCCTGTCAGGCTCGTAGGTCTGGCACACGAAATATATGCCCTTCAGTCCGCTCTCCACTGCCATCTCCTGCCAGATTTTCATAAAAAGCGAAATCTCTTTAGGAGCGTTCAGTGGACGGTAGATCATGAAAAGCGGCTTACCATCCACCGTGATGTAACGATGATCTTTCAGGGCCGGAAGCACAGCGTTGAAGTGAGCCACATAGTCTTCCCTGCCCGGATATTTCTGTTCAATCAGCACTTCCCTTCCGTTCACGCCATGCCAGAATCCCTGCCAAGACTCGTTAACCCATCCGAGGCAGAACGGAAAATCCGGCTGCCCAGATGCGAGAACCTCCCCAAAAGGCCGTTCAAGCAGGCGCTTCCCGTTCCCGAACCAATAGTGCCACCAGCAGAATCCCTCGATGCCGTATTTCCTCGCCATGTCGGCCTGAGCCTGACGGGTCTCTGGGACACGGAGGTCATAATATCCGAGATCGGCGGGGACACGCGGCTGGTAGTGACCTAGAAAAAGTTTTTTTGCCTTGCCGACGTTCGTCCACTCGGTGAATCCCTTGCCCCACCATCTATCATTTTCCGGAATCGGATGATATTGAGGAAGATAGAACGCGATTATCCGAGCCTTAGGCTTTTCTGCTCCTATGTTCGGGCCGTTGCTGTTACTCATAATAGGCTCTATTTTTCCGCAGTCTGTTGGACACAATGTATCTTTCAGCACGCATCGCCTTGAGGTACAAGCCGATGGTATGCTGAACCATAAGTAGCCGCAGATATTTCTTCGCGCCCAACTCGCCTACAGAAACCGGCAGGTACTGCTGGATCCCAGACCTGATCTTGTCCACATAGTCCATCGCCAACTTTCCATAACCATACTTACGTGCGATTTCTTTTATTTCCTGCACTCCGCTCTTCACGACTTTGACCTCGAACTCACGACGCCTCTCCGGAAGTAGTTTTCTTCTGTGGAGGAAATTGAACCGCTCCTGCTCGGCAAGAAAGAAGTGGTACTTCTTACACGGGTCACAGTCATGGTCAGTGCTTCCTGCCCTCTGGCGGTAATGATAGAGTGGCATTTGGCAGAAAGCAACCTTATCCGCATTCGCAAACCATTTGAAAAGAGTGGAATAATCCTCATAATAGTATGACTTGGGAAGCAACTCTGTTATGACTTCCTTCTTGTATAGCTTATCCCACAAGAAACTCTTGATGCTCCGGTCGTCAAGTATGCGATTCAAGGCATCACTCCCAGAAAGCACGACCGTGTCGCCGCCAGCGCAGGATTTGACTTCACAACCCACATAACTCATGTAATATCCACATATTGATATGTCGGCATCGTTTTCCGTGAGAGCGTCATACAGAGTCTCGTACATCTGGGGATCGATCCAATCATCACCATCAACAAATCCGATCAATCTGGCACGGGCCATCCTGATGCCTAGGTTGCGGCTATCGGCCTGACCGCTGTTCACCTTATGGACAACGCGTATACGCGGGTCTGTTGCAGCATACCTATCGCATATTTCAGCAGAGCCGTCGGTAGATCCGTCATCAAGGAGAATAAGTTCCCAGTCTGTAAATGTCTGTGTCAAAACCGATTCGATGCACTGCGGCAAGAACTTCCCCACATTGTATACAGGTGTCACGATGCTGATTAAAGGCTGCTTTCCCATAATATGCTTAAAACAAAACAAAACCCATTAGATGCCGCCGGAAAACAAAAGGTTGCACCACAGCACGATAAATTTAGAAGCGATTGTTTCAGCGTTTCAGCCCCGCCTCCCAATCACCATAAAAAACATCCAAAAGTCCAGCTTTTCTTGCAAAAGCAGGCAATTGTGATTATTTTTGTGTATTGGGGGTGCGGGCTGAAACGAATTTCTGTTCCCCCGCATCTTTTCGGGCGCAAGATTTTTTATCTATGAACATTGCAAGAACTGACATTGACGGGGTCGTAATCATCGAGCCCAAAGTCTTCGGGGACAACCGGGGATATTTTTTCGAATCGTTTTCGCAGCGGGACTTCGACTCGCAGGTGCGGGAGGTGAGGTTCGTGCAGGACAACGAGAGCAAGTCGCGCTACGGGGTGCTCCGGGGGCTGCATTTCCAGAAGCCGCCGTTTGCGCAGAGCAAGCTTGTGAGGGTGGTTCGCGGAGCTGTACTTGATGTTGCTGTGGACATCAGGCGCGGCTCACCAACATTCGGAAAACATGTCGCGGTTGAACTTACGGAAGACAACCACCGGCAGCTGTTCATCCCGAGGGGATTCGCGCATGGATTCGCCGTGCTTTCCGATGAGGCCATTTTCCAATACAAATGCGACAATTTCTATGCTCCGCAGAGCGAGGGCGCGATTGCCTGGGACGATCCGGCCTTGGGCATTGATTGGAAGATTCCCGCTGACAAGGCGGTGCTTTCCGAAAAGGACCTGCGGCACCCGCGGCTAAAGGATGTGGATGTCCCATTCAGTTTTGCGGATGACCTATATCCAGAGTCGTGATCTGTGGGGAATGGCGAAAAAGCGAGTTAAAAATAAACATACAGAAACACCGGTGGTTTCCGGAGCGAAGTCGCCCGTGAATCTAGAAGAGACATAATGAAAGGAATTGTTCTTGCCGGAGGCTCCGGCACACGGCTCTACCCGATAACCAAGGGGGTCAGCAAGCAGATGCTTCCTATTTTTGACAAGCCGATGATATACTACCCGATTTCGACGCTCATGCTCGCCGGAATTAGGGACATACTCATAATCTCCACACCGGTTGACCTGCCGGGATTCAGGCGACTTCTCGGCGATGGAAGCGACTACGGGGTTCATTTCAGTTATGCGGAGCAGCCTTCTCCTGACGGACTCGCGCAGGCGTTCATCATAGGAGAGGAGTTCATCGGGGACGACAGCGTGTGTCTTGTGCTCGGGGACAACATCTTCCACGGCAACGGATTCGGGGAGATGCTGCGCTCTGCGGTCGCGGATGCGGAGAACGATGGCAAGGCGACCGTGTTCGGATACTGGGTGTCAGACCCAGAACGGTATGGCGTGGCGGAATTCGACTGGGCCGGGAAATGCCTCTCGATTGAGGAGAAGCCGGAGCATCCGAAGTCGAACTATGCTGTTGTCGGGCTATATTTCTATCCGAACAAGGTTGTGGAAATCGCGAAGTCCATAAAGCCATCGGCCCGCGGTGAACTTGAAATCACGACCGTGAACCAGAAATTTCTTGACGAAGGCACGCTTAAGGTCCGCACTCTCGGACGCGGATTCGCATGGCTCGACACGGGCACCCACGACAGCCTTTCGGAGGCATCGACATTCATCGAGGTCATTGAGAAGCGGCAGGGTCTGAAAATCGGATGCCTCGAAGGAATAGCGTTCAGAAAGGGCTGGATTGACGAGGCAAAGATGCGCGAGGTGGCGGAACCGATGATGAAGAACGAATACGGCCGCTACCTTATCCGGGTCATCGATGAGGTGAAGCAGAGCGGATACAGCAATCTGGACTGAGGACTATGAACATACTTGTGACTGGAGCCAACGGGCAGTTGGGCAATGAGATGCGCATCGTTGCGAAAGGGAGCGGGGACAGATATGTGTTCACGGATGTCGTGATGCCGGAAGGCGTGGAGACGACATTCCTTGACATCACGGACTTGAGCGCGGTGAGAAGTGCAGTGAAGGAATATGGGATTGACGCCATCGTGAACTGCGCGGCCTACACCAATGTGGATGCGGCGGAGTCGAACTTTGAACTTGCGGAAAGGCTGAATGCCGTCGCTCCCGAGAATCTCGCCGTGGCTATGAAGGAGGTTGGAGGACTTTTGGTGCAGATTTCCACGGACTATGTATTCGGGAAAGAGCCTTATAATGTGCCGTGCCGCGAGGAGCAGAAGGGCACGCCGACGGGAGTGTACGGGCTAACAAAGCTTCACGGGGAGGAGCGGATTCAGGCTGTGGGCGGAGACTGGGTGATTCTGCGCACGGCGTGGCTATATTCCGAGTTCGGGAAGAACTTCTGCAGGACGATGATGGCGCTGACGGCCTCCAAACCGCAGATTAAGGTAGTTTTTGACCAGACGGGAACTCCGACCTACGCGCTGGACTTGGCCAGGGCGATTGAAACCATGCTTGCGGACTGGAAGAAAGAATGCCGCCGTACGGACGGGAACGCGCCGGCAGCCGACGCCTCAACAGAAAGAGAGTCCAACAGCAAAAGATACTCAAAGACAGGAATTTACCACTTCAGCAATGAGGGCGTATGCTCGTGGTTCGACTTTGCGAAGATGACGGCAGAATATGCCGGAAACACAGGTTGCGATGTACTCCCCTGCCACAGCGACGAATTTCCGAGCCCCGTGAAGCGTCCGCCATATTCCGTCCTCGACAAGACGAAGATTAAGGAGACCTTCGGGCTGAAGATACCTTATTGGACGGACTCGCTCAAACGATGCATCACAAACCTTTTGGATAAGCAAGAACAATCGAAAATATAAGGACATGTCAAACACAGCCAGAACAATAATGATAACGGGAGGCGCAGGGTTCATCGGAAGCCACGTGGTGCGACTTTTCGTCAACAAATATCCTGAATATAAGATAGTTAATGTCGACAAACTGACATACGCTGGAAATCTTGCAAATCTGCGCGACATTGAGGGGCGACCGAACTACAAATTCGTCCGTATGGACATCTGCGACTTCGAGGGGATTCTGAACCTGATGCGTACGGAGAAAATTGACGGAATCATCCATCTCGCGGCGGAAAGCCACGTGGACCGGTCAATCAAGGACCCGTTCACTTTCGCAAGAACAAATGTAATAGGGACGCTGTCACTGCTCCAGTCCGCAAAGATTTACTGGGAATCGCTCCCAGAGGGCTACGAGGGCAAGCTTTTCTACCACATTTCAACGGATGAAGTCTATGGAGCGCTCGCGATGACGCATCCGGATGGCATAAAGCCGCCATTCTCCACAAAGGCGTCCTCCGGCAGCCACCACCTCGCATACGGGGAGGATTTTTTCCGCGAGACAACGAAATATAACCCGCACTCGCCCTACTCAGCATCGAAGGCGTCGTCAGACCATTTCGTTCGCGCATTCCACGACACCTACGGCATACCTACGATAGTGACCAACTGCTCGAACAATTATGGCCCGTATCAGTTCCCGGAGAAGCTCATTCCACTGTTCATCAACAACATACGTCACCGAAAACCGCTTCCGGTCTACGGAAAGGGCGAGAATGTGCGCGACTGGCTGTTCGTCGAGGATCACGCACGGGCGATTGACATGATTTTCCATAACGGACGCGTGGCGGAAACCTACAACATCGGGGGCTTCAATGAATGGAAGAACATCGACATCATAAAGGTGGTCATCAAGACGGTGGACAGACTGCTCGGACGCTCCGAGGGCGAGGATCTTGACCTCATCACATACGTCACCGACCGCCCGGGACATGACGCGCGCTACGCCATCGACTCCACGAAACTCCAGCGGGAACTCGGTTGGGAGCCGTCACTTCAATTCGAGGAGGGCATAGAAAGGACGGTGCGCTGGTATCTCGACAATCAGGAGTGGATGGACAACGTGACCTCCGGAGACTATATGAAATACTACGACGAGATGTATTCCGGACGGTAGATTTTCTCCAGAAACATGAAGAAAATAAACTGCTTCAGATTTGTCAATTATTTTCGAGTATAGATTTCTTTTGGAAGAGGGTGTGTACTGGATGTACACGACTGATGAGAAAATAAATATAGACCGAAAAGAATGAGAAAGATGATGCAGGTTATTTTTTGAAGGTTTCTCATATCCTCAAGACATATTGCACTGGATTTAAGGGCAATTTTTAGACTTTTGTTTCGTTTGTTTTGAAAAGAACGGATAAAAAATCAAACATCTTCTTAAACTATTGCACAGGATTTGAAGATTGTTTTTGAGGATAGATTTCTTTTTGAAGAAGGAGTGTACTGGGGTACTCGACTGATGAAAAAAGGAATATAGACCAAAAACAACTTCAAATCATGAATTTTAAGATTGTATCGGATTATAGACCTTCAGGCGACCAGCCGGGAGCGATTGACGGAATATGCAAGGCCCTGAAACAGGGTGTGGACGCGGTGACGCTGCTCGGCGTGACAGGTTCGGGAAAGACGTTCACTATGGCGAACGTAATCGAAAGGCTCCAGCGTCCGGCGCTGATTCTCAGCCACAACAAGACCCTCGCGGCCCAGCTCTACGGTGAGTTCAAGTCGTTCTTTCCGAACAACGCCGTCGAATATTTCGTCTCCTACTATGACTATTACCAGCCGGAGGCATATATCCCCACGACCGACACGTATATAGAAAAGGACCTGAGCATAAACGATGAAATCGAGAAGCTCCGCCTGAGCGCGGCATCGGCTCTGATGTCCGGAAGGCGGGATGTGATTGTCATTTCCAGCGTCTCCTGTCTCTACGGCATCGGCAACCCGGAAGACTTTCATTCTCAAACTGTTGTGGTGCGACGCGGCGAGCAGAGAAGCCTCACGAGGCTGCTCTATCAGCTTGTGGATGCACTCTATTCGAGGACGGAGACCGACTTCAAGAGAGGAACTTTCAGGGTGCGCGGGGACACGGTGGACGTATGCATTGGCTATGGCGATGACGCGGTACGCATCGAGTTTTTCGGCGATGAGGTTGACAGGCTCACTGTGATTGACCCAGTTTCGGGAGCGACGATTCAGGACATCGATGAAATTTCGATATATCCGGCAAACAATTTCGTGACGACGAAGGAACGCTCCGCGAAGGCTGTGAGCATGATTCAGGACGACCTGAAGCAGAGATACGACCAGCTGCTGGAATATGGCAAGGGAATGGAGGCCAAGCGGCTGAAACAGAGGGTAGAATATGACCTTGAGATGATTAAGGAGATGGGCTATTGCCCCGGCATCGAGAATTATTCGCGCTATTTCGACGGCCGCAAGGAGGGTATGCGCCCGTTCTGCCTCATGGACTATTTCCCGAAGGATTTCATCACCTTCATCGACGAGAGCCATGTAACGATTCCGCAGATTCGCGCGATGTACGGAGGCGACCATTCGAGGAAGGAGGTGCTGATTGACTACGGATTCCGTCTCCCGGCAGCCGCCGACAACCGGCCGCTGAAGTTCGAGGAGTTCGAGGCGCTGGCCGGACAGAAGGTCTTTGTGAGCGCGACTCCGGCCGAGTATGAGCTTGAGAAGTCGGAAGGCCTTGTGGTAGAACAGGTTGTGCGCCCGACAGGGCTGCTTGACCCGCCTATTGAGGTGCGCCCGACGGAGAACCAGGTGGATGACCTGCTTGAGGAGATAAGGGTCCGCGCCGAGGCAGACGAGAGGGTGCTCGTGACGACGCTCACCAAGAGGATGGCGGAGGAGCTTGAAAAGTATTTCACGAATATGGGCGTGCGCTGCCGCTACATCCACTCGGACGTGGACACGATGGAGCGCGTCGAGATTATTGAGGATTTCAAAAACGGGCTGTTCGATGTGCTTGTGGGCGTAAACCTGCTGAGAGAAGGGCTTGACATCCCGACGGTTTCGCTCGTGGCCATTCTTGACGCGGACAAGGAGGGATTCCTGCGCTCCGGGAGGGCGCTGACCCAGACCGCCGGCAGGGCCGCGAGGAATGTGAACGGGCTTGTAATCATGTATGCTGACACGATTACCAAGTCGATGCAGGAGACGATTTACGAGACCGATCGCCGGCGCACGAAGCAGATGGAGTACAACAAGCTGCATGGGATTGTGCCTAAGCAGGTGGCGGTGAAGAGCAATGCTCTCGCCAATGTGTATGGCGGGGAGAAGGCTGGTCGTGCGGGGGCATTCGGAGGTGCGGCCGGTTTCGGAGCCGCTGGGCGCGGGGTGTCCGAAGTAGCCGCAGCTGGTGGGCGCGTAGCCGGAGCCGGCGGACGAAGTGCTGCGGATGCGGCAGGCACGGTCTCCGGGAATGTCGGGCACGGCCGCGTGAGTGCGGCGAACTCCTACGATGACCCGCAGTACATTCCAAGCCCTTCAGACCTCGGCAAGGGCAAGATTACGGTTGGCTTCGGCCACGACGCTGCCCGCGAGTCCAACAGCGCGTTTGTTGACGGCTACATTCAGGCAGATCTTGCCGCCGTCCTTCAGGACCCTGTAATCCGCTCTATGTCCCGCTCACAGGTGGAGAAGGCTGCGGAGACCGCCAAGGCGAACATGAAGAAGGCTTCGGCCGAGCTGGACTTTCAGGCGGCGGCGAGGTTTCGGGATGAGATGTGGGCACTGCAGCAGTACCTCAAAGTCTGGAGGGACAGAGACGCATAAGGACGCATCTGCGGCGTTGGATGTCTTGTCAAAATCCTCACAGCCGCCAAGGCTGCTGCGGTTTTGACTTCAACATCCGCCTTGCATCTGCAGTCCTTCTTCCGCTCCGGTGTCTTCTTGACAAATATTATCACTTTGCAACGCTAGTAAATTTTACGGCTGTAAAAAAATGATTGACTATATATGCTGGGCGGACTCCCCTTTCATCGAAGAGGGGAGAAAGCTTCTCATCCAGGAGTTCGGGCGGAAATACGGTACATACTTTTCCATTCTGGAAGCCAATACCGTGCAATAGGCCGTTGGTGGGACTCCAAGGGCTACACCGACACCAAAGGAAATCACCAGCAATGCGAGATTGACATCGTTGCGGTCAGCGCGGACGACAAAAGCGTCGAACTGATTGAAGTAAAGAGGAATCCGGAGAAATACAATGCGGCGCTCATGAAAGAGAAGGTCGCATTTTTCTCAAGAAAGGAAAAACGTCTGAGCCGCTATCGCAAAGTCATTCGCTGCCTGTCGCTGGAGGATATGTAGTTTCTTAACCTACGGATGAAACGGCTGGCGGCCGGTGATGGAGCGGCCGAGGGTGAGTTCGTCAGCGTATTCGAGGTCGTCGCCGAAGCCGAGGCCTCGGGCAAGGGAGGTGACCTTAACGTCGTATCGGGAAATCTGGCGGTAGATGTAGAACGAGGTCGTCTCGCCTTCGACATCGCCGCTCAGGGCGAGGATGAGTTCGAGGGAGCCGGGGGCATATTTCGAGACCCTCTCCACAAGTTCGCGGATTGTCAGGTCGGACGGGCCGACGCCGTTGATGGGTGAAATCACGCCGCCGAGGACATGATAGAGACCGTGGTACTGCCCAGTCGCCTCGATGCTCATCACGTCACGGACAGACTGGACAACGCAGATGGTGCTGCGGTCGCGGGTCTTGTCCGAACAAATGGCGCAGACATCGGTGTCCGAGATCATCATGCACTCGCGGCAATACTTCACGTTGTCGCGCAGTGAGGCAATCGCCTCCGTGAAGTGGTGGACATTTTCCTGCGGCTGCTTGAGCAGGTACATCGCAAGACGAAGGGCACTCCTCCGGCCGATTCCAGGAAGAGTGCCAATTGCTTCGACTGCGTTTTCCAACAGTTTTGACGGATAATTGCCGTTCATAAATCGTTGTGCTCACGCCGGACGGAAATCGCGCCGCACGGCTTTAACGGATTTACTTGCAGGCCATTGCCGCAATCGCGATGCTGTTGAGCTTGGTTTCGATGCTGTCGCCTCGGCTTGAGAGCACGCACGGAACCTTCGCACCCACTGCCATGCCAGCCTGCTTCACGCCTGTGGCGAGCTTCGAGTTAGTCTTGTAGAAGACATTGGCAGACTCGATGTTAGGGAAGAGGAGGCAGTCGGCGTCACCGGCAACCGGGCTCTTGAGACCCTTGATCTGAACAGACTCCATGTCAATCGCAACATCAAGCGCGAGCGGACCGTCGGCGATGCATCCCTTGATTTCCCCGCGCTCCACCTTCTTCGCGAGAACGGCTGCCTCAACGCACGCCGGCATGCCTTCGAGCATCTGCTCGGTTGCGGCGATGATTGCGACCTTCGGAGTCTCGATGCCCATAGAATGAGCGGCATTCACGAGATAATTGAGCTCGGCCTTCTTCTGCTTGAGGTCCGGAGCCGGAATGACAGCCATGTCGCTGAGGAAGAGAAGCTTCGGATAGTTAGGATTTTCGAGGACAGCGACGTGACTGAGAACCGCCTTCGGAGGGAGGATGCCCGTGTCCTTGTTCAGGATGGCTCGGAGATATTTGTCGGTCGAACAGAGACCCTTCATCAGAAAGTCGCCCTCGCCCTCGTTTATCATAGTGACAGCCTGCGCTATTGACTTTGCCTCCGCAGGATTGTGCACAACAGTGAATTTTGTCACGTCGATGCCGTCCTTTTCGCAGACAGCCTTGATCAGGGTCTCGTCACCTACGAGAGTCGCTGCAATGAGCCCGAGATCCACAGCCTTTGAAGCGGCTGCAATAGTGTGCTCGTCAACTCCCCACGCCACAATCATCCTTTTCTTCGCTCCGCGTGACGCCAGACAGGCGAAAATGTCTTCAAATTTTGTAAACATATTACTCTTGATTTAATACTATATTCATCGTGTCACGTGCAATCATCAGCTCCTCGTTAGTGGCAATGACAGCGACCTTCACCTTTGAGTCCGGCAGCGAAATCAGCATCTCGTCAGCCTTCTCGCCCGCATTCGTGTCATAGTCGAACTTCAGTCCGAGATAGGTCAGGTTCTCGCACACGCGTCGGCGCAAACGGGCGTTGTTCTCGCCGATGCCGCCAGTGAAGACGATGAGGTCAATACCATTCATGGCCGCGGTGTAGGCCCCGATCAGTTTTGTGATGTCATAAGCGAGCTTCTTCAGGGTAAGCTTTGCCCTGCGGTCACCTGCGTTTGCGGCCTCATTGAGGTCACGGGCGTCGGAAGAAATGCCGGAAAGGCCTTGGAAACCGGACTTCTTGTTGAGAACCTTGCTCATTTCGGCTGGGGTAAAGCCCTCCTTGTCCATGAGGTAGGTCACGATATCCGGGTCAATATTGCCACAACGCGTTCCCATAATCATGCCCTCAAGCGGAGTGAATCCCATTGACGTGTCGACTGACTTGCCGTTCTGAACCGCGGTCACCGAACTTCCGTTGCCTAGGTGGCAAGTTATGATACGGCTATTTCCAAGGTCAAGCCCCGCGAAAGCCGCGCCCTTTGCGCTGACATACTTGTGGCTCGTGCCGTGGAATCCGTAGCGACGGATGCGGTATTTTTCGTAATATTCATATGGAAGCGCGTACATATATGCATAGTCCGGCATCGTCTGGTGGAATGCTGTGTCAAACACGGCGACCTGCGGAACGGACGGAAGCGCCTTTGTCACAGCATCGATTCCGAGAAGGTTGGCAGGGTTGTGAAGAGGCGCAATCTCGCAGCACTTGCGAATCTGCGAGACCACCTTGTTAGTCACGAGGGCACTGCAAAAGAACTCCTCGCCGCCATGCACCACGCGGTGTCC
>DJSA01000044.1:0-5012 GCA_002438905.1 Bacteroidales bacterium UBA6346
ATAAATGAGATAAGTTTAATATTCGCAATGAGTTAGAATACTTGCGAAACTTGAATTTGTGAAAATAATTCTGAAAAGGATTATTGGACTGAACATATTAATAGACACTATATGGCATCGTTGGCGATAGACCTCGGCGCGACAAGCGGTCGCATCGTACTCGGGAAATATACCGGGAATGAAATACAAATGACTGAAATACACAGGTTTCCCAATAATATAATCAAAGTCTGCGGACGCAGTTACTGGGATCTGTGGGGGCTGTGGAACGAAATTCTCGCTGGGCTGCGAAAGGCTGCGATGACGGGAGAGAGGATAGAATCTGTCGGAGTGGACACCTGGGGCGTGGATTTCGTGCTTCTTGGCAAGGACGGACATTTTCTCGCACAGCCGCGCTCTTACCGCGATGACTACACGGCCGGCGTTCCGGAGCAATTCTTCGAGGTCATTCCGCGCGATGAACTCTACCGCAGGACAGGCATCCAGATTATGAATTTCAATACGGTCTTTCAGCTTTTTGCAATGGGCCGAGAAGGCAACTCCGCCTTGGAGGCGGCTGAGGGGCTGCTTTTTATGCCGGACGCAATCTCATATATGCTGTCAGGAAAGCGGGTGTGCGAGTACACGATTCTTTCCACTTCCGCACTCATGAACCCTGAGACACACGATTTCGATGATGAAATCCTTGCCACTGCAGGCGTGTCGCGCAGTCTTTTCGGAGAAATCGTGATGCCTGGCCATGTAATTGGCACGCTCACGGATGAGGTTATCGCGGAGACCGGGCTCGGTAAGATTCCGGTGATTGCAGTCGCCGGACATGACACAGGTTCTGCCGTTGCTGCCGTTCCTGCTACGGATGAGGATTTTGCCTATCTCAGCTCGGGAACGTGGTCATTGATGGGAGTCGAGACTCCCTCGCCTATTGTTACGGAAAAGTCTTTTGAAATGAACTTTACCAACGAGGGCGGTGCTGAGGGCAACATACGCCTTCTCAAGAATATAACTGGGATGTGGCTTCTGGAAAGGTGCCGCGCCGCATGGAAAAAGGAGGGCAGGGAATACACTTATCCGCAGATTGTCGCGATGATGGGCGAGGCACCGGCGTTCAGGAGCATTATTGATCCGGACAACGCTTCCTTTGCCAATCCGGAGGATATGCCTTCGGCAATCAGGGCATATTGTCTTTCCCATGGAGAGCCTGCCCCGTCGTCGGACGCGGAGTTCATCCGCTGCATATTCGAGTCTCTCGCGCTTAAGTACCGCCTTGTGCTGGGGCGACTGAAGGAACTCTCCGGCAAGAAGATAGAGCGGCTGCATGTCATAGGCGGCGGCTCTCTGAACGCGGAACTTAACCGGATGATAGCGTCTTCGCTCGGGATACCTGTGATTGCAGGTCCTGCGGAGGCCACAACGGCGGGCAATCTCATGGCTCAGTTTGTCGGGCTCGGTCTTGCGGATTCTATGTCCGGAATGCGCGGCGCCCTGGCCTCCGATCCGTCTCTTCGCCGCTTCGAACCGGAGGATAGGCAGGTCTGGGACGAGGCATACGCTCGCTTTGAAGGGATGCTCTATGGTGGGGAGAAGTAAAAATGATATAACTCAAGTTTCCGCATGACAGGAAACACGAAAAATGATGCAGTTATTACAAGCAAAAACATAAATTATATGAAACAGGAACTCATAAACAAGGCATACGAAATCGCAAGGGAACGCTATGCCGAATTCGGAATCGATACTGAAAAGGTGCTTACGCAGCTTCAGAACTTCCACCTCAGCATGCACTGCTGGCAGGCTGACGACGTGAAGGGCTTCGAGGTTCAGGCCGGCGCTCTCTCGGGAGGTATCCAGGCAACCGGCAACTATCCCGGTGCCGCACGCAACATCGACGAACTGCGCGCCGACATACTCAAGGCCAAGAGCCTCATTCCGGGAACTCATCGGCTCAACCTCCACGAAATCTATGGCGATTTCAAGGGCAAGGTCGTGGATCGCGATGAGGTGACTCCGGAATATTTCCAGAGCTGGATTGAATGGGGAAAGGAGCACGATACAAAGCTTGATTTCAACTCAACCTCGTTCTCGCATCCGAAAAGCGGCAACCTCTCTCTCGCAAATCCGGACAAGGGAATCCGCGACTTCTGGATTGAGCACACAAGGCGTTGCCGCGAGATTGCGGATGTCATCGGAAAGGCTCAGGGCGATCCGTGCATGATGAATCTGTGGGTTCACGACGGCTGCAAGGACGTTTCCGTCAATCACTATCTCTACCGCACTCTCCTCAAGGACTCTCTTGACAAGATTTTCGCCGATAAGAAGGACAATATGAAGGACTGCATCGAGGGCAAGGTCTTCGGCATCGGCCTCGAAAGCTTCACAGTCGGCTCCCACGACTTTTACACAGCCTACGCCGCGCAGAACGGCAAGATTCCTACCATCGACACCGGCCACTATCACCCTACTGAAAGCCCTGCCGACAAGGTTTCCGCGCTTCTGTGCTTCGTTCCAGAACTTATGCTTCACGTAAGCCGCCCTATCCGCTGGGACTCTGACCATGTCACCATCATGGACGACAACACAGTGGAACTCTTCTGCGAGATTGTCCGAGCCGGCGCCCTTGACCGCGTCCACTACGGGCTCGACTACTTTGACGGCGCGATGAACCGTGTCGGGGCTTATGTCATCGGCTCCCGTGCCGCGCAGAAGTCAATGCTCCGCGCCCTTCTTGAACCGAAGGAACTCATCTCCAAATATGAGCTTGAAGACCGTCATTTCGAGGTTCTCGCCCTTGAGGAGGAAAGCAAGTTACTCCCGTGGAACGCTGTCTATGACGAGTTCTGCCTGCGCAACGATGTCCCTGCCGGCAGCGATTTCATCGTCGAGGTCCAGAAGTATGAAGCCGAGGTAACATCTAAAAGGTAAAACTGCAGGAAAGGCGGATTGCTGCGCTACGTTCCTCGATAAAATCTTCACAACCATCAACTTCAAAAAGGTAACTTGAACAGATGTGTAAGGCGAAAGAGAGGATGACGGGAAGCCACGATGCGATTTTTCTCATGAGCGGAGGACTCCCGCCATCCGACTTGAAGCCGTAACTTCTTATAAAACGATGCCAATATGAATATAATAATAGGATTGATAATAATTGCCCTCGGAAGCTTCTGCCAGTCAAGCTCTTACGTGCCGATAAAGAAGGTTCGGGAGTGGAGCTGGGAGAGCTTCTGGCTTGTGCAGGGCGTGTTTGCGTGGATAGTCTTTCCGCTTTTGGGTGCCTTTCTTGCTGTGCCGCAGGGCAGTTCCCTCTCGGAAATCCTCGGCTCCGACCCCTCGGCTGCATTGAAGGCGATGGGATTCGGAGCCCTTTGGGGCGTGGGCGGCCTCACGTTCGGTCTTAGCATGCGCTATCTCGGCGTTGCTCTCGGCCAGTCTCTCTCGCTCGGGCTCTGCGCCGCTGTCGGAACTCTTCTTCCGGCCCTTGCAGCACATGAGGATCTTTTCCATGGTCACGGGCTCATCCTTCTGCTCGGCGTATGCCTCACCATCGCCGGCATTGCGGTCATAGGATATGCCGGTGCCCTGCGCTCCCGTCAGATGAGCGCGGAAGACCGCAAGAAGGCCATCAAGGATTTCGCCCTCACAAAGGGCCTGCTCATCGCGGTGCTCGCCGGAGTGATGTCCGCCTGCTTCAGCCTCGGGCTTGAAGCAGGGAAACCGCTGCAGGTCAGCGGAATGAAGCCGCTCTTCGCCACTCTTCCCGCCACTCTTATGGTGACTCTCGGTGGATTTGTCACTAACGCCGTCTATTGTCTATATAAGAACTTCCGCAACAGCACTTTTTCCGACTACGTCGACACAAAGTCGCTCGGAAACAATCTCCTCTTCTGCGCCCTCGCAGGTCTGCTCTGGTACAGCCAGTTCTTCGGCCTCGGAGTCGGCAAGTCATTCTTTGAGGAAGGTTCCGTCGTGATGAAGTTCTCCTGGTGCATACTCATGGCATTGAATGTGATATTCTCAAATGTCTGGGGCATAGTCCTCAAGGAATGGAAAGGCTCCGGAAGGAAGACTGCTGTCGTGCTCGTCTGCGGACTTCTGCTCCTTGTCTTTTCTCTTATATTTCCGAATTTGTTTTAGAAGCCGAAAAATGAAAAACTCTGTACTTGAAAACCGCCCCGAACTGAGGCGTGAAATTGAAAAGGTTGCCGAAATCGCCGGCTATCTCTGGGAAAAGGGATGGGCCGAGAGGAACGGCGGAAACATAGTCGTGAACGTCACGGAATATGTCGATGACAAGATGAAGACAATGCCGGCAATCGCTCCGAAAGTTTCGATGGCTCAGGAACTTCCGAACTTGAAGGGCTGCTGGTTCTTCTGCAAGGGGACCAACCGCAGGATGCGCGACCTCGCTCGCTTTCCCATGGAGAACGGCTCTATAATCCGCATCTGTGACGACTGCGAAAGCTACGAGATTGTTGCGGACAATCCGGTGAAGCCGACCTCCGAACTTACATCCCATCTTGCCATACACTCGCTCATGATAGAGCGTGGAAACGGCTACAAGGCCTCTCTCCACACCCATCCTATAGAACTTGTGGCGATGACCCATCACCGTCCTTTTCTTGCAAAGGACGTCCTCACCAAGCTCCTCTGGTCTATGATTCCAGAAACCCGCGCATTCTGTCCCAAGGGACTCGGCATCATCCCTTATGCAATGCCTTCGTCCACGGCTCTGGCCAACGCGACGGTCGCGCAGCTTGATGAGTACGATGTTGTGATGTGGGAAAAGCACGGGGTCTGCGCTGTGGGACCGGAAATAGGCGAGGCATTTGACCAGGTTGACGTTCTCAACAAGGCCGCCCTCATCTACGAGGCCTCCCGCAACATGGGCTTTGAACCTGAGGGCATGAGCGAGGCGCAGATGGATGAACTGAAGGTCGCCTTCAATCTTTAGTTGGGGCGAAGAAAAAGCGGATTGCTTCGTTGAACTTCGATAATCCAAATCCTCACCATCTAATTGA
>DJSA01000044.1:5054-19603 GCA_002438905.1 Bacteroidales bacterium UBA6346
GGGGAAGTGGTGCTCCGTGCACGCTATCGCACGAGTCCATCGCTTCGTTGTTCTACGCACGACGCTGATGCGTCTAGTATCTTCACCGTTCGCCTTGCACTCCATCTTTTTCTTCATCCCCTCTCTTTTTGCATTTTGGCCACGGTTATTCTTTGACGGTCAATGACCCATTATATGCTGAGTTGGCGCGGTAGTGAGGGGCGTAGAGTGACTCGATCTCGCAGACCGGGGCGGTGAAGACGCCGGCTTGGGAAACGTAGAACTCATCCTCGATGGTCGTGTTCTGCTCGGGATAGACATCGAACCAGTAGTCAATAGCGGAGTCATGAACCTCGCGGTAGCCTTGCGGGGTAATCCACCAGTCGTTGAAACCTCTTGCCGCTCCGTTGATTCTCCAGCTCCGCAGGGCATATCCATAGTTGCCGGAAAGTTGGCGTACCGGTCTGAGACAGGCGTTGTATGGCGTGCGGACATGGACGAGGCTTCGGTTCTCGTCGCTGCTGATGCTGTAGCGGACGATGATTTTCTGGCCTACAGACAGAGTCTCCCCGCTTTTGAGCTCACGTAGCCGCGACACTTTGGTACCCTCCTGACCCTTGACCGTGCTCGGAACAAGTTCCTCGACGAAGAATTGCCTCTTGATGCTGAATCCGTTGCCTGCGGCCTTAATTTCCTCGAATGGCTTTTCGTAAGTCTTTGACAGCGAAATCACTGAAGTGTTCAAGAGGGCAGGGGAACCCCGACGTATTGAGTTTATCGCGCAGACAAATTCAAAATTGTTCTGCCACTGTTGGCTTTCTTTCTGAACCATAAGCCACAGACGAATGCCATCGGCTATTTCCTGCGCGCGGGCATCGGGTTTTCCAGAAGTCTTTTCCGACCATGCGCTCCAATGGGAAAGCATGTTGCAGAGCATCGAGTGGGCATAAGCCTCGGACGAGAGCAGAGCGCGGAACGGCATCACTGCATTCGGGTAGTACATCCCTCCTGAAGGATGCTCCACGGCATATTCCTTCAGCGACTCGACGCTTCTTGCGAGAGTTTTCTTCATCTTTGGGCATTTCAGGTCAAGCGAATTGTCGAAGGCATCGGAATCTGAAGCGATGATGTTGAGAATCGTCGAACTTCGACGGGCCTTTTCAATAATCTGCCCGTTCAGCGCGTCTTCTTTTGCGGACGGATAGAGATATGCCTTCACCGCCTTTACGACTTCCTTGAAGCGCTTGCCGCCGACGTCTGCCTTTATCGTTTTCACCTCGACGGCGATGTTCGGGAAAAATGAACGGACGTAGAGGTATTGTCCGATGGAGATTCCGCTGAACCAATGGTATCCTTTGCGGTCGGTAAATATTTGTCTGTCAATATATTTTACGGCGTCTGTGAGCACGTTTTCCCAGTCTGTGCCCTCCGGCAGCCTGCCTTTTTCGCGAAGGAGGGCGAGCCTTTCGAGAAGGACGGACGTGAGAATAGGGGAGGACGACATTCCGGCGAACCAAGCGAATCCTCCGTCCTCGCAGCGGCAGTCGAGAAGAGACTTGACCAAAGATGCAACTTCCTTTGTGTCAGGCTTTTCTGAAACTAGACGCACATAGAGAACTTCACTGATGTCGAGCAGGTTCTTTGACTTAAGCTCCGTCTTTTGTGAAAGAGTCTCGGCTACAAGGTCGGAAATCCTTGTCTCGCGCATGGCTGCCCCGAAGTGAGTGGTGTTGACGAACTGGTCTTCAAGTGAACGTATGAGTGCGGCCTTGTCCGCCCCGTCGCGGCAGAAGGCGGAGTGTGACTCGGTGAGAACCTGTTTGCCGTCCAGGACAGGAATCGTCACAAGAACGGCATCGCTGAACTTTGTGCCCTTGTTTCCGCCTGCGGATGATGTCCCTGCAAATGTGGCCTTTATGCTGAGTCTGGCCTTTGTCCTATCGTATGACTTCATCGCCGATGTTTCCGGAGCGAACACGGAAAAGTCCTTGTTTACGGATTTTCCGGCAGCGACTGAGACGGGGCAATTCTGAACGCTGAGCGGCTGCGAGTCCGTGTCTCCGTCATAGACATAGACGGTAAGCGTGCCGCTGATGTCCTCGCCGCTGTTGTTGGAGAGGGCCGGGCGGAAGATGTAGCGGTCTCCTCCATAGAGCAGCGATGGCTCGTGGATTGTGAGCGTGACGGGCTGGCTGACAATGAATTCCTTGCGCAGGCTCGCGTTTCGGAATGCCTTGTCGTGCGCGAAGAGCGCGAGGATGTAGGTCGAGAGCCTGTCGGAGGTGCGGAAGCGGAACTCGACGTCTCCATTGCAGTCACTCTGGAGGAAAGGCTCGAATGCAAGAGTGCTTTGGAAGTTCTTCCTCGCTTTCATCGGGTCGGCGCTTTCCGAACCATTGCTGAAGTTAAGTTTTTCTTCCTCAAGCTGGAACGGGGCTGAGTCCTCTGCTACATTCTCAGACAGCATCGCGTCGGCTGCACCCGGTGCCATTGCGGCTTTTGCCATCAGGCGGTTGCTTCCGGCATCGAATCTCCAGTAGTGATGGATGTCTCCAGCCCATCCGTCAAATTCGTATCCGGTACTGTTGTCAGAGTCGATATATATGCTGCTGATCGCAGGCAACACGGCTGACCATCGGTTTGGCCGGATGTCCTCAGTGCTCTTGTCGAACACCGCTGCCAGCACCTCGGAGGCTTTTCCTGTCTGGAGTCTGACGCGATATTCGGTGCCGGGGAGGCATTTGTCCATGAATGTGCTCACCGAAAGCGGCAGTTCGAACGTCGCACGGCTCCGTTGGTACTCGTGCTCGAACGTCCGGTAGGTTCCATTCCTGAAGTACTCGATGCGGAGTAGCACTTTGTCCGACCATTCTGCAGCATGCTTCCAGCTGAGCCTTTTCAGTGAACCGGCTTTGCCGCGTACTCCATCGAGATGTATGGTTTCATTGCAGAGAATCTGCGAATCTAGGCTGAAAATCATTACGTTAGCCCAGATGTCGCCTTGTGCGGCACCGAACAGCAGTGAGATGTTTCCGTCCGCGCTTTCAATGACCTTGAATGCATTCTCGACATCGGCATTAAGGATAGTGTCATTGTCACCGAGTTTGAGCAGTTCATATTCCAAGGTCTCGGTCCGGCTTTCTTTCCCTCCTCCGGCTACCGTAAATTCGTAAGTCTTTGAAAATTCGACGGTATATAGCCCAGAAGGTTTGCCGGAAAGGTCAATCTTGAGATTCTTGCCGGAAACGCAGCGGCCTTTCTGCAGCTTAGCGGAACCGGTCTTGAGAACCCATTCGACCTCGCCGTCAAGATGCTCCCCATCGCAGTCGGCAAGTTCCACTGCAAATTCTGCCGTGTCGCCCTTGAGCATTCCGTTCCGCGTGATGGCGGGGCTGCTATGCCTGAAATTGCTGAACCAGACATCGTCTGCGGTGCTGGGTTGGAGGAAACTTCCAACTGCAACATCTTCCAGTTCAGCTTCAATCGAGAACCGCTCCGAAATCCGTAGCCATGTGCTGAACTCAAGAGTCTGGCCCGCACCGTCCGTAATCTTCAGAGTAATGGTGAAATAGCTATCCTTGTTATAAGCCGTCTTGACAGGTATGCAGAAGTTTCCCGCCTCGTCCAATTCAGGTGTTCCCATGCAGATAACTCCGTTCCAGTCAGAGACCGTGTACTCCACCTGCGCGTCCGAGAGGCTGTTCCCAGCATAACTGAATATGCGCCCTTTCACCGGAACGATGTCGCCCGGAAAATATTTCACCCCGTTGTGGACAAATGAAACCGAAAACTCCGGAAGTTTGAACTCATCGACTGTGAACCATTTTACGTTCACCGTGTATCCTCCGATTAACACGGAGATTCTCCACTCCCCGTTGCGGCGGTCGCCCGGAATCGTGAATTTGCCTGCCACTGATCCGAAATCATTGGTCGTGAACTCGGCTGTCTGAACGTCCTTGTTTTCAGCGTCGGCGAGAGTGACATGAACCTTCTCTCCTGATGGTGCCGTACTCATCCGACCGCTGTGATAGTCCTTGTAAAGTATTGTCTTGAAGTTTATTGTCTCTCCCGGGCGGTAGACTGAACGGTCGGTGAGAACCTGCGCTTGCCAATCCGCTTCCTGTCTTGTGGCATTGTCCTCCGTAGTGTAAAGCCCCATCTTTTCCGAACTGCGCTCAAGTCCCTGTACATCAGTGAGACTGCACTGGAGCCAGCATCGTCCCCCGACTCCCTTAAGAACAGACTGTACCTCGCTATCCATTAGCGTGGCTCCATTAAAATGCACTTTTTGGCGTAGCAGTTCCTTGCCGTTCCAGCTTCCGACAACAAGATTTGCCTCATCTATAGGCTTTCCGCTCTTCCTTTCGGCAGCATAGAGCAACCACCCTTCGGCGGCCCTGTTCGCGGACAGCGCTACGGAGTGCTGTGACAAGTTGCAGCCGTGTCTGAGCTTTTCTGACTCAAAGACAGCAAGATAGTCCCCGTCAGGAAGTTCTGGCAAATGAACATTCAGCGTGTCGTTAACATAGTATCTCGCTGCCTTGTTTTCGATACTTTTCGTCCACACTGGGACGTCTTTCTTCGTCAGTTTCTCGACATTAAGGTTCTCTCCGGCATAGACGGAAATGTTCACCTCCCCAAGATTCTGCAGATGTACCTCTATGTCCTTTCCATGGATCTCGGCACTTAATTCCTTGGAATCCAGAGTTTTGATCATGTTTTCCGCCGCATCCTCATCTTTCAGGAGCAACCTCTCTTCCCCAGAAAACTGCTTTTTTTCCGCAACAAGGCCCTCGCAGTATGCCCTAAGTTCGCGATACTCCTTCTCTCCGGCATTATGATCTTCCAGTTCGCGTAATTTCAGGGACAGCGCATTTATTTTCGCGAGTGTCGCCACGGCCTTGCCTTCATATTTCTTCGCATATTCCGTATATGCCTTTGATGATGCATTTATATTGTAGAGTTCATACAATGCGAAGACCGGATATGTTTCGGAATATGTCGAATTGAACCTGTCGGCAATTTTTTTGTATCCTATTGATTGTGAGAGACTACGATTGAATGCCATCGAGAGCAGGACATATTCGTAGTCGTTGCGGATGTGGCTGCGGAGAACCTCACCCTTGTAGCCAACGGGTGAGTTGTCCCAGAAGTCTTCGCTTTGTGAGGACTTTAGTTTACGAGCCCATTTTTCGAGAAATGCGGCGCATTCGGACGCATCATCGCGGTTGAAGTCAGTGCCGGACACATATAATATAATAGGATCACCATATGCTCGGAATTCAGCTTCCATCGCCTCGGTGAGTTCGGCGCGGCGTTTCCAGTCCCGCTGGCCGCTGACTTGGACATATTGAGTGGCAGCACGATAGAAGTCGTAGCTCAGCTTTTCCGCACGGGCCTTGTCCTTTATCTGTCCGAGGATTTTCACCGCCTTCTGCGGCAAATCATTATCTTCCGCCTTTTCGTATTCTTTCCACAGACGATCCACTTCCTTTCGGTTTCCGTTTCCCGAGCAAGGTTCCTCCGTTCCGACAGACAAGAAACAAACTATCATCGCCACTGCAACTTTTTTTATATTCATAACAATCAATTTTTTACGCCTTGTTCATCGAGCCAAATAAAAAGATGGAGTGCAAGGCGAACGCTGCAATCCGCTTTTTATTTGACTCGTATCGCTTCAGATACGACATAAGTGCTTCCGCCGATGTAAATCAGCGGTTTCGCGCAACTCTCCGACAACTTCCGCGCTAAAGCAACCGCCTCCGCAACGCTGTGGCAGACGAATGCGTCACCATCGTACGCTGCCCGGGCCTCGTCCGCCGGTAGTGCCCTTGAGCCAGATGCATTGGTGAAAATAACCTTTGCGCTGCGCGGAATCATACGAATCACGCTCCTATAGTCCTTGTTGGCAACACTTCCGTAGACCATAATAAGTTCATACCCGTCCTTTTCTACCATTCGCTCCAACTGCGCGAAGTTGTATTTCAAACCATGTTTGTTGTGCCCTATGTCAACGATAGTTAACGGGTTATCGCAGATCTTTTCCCACCGTCCATGGAAGTCTGTGCGCTCCGCGGTGTGCTTAAGCGCGTCCAATACGAGAGACGATGTTGCTGACTTGGGGGTTATTCCTTTCCTATGAAGGACGGTCAGGGCAGCCAATGCTGTCGGGAGATTTTTTTCCTGATAGCATCCGCGGAGGTCAAGTTCGCTTATAAGCGCGTCAAGCGTGTTCTTCGGAAGATTGAAGTCCTTGTCAGCGAATGAGATTTCTGACCCGCCCATAGCCGCCTTTGCCTTGAACACGAGGTCGCTGTCCTCTCCGGACTCACCGATCACGACTGGGATATACTGCTTTATGATACCGGCTTTCTCTCCTGCAATCTTGGCAATTGTGTCCCCGAGTATATTGCAGTGGTCCAGCCCGATGTTCGTGATTACGCTCAGCTGAGGCGATATGATGTTGGTGCTGTCAAGCCGTCCTCCCAGTCCGGTTTCTATGACGGCAAAATCCACATTTTCCTTGGCGAACCACCAGAGTGCCAATGCAGTGGTGATTTCGAAGAAAGATAGGTTAAGTTCGTCAAACACCGGCCACCATCGAGAGCAGAAATCCCATACATCATGCTGGGGAATCAGACCCTGCCCCACAATCCTTGCCCTTTCCCGGAAGTCCAGAAGATGCGGTGATGTGTAGAGACCGACCTTGTAGCCCATGGCCGACAGCGCGGATGCCAGCATATTGCTCACCGAACCCTTCCCGTTTGTCCCAGCAACGTGCACGCTCTTGTAGCCTCGGTGCGGATGTCCCAGACGTGAGTCGAACTCCATCATATTTTCAAGCCCCGGATGATAGGCATTTCCGCCGACCACCTGATAGGATGGGAACCTCTTGAACAGCCGTTCAATCAGTTCGTCATATTCTTTTGTATTAATCTTTTCCATATTGCATTGTGTTTAATTTTTGCTGCGGCGTAGCATTCACCGGCCAGCCACCGAATGCAAAGATAGGCATATTATATTGTCATTTGTGAAAATTTGTGTGTTTTTGAAATTCACATATTACTATGTCAAGGCAAAATAGTTTGCCTAACTTAGTCGCAAAGCAAGACAATATGGCAGGCAGAATGACAAGAGAGCAGAGGCATTACTGAATGTCGCGTCTTGAGCTTCTCGCGGTTCATCATCGGACGGCACCCCAGAACATCGTCAAGATGCCTTTTCACGCTATGCCATCGGGATAATCCAAGCGTCTTCGAAAAAATCGGAAGATTTTGGAAATTACGCTTTGAAATATGATTGATTATACCGACATTTGCCCTCGGAAAGTAACAGGCCGATACCGCTTGACGTGCGGTATACCTGAAAAGATAACAACCTTTATAAAGACAGACAGTTATGCAGTTTACAGGGCGTCATAGTGCGCTTGTGGAACGTTGCCTTTCGATCGCGATCGGGGGGGGGATATTCCATAATTACATCGTATCTGGTGAACTGACGGAAGAGACAGCGGAAAAAGTATCCTTGAGGGTATCGTAGTCATTGATTGGCTTCGGTGCCCTCAAGTCGTTTTTGTGCGCCCGCTGGCAGCGGTATTCAGATTCTCCGCAGCAGCCACTAGAACGACTTCAACCGCCGGAGGAAGAGAGAAAACGGACGTTATAGTATTGAAATTATAAAGGTATTCGGGGACCGCCGATGTGAATCGTCAGTGCCGTCCGTCACAGGTCCCCTTTTTTGAAGAGAGCTGGGCTTTTTTGTCCGCATAGGGAGACGAACAACCTTATATAACAAAAACAATGTCAAGTAAAAGCAAAACCTATGAGACTCCGCTCCTCCGGATGGAGCTGATCTCGACCGAGTGCGGATTTGCCGCAAGTGAAGTGAAAACTCATGGCGCTATGATCGATGACGCCGAAGAGTCTGATTACGGAACCTTTTAACTGTCAAGGGCTATGAAAAAGATTTCAAAAGCATTGCTGTTCATCGCTGTACCCGCAATTGCAGCCGTTTCCTGCGCAAAGGAAAACATTGATGTCGCTTCAACAGAAGGCGTGACCGTTCATTTCAGCACGGCTGAACTTTCAACAAAATCTCATTTCGGAGAACTTACAGATGGCAAATACCCGACTCTATGGACTGTAGGACAGACAGTTGCCATAATCTATAGCGGCAACAATTCGACAACTCCGACCAAAGTTGACGTCACTCCTTCAGAGGATTCCAAGACAGCGTCTTTCACCAAAGAATTCGAGATGTCGTCAACTGCGTCAGCACACAACTTTTATATTGTCAGCCCTGGTGAATCCGCAATTGGCTTCCCCAATGGCAATTATAATCTTCAGATTCCTACAACTCAGACTCCGCTTGACGGCTCGTGTGATGAAGCCGCTCAGATAACAGTCGCAAGCCATGTCTCAGAAACATTTGACACAGAAATAAGTGGCCTTCAGTTCTCGCACGTTACAGCATACGGACGCATGTCAGTGGTGCTCCCTGACGATGCCGGTGAAGTCTCTTCCATCGCTTTGACTGCAAGCAAAAACTTTGCAGGTCGCTGGTTCTATTCATTCGAAGATGGTTCTTTGAAAGAAAACTCTGCATCCGCGACAATAACATTGAACACATCGAAGACTTCGGACATTTTCTTCGGCTGCGCTCCTGTTGATTTGACGGGAGAATTACTTGAGGTGGTCGTTACTGCTGCAAACGGAACTTATGAGAAAACCATAGACTTCTCATCCGCATCGAAGCCATTGAAGCTTGAGGCCGGAAAAGTCTCCGCATTCAGTGTGGCTGATTTTACAAAGAAAGCCAACGATGAGGTCTATACTCTTGTGACGGACGCAAGTACGTTGAAAATTGGGGACAAGGTGATTATTGCGGCTGCTGAAAGCGATTATGCAATCAGTACAACACAGAACAATAATAACCGGGCTCGGACATCTATTACAAAAACTGGAAATACGATTGTCAACCCTGGCAACGATGTGCAGTTGTTCACTCTTGAAGCCGGTTCGACAGATGGAACTTATGCGTTCAATACTGGTTCTGGATATATTTATGCGGCTTCAAATAGTAACAACTATCTGAAGACACAGAATAATGTTGATGCAAATGCTTCATGGACTATTACTTTTTCGGATGAAGGCGTGCTTACAATTAAGGCGGCAGGCACGAACACCAAAAATATAATTAGATATAATTCTTCAGCAGGAGTCTTTTCTTGCTATTCTTCCGGTCAAGCAGCTGTCGCCATCTACACCGACGGCAAGGGCACGGGCTCGCTTCCGACTCCTCCGTCGATAGTTCTCAGTTCAACGGAAGTCAGCCTCGCTTATGACGATGAGACTACTCACGAAGACATCACTGCAACAGTTTCAGGGCAGGAAGGCGACATCGAATGTGCAGCGTACGATGATAAGGCCGGAACAACCGAATCTTCTTGGCTGATTGCCTCATACGAAAACGGCAAAGTCGTTTATTCCGCCATGAGCAAGAACGAAACAGACTCGCCTCGCACGGCCTACATCATCATCTCCGCCACAAACTCCGACGGTACAACAACGAAAGCGATTACCGTTACACAACAGATTATTTCAAAAACTATATTCGAAGAATCGTTCTCATCAGATCAGGGCAATTTCACAATTGAGGATGTGACACTTCCAACCGGATTGACTTACGTGTGGAAGTGTAGCTCATACAAAACTGATAAATATATGAAAGCCTCATCTTATTTGAATGAGGAGAATCTGGCATCTGAGTCGCTCCTTATTTCTCCTGAAATAGATCTTTCCGGTGAAACCTCTGCCGTTTTGACTTTTTCTCATGCGTTGAAATTCCTTAACGGTAACACGGCATCAGATTTTCTCAGCCTTGTTGTCAGAAAAACCGGTGAAGAGTCTTGGCAAGGTCTTGTGATACCAACTTACTCCGCCGGTAAGGACTGGACTTTTGTCGATTCCGGTGAAATTGACCTTAAGGATTATTTGGGCAGCAAGATACAATTTGCATTCAAATATGAAAGCACGACAAGCTGTGCTCCGACATGGGAGATAAAAAACGTGAAAGTAGAACGAAAATAATTATGCATATCGCGCCGCTCCAGTCGGGCGGCGCGTTTGTTTCTTTCTCAACTTTGCCAAAGCGAACTCGTTTGTATGAGCGCACTTTGACCAATCTGATAACCTCCACTTCAATGGAGACTAACACAAAGTCTTGATATGTTCTCATTGTTTAGAAAATTTATATATGGCTGAAAGAACAATCTTGCTCGTGTCCAGTTACATGCCCCTCGGTAGACAAAAGAAAAGCGGACATCTTCTTTAGGGAAAAGATGCCCGCTTTAAATAGCCATACATTATTTGTTCTAAACAATGTTTTACACAAGATATTGGAAATATATGAGAAAAACAAGACTGAAAAAATGTCTTGAGCGAAAATCGTGCGTTTTACAACATCCCCAGCTCCGCAAACATCTTTCGGTAGGCGGCGGCTTTCTTGCCGAGGGCGAGGGGATAGGCGCGAGAACCAGTCTCATTTCTATGCGAGCACCTTTGCCATTCTTTCAATGGCTTCGACAACCCGGCTGCGCGGGCAGGCGATGTTAAGGCGGATGAAGCCTTCGCCGTCGTACATGCTTCCGGAATTTACCATCAGTTTCTGCTCGTCGAGCAGCCTTGCAGTGACCTCGTCCGAACAGAGACCCGTGCTGCGGATGTCAATCCATACGAGATAGGTGCCTTCAAGTTCCGTGACTGGGCAGGACGGGATGTTTGCGGCGAAGAAATCACGCACTGTCAGCCAGTTCCCGTGGAGATAGTCGCGCAGCGCATCCAGCCAGTCGGCTCCCTCCGGAGAATATGCGGCGACGGTGGCTTCCACCCCGAACGGGTTGACGTCGCAGACTTCGTTGATGTTGATAGCCTTGTCGATGCGTGAGCGGATTTCGCTGTCGGCGGCGACGATGTTCGCAATCTGGAGCCCGGCGATGTTGAATGCCTTGCTCGGGGAGATGCAGGTTGCGGAGTGGCGACTGAATTCCTCGCCGAGCGAAGCGAACGGCGTGTAGTCGTGACCGGGGTATGTAAGTTCGCAGTGAATCTCGTCCGAAATCACGAACACATTGTGACGCAGGCATATATCTCCGACCTTTCGCAGCTCTTCCTCCGTCCATACGCGGCCCGCCGGGTTGTGCGGATTGCAGAGAATCATCACCTTCGCGTCAGGGTCGGATGCCTTGGCCTCAAGGTCATCAAAGTCTATGATCCATGAATTGCCGTTCTGGACGAGGCGGTTCGGGTGCATCACGCAGCCGTTGTTACGGATTGACGAGAAAAAGCAGTTGTAGACCGGCGGCTGCACAATGACCTTGTCTCCCAGCCGGGTAAGTGCCTTTAGAATGGCTGAGATTGCAGGAACCACGCCGCTCGTGTAGATGAACCAGCCCCGGTCGAAGTGCACGCCGTGGCGGGTGTTGAACCAGTTGATTACGGCGTTGTAGTAGACCTGGGGCACCTTGACATAGCCGAACACCCCGTGCTCGACCCTGCGCCGCAGCGACTCAATGATGCATGGTGCAGTCCTGAAGTCCATGTCGGCCACCCACATGGGAAGAACACCCTCCTCCGGCGTGTCCCATTTGTAGGAATTTGTTCCGCGCCGTGGAACAATTTCATCGAAGTTATATTTCATGTCGTACCTGTTTTCTTAAATCATCCCCTCATCTTTGCATCAGCCTCACTGGCAATGAGTTAACAAAGTATGATTGCCCGCTGGCCTCGCAGGAGGTGCGCAGACGGATCTCAGCCCTGTCTCATCCGCGCGTCTCAATCACGCAGTCCGCCGGAGCCTTGATGTTCTTGTCAATGATGATTTCTCCGATTTCGTCAGCAACAATGCTTCCAGTCCGAGGGTTCTTGACGCTGCGTATGCCCCCGACGATTGTAGCCTGGACGCTGCTGTACTCGAAGGCGCGGTCACAGTCCTCAGCGAAAGTGCAGTTCTCAAGCACCAGATTTTCAGCGTAGCAGAGCGGCTGGCTGCCGGAAATCCTGCAGTTAACGAGCCTAAGCCCCCTCGAATGCCATCCGAGATATTCGCCGCCGA
Source organism: Bacteroidales bacterium UBA6346 (assembly GCA_002438905.1). GTDB lineage: Bacteria > Bacteroidota > Bacteroidia > Bacteroidales > UBA932 > Cryptobacteroides. The sequence continues at coordinate 17,145 of DJSA01000044.1, forward strand.
TCTCGGAGTCGTAGACCGTCACGTTCTCGCTTTCCCAGAGCGCGTCCTTGGTCGTGATCTTCGCGTTGCGGATTTCCGCGTTCTTCACATACTGGAACACATATTTGCTGTCGCTGACAAGCCCGTCGATCCTGATGTCCTTGCTGAACATGAACGGATAGGTTCCACCGTGCAGTTTCAACCCATTGATATTTATTCTGTTGCATCTCCAGAAAACTTCGTCGGCATCGGTCATTTCGACATTCTCAATCTCGATGTCGCTCATTTCCCTGAACATCTTCGGCGCGGCAATGATAGTGTCCTTCATCTTTAGATGATCCGAATACCACAGTGCGGAACGGCCTCCGATGTCAAAGAAGCAGCGCTCGATGAGAAATCGATGCACATGCCAGAACGGGTAGTTGCCTTCGAACCTGCAATCCACAGCCTCGATGTCGCTGCATTCCTTTATTGCGGACTCTCCGGCGTGTATGACAACATTCTCAAGCCTCAGCCCATGTGATTCAAACAGAGGACGTTCTCCTCCGAATTCAGCGTCACGTATAATTTCCATATATCAAAATTTTCGTGTCTCGCGTCTTTCATATCCTTTGTCGGACGGAAAAATGCTTTACAATGCAAAAATAAGTATAAAAATGTATTTCCGAAATATCCGATTTCACTGATTATGGGGACGCAATCTCGCGGAAAGTGGGTATCTTTGCGGTGGATTTTGAGGGTATATCCCTCCCATTGGTTTTATGGAATTTGATTTTCTTGGAATATTCACGCTCGTCACCGGGATACTGTTTCTGATTCTCGAAATAAGGCAGAACAACTGGATGTGGGCGTTTCAGCTGCTTTCAGCCGCTGCGGCTATGGCGGCCTTCTTCATGAGCAGGCTCTATGCCTCAGCATCCCTTAACCTCTACTATGTGGTGATGGCGCTCATCGGATTCCTTCAGTGGAGGCGTGATTCGCGGTGTGTTTCGACCGCCTGCTCCGAGATTGCGGGTAAGACTCCCGGAACTGAAGAGGATAGAATATGCTCGGAGCCGGCAGTCGGTGAATCCAACGGCATACATCTTAGACACTTGAGTCTGAAGACAGGCGTTGTCAGCCTCGCGGTTTTTGCCGGCGGGACGGCGGCGCTGTTCTTTCTTCTGAGTTGGCTTGAGGATCCTAAATCCGTGGCTGATGCCGGAGCGACCATTTTGAGCGGAATTGCAACCTGGTGGCTCGCGAAGTCATATCCCCAGCAGTGGCTGCTATGGATTGTTGCCGACTCCGTTTCTGCATGGATTTGCTTAGAACAGGGGATGACGGCAATGTCACTCCTATATATAATATATGCCCTTTCTGCAATTTATGGATATATCCATTGGACCAGAAATGGAAAATATATTGACGTTGCCAGATAAGGCAGTGTGCTCAAAAGAGAAAAATCTGCCGAGCGAAGAAAAGTGGCGATTGAAAATACGAACATAAATGCGTATACGATGAATACAAGAGAACAGAAACTTGAGGCGTTCGGGCGGCTGCTCGACATTCTGGACGAACTGAGGGTGAAATGTCCGTGGGACAGGAAGCAGACCAATGAGAGTCTGCGTCCGCAGACGATTGAGGAAGTGTATGAACTGAGCGACGCGATTCTGAAGAACGAGCACGCGGAGATTTGCAAGGAACTCGGTGACCTGCTTCTTCACGTTGTCTTCTACGCGAAAATGGGAGACGAAAAAGGAGAGTTCGACATCGCGGATGTCTGCAACCGTCTGTGTGAGAAGCTTATATATCGCCATCCGCACGTGTTCGGCGAGGCGCAGGCCGCCTCTGCAGAGGATGTGATGCGCAACTGGGAAATGCTCAAGACCAAGGAGAAGGACGGCAATAGGCGGGTACTGAGCGGAGTGCCGGAGTCGCTGCCGTCTATGATTAAGGCGTACAGGATTCAGGACAAGGCCCGCGGAGTCGGCTTCGACTGGGAGAAGAAAGAGGATGTATGGGCGAAGGTCAAGGAAGAGGAAGGTGAACTTGAAACGGAGTTCAACGCCATTGACTCCGCTGCCACCGACGAAGACAAGGCCGCTGCCCGAGACCGTGCCGAAGAGGAACTGGGAGACATGATTTTCGCACTCGTGAACGCCGGCCGCCTCTACAAACTCAATCCGGACACGGCTCTCGAACGCACCTGCGCCAAGTTCCGTCGTCGCTTCACCTACCTCGAAGAACACACCATCCGCGAAGGCCGCGATCTCCACGACATGACTCTGGCGGAAATGGACGCCATCTGGGACGAGGCAAAGTCAAAGGGGCTGTAATGCACAGTTCCTTTGATTTCGCATGAGGTCTATAATATTCTCAAGAACTGCAATAAAATGTCCGAAATTCTTAAAGAAAATCGGACATTTTGATTTGTTTTACCCTCTAATTAGACTTTGCCTCAGCTCATTCTTGCGAAACGGAGCACCACTTCCCCTTCG
>DJSA01000044.1:19622-27874 GCA_002438905.1 Bacteroidales bacterium UBA6346
GAGGGGACGGGAGGGGTCAATTGGATGGTGAGGATTTGGAATTCACATGCAACGAAGCAGACCGCCTTTTAGGCGCCCCGCTATTCTTCGGCGGCGGCTTTCAGCCTTTCCGCGTTCTCCGCAATCTGCAGCTGATCCAGCAGCTCCTGGATGTCGCCGTCCATGAACACCGGCAGATTGTACATCGTGTAGTTGATGCGGTGGTCGGTCACGCGGGACTGAGGGTAGTTGTAGGTGCGGATTTTCGCGGAGCGATCGCCCGTTGAGACCATGGTCTTTCTCTTTGCGGAAATCTCATTCAGGTACTTCTCGTACTCCATATTGTAGAGCCTCGTGCGGAGCTCAGCGAGAGCCTTGTCGAAGTTCTTGAGCTGCGACTTTTCGTCCTGGCACTGCACCACGATTCCGGAAGGGATGTGGGTGAGACGGATTGCCGAGTAGGTCGTGTTCACGGACTGTCCTCCCGGGCCTGAAGAACAGAAAGTGTCCTTGCGTATGTCGTTCATGTTCAGTTCTATGTCGAACTCATCAGCTTCCGGAAGCACAGCCACCGAAGCCGCCGAGGTGTGAACCCTGCCCTGAGTTTCTGTCTGCGGCACACGCTGCACGCGGTGTACTCCTGACTCATACTTGAGCACTCCATAGACCCCTTCGCCGATGACCTTCACGACGATTTCCTTGAATCCGCCGGCCGCGCCCTCCGACTGGCTGTTTATTTCCATCTTCCAGCCCCTGCGCTCGAAATACTTGCTGTACATTCTGAACAGGTCTCCGGCAAAGATGGCAGCCTCATCGCCGCCGGCACCGCCTCTGATTTCCAGAATGGCATTCTTGCTGTCCTGAGGGTCGGCTGGGATGAGCAGGAGCTTGATTTTTTGTTCCATCTCTGGAAGCTTCGGCTCAATCTCCGCAATCTCCTCCTTGGCCATCTCCCTGAGTTCCTCGTCCTTTTCCTCCGCGATGATTTCCTTCGCCATGTCATAGGACTCCACGAGCTTCTGATATTCTTCACCGGCCTTTATGATAGGGGACAGCTCCTTGTATTCCTTGTTGAGCTGAACGTATTTCTTCATGTCGGAAATCACCTCTGGATCAGCGAGCTGGTTCTGAAGTGACTCATATTTGTCCTTAAGTCCGAGGACTTTGGAGAGCAATGTGGTGTTTTCTGCCATTTTTCGTATAAAAATTTAGAGCGGAGAGTATATCTCCGATGGGGAATATTCCCATAAAATCCTGCAAATTTAGGATTGCTTTTGCTTATTCACAAAAAAATGTTTTCGATTGAGAGAATATTTTTCCGTATCATCGAAAATTTCGATTTTTTGCGGCACAAATATACATAAGGCATTGTCTTTTTTGAAATCGGATAGTAAATTCGCGGTCTAAAACTTCTTGTGCGACCTTCTGGCATACGGCGGAAAGCAAGAAAAACGACAGAATTATATGAATTTCGGTTTTTTGGAAATTCTTACCCTTATAGGCTCCGTGGGGATGTTCCTGTATGGGATGAAACTTATGAGTGAAGGCCTTCAGAAAGCGGCCGGAAACAAGTTGCGGGACATATTGGCGCTGATGACAAACAATCGGTTACTCGGGGCTTTGACCGGTATCTTCATCACCGCGCTTGTCCAGTCTTCGTCGGCGACCACCACGATGATTGTCTCGTTCGTCAATGCTGGTCTGATTTCTCTCCAGCAGTCAATGGCAGTCATCTTTGGAGCCAATGTGGGAACAACCTTCACTGCTTGGATCATTTCACTTTTCGGATTTAAGGTAGATATAGCGACATTCGCCGTTCCGCTCTTCGCGTTCGGGGTGCCGCTTCTTTTTATGAAAAAATCCGTCTACACGAATTGGGGCGAGTTCCTCATAGGTTTTGCTCTCCTGTTCCTAGGACTTGACTACCTCAACAACTCCGTACCGGATCTGCAGTCGAATCCGGCTGTGTTTGACGCGCTTCGACGCTGGTCTGACATGGGATTCTGGTCGGTGCTTGTGTTCGCGCTCGTCGGTATGGTGCTGACGATGATTGTGCAGGCTTCCAGCGCAACTTTTGCCATAGCCCTCATCATGTGCAGCAAGGGTTGGATCACCTTTGACCTGGCTGCGTCACTTGTCCTTGGTGGAAACATCGGAACATGCATCACGCCGATCATCGCCTCCGTCTCCGGAAACGTCATGGCAAAGCGTGCGGCTGCAGGACATCTGATGTTCAACCTCCTCGGCGCCGTGTGGGCTCTCGCGCTCTATCGCCCTTACATGAGATTGATTTCTTGGATAACCACCGGATGCGCTGGCGATCCGAATGCCCTTTATGCCTACACGAACTCTGCTGACCCGTCAACTGTGACTGCCCTTGCGGATGGACGCCTTGACCCTTCGGTCGAAGGAAACAAGGCGCTCATTGCGAACTTTGCTGCGATGCAGTATTATGTCTCCTTCGGCTTGTCGATGTTCCATACTGTCTTCAACCTTATAAATATAGGTGTGATGATATGGTTCACTAAATTTTATGTGAAGGCAGTGACCTTCCTCGTGCCGTCGCGCAGAGAAAATGATCTTGCGGATGACGGCAAATCGCATCTTGAATTCATATCCGGTGGTCTGATGTCCACTTCCGAACTTTCCATCCTGCAGGCTCACAAGGAGATAGTTCTCATGAGTGACCGAACGCTCCGGATGCACCAGATGATTCTGCAGATGTATTCGGAGACGGACAACGATGAGTTTGCCGCACTTTTTATGCGTGTTCAGAAGTATGAGAACATAAGCGACAACATGGAGGTGGAGATAGCCTCCTATCTCAGCAAGGTCGCGGACGGACGCCTGAGTGATGAGTCCAAGCACTCCATCCAAGCCAAGTTGCGCGAGATCTCCGAGATTGAGAGCATCGGTGACAGCTACTATAACATGGCCCGCATCCTCCAGCGCAGAAATGAGAACAACATAGTCTTCACGCAGTCCATGAATGAGAATTTCACGGCGATGTTCGACCTCGTGAGGACGGCATACGACCGGATGGCGCAGATCCTTAGGGACAACGGACAACACCACGAAACCATAAAGGTCACTCTTAAGACAGAGCAGGACATCAACGATATGCGCAATGTCCTCAAGGAACAGAATATCATTGACCTCAATGAAGGAAAATATGAGTATGCCGCTGGTTCCGTATATATGGACCTGATTGTCGAGTGCGAAAAAATCGGAGACTATGTCGTGAATGTAGTTGAGGCTATCCTGAATCTGAAGCCAGGCAAGTATGAAGACGAGTGATGTCTGTGCGATTGGGGCTTTTTTGCAGAAATTTCTTGAAAAATCATAAAAAATCGCGCTTGTGCAATTGTTTTGCATAAGCGCGATTTAATTTTGCACAAAATTCAAGGGAGGCACGATAAACCACACCCTGAATAATAAGATGTAGAACATTAAAAATCAAGAGATATGAAAAAAGATTCAATCCTTAGCCTTATGAGCACGTTCATTTCTTCAGACAACTCATACGAGAGTGTATGTACGATGGTCAGCGAACTTGGGCTGGAACTCCGTTCCGTTGAATTTGTGTAGGCACGCATTTTTCATTTGCGATATTTTTTTCTGCTTATGGTGCATAGGAAGATTCTTTCTACCTTTGTGCCAGTAAATGAAAACAAATGCGCTATGAAAGTTAAGATCATAAACGGATCGCGCTGGGAAGCTCCAGCGTATGCCACGGAGGACTCCGCTGGAGTTGACCTCAAGGCGAATATTGACGAACCGGTTACAATCGCGCCACTTCAGAGGGTGATTGTTCCCACCGGCCTCCGCATTGCGTTGCCCAAAGGAACAGAGGCTCAAGTGCGTCCTCGCAGTGGCCTTGCGGCAAAGCACGGAATCACGGTTCTCAACACACCGGGTACGATTGACGCTGACTATCGGGGGGAGATCGCCGCAATACTCATAAATTTGTCGGATAAGGATTTTGTGGTCAATCCGGGCGAGCGAATAGCGCAGATGATAGTTTCCCGTTACGAGCGCGTCGAATGGGAAGAGGTCACTGAACTTGACACGACCATCCGCGGAGAGGGCGGACTTGGCTCAACCGGACGCTGATTTTATTCTTAAGGGTTTATGGGATATGGGCATAGACAAATTATACGGAATATTCATCTCCTGTGGCGGCAAGGTGGCCACTGACAGCCGGAAAATCAGTGGGGGAGAACTTTTCTTCGCACTCAAGGGTGAGAATTTCGACGGCAACGAGTATGCTCTCAAGGCTCTTGAATCCGGTGCTGCCTACGCCGTTGTTGATGAGAGCTCGCCTGTTGCCGCAGCGGCTGCGGACGAGTCTCGTATTATTCCAGTTCCGGACACTCTTCGGGCTCTTTGGGCGCTTGCCCGTCACCATCGCGACAAGTTCAGCATCCCTGTCCTCGGTCTCACCGGGACGAACGGAAAGACAACGACAAAGGAGTTAATAAGCGCGGTTCTTTCTGCAAAGTTCCGCATCCACGCTACCTCCGGCAATCTGAACAACAACATCGGCGTGCCGCTGACTGTCCTCGGAATTTCGTCGGACACGGAAATTGCCGTCATCGAAATGGGCGCGAGCCATCCGGGTGACATTAAGGAACTTGTGGATATTGCCGCGCCTGATTTCGGACTCATAACCAATGTGGGACGAGCACATATTCTGGGTTTCGGGTCCTTCGAGGGGGTGAAGGCGACGAAAGGGGAGTTGTACGATTTTATTGCGGGAAACAGCAGTGGCGCGGGGACCATTTTTGTAAATCAGGACAATCAGCTTCTTGTGGAGATGGCTGCTTCGAGAGGTTTCGTGACGGCTCCAGGAGATTATGCCTTTGACCGGGAGGTCTTTCTCGGCCGCGACCGCCGGAAACGCGCTTCAGAAAAGCTGCTTGCTGTTCCGTATGGGCTTCGTTTTTCCGGTGCCCGCGTTCTTGAGTCCGACTCCACGCATCCGTATCTTCGACTTCTTCTTGCCGACGGCAGGCAGGTGGACACGCACCTTGTCGGTTCCTATAATGCCGACAATGTGCTTGCGGCTCTCTGCATAGGACGTTTCTTCGGTGTTTCCGAGGCTGATGCCGTTGTGGCCATCGAGTCTTATGTTCCGTCAAACAACCGTTCGCAGATGCAGCGTACCGGGCGCAACATCCTCATTGTCGATGCCTACAACGCCAATCCTTCGAGTATGAAGGCGGCGTTGGACAACTTTGCCGGTTTTGATGCGGCTAAGAAAATCGTCATGCTCGGGGATATGCTTGAGCTTGGGGATGAGTCGGTTGCGGAACACGCCAAGGTTCTCCGTGCTGTTGCAGACTATGGACTTGAAGGCTATTTTGTGGGCGAGGAGTTCCGAAAGGCCGGGGCTGAGCACTGTTTCGGCACATCGGGCGAGCTTGCCGCCTACATCGCCTCGCACGAGCCCGAGTTCTCTTCAGCCGCGATACTTATTAAGGGGTCGCGCGGCACGAGGATGGAAAAGGTTATCCCTGCTTTATAGCTTGCCGTTCAAACAGTTAAGGCTCCAAGCGGTGTTTCTGTTTTGGAGCCTTAACTGTTTTGCTGTTTACTATCTATGCAATTCCGGGGCGGATGGACTCGCGTATGACCTTTATATGTTTGACAGCCATTATCGCCGCGAGCGCAAGCAGGCTTCCTGTGATAAGGCCGGAGAATGCCCCGACGGTGATGTCTCCGAGGAAATGTCTCCCGCAATAGACACGGCTGATGCTGACGGCTGCCGCCCAGAGAAAGATTACGCTTCCGTATATTCCAAGAAATATCTTTCTGTTTTTCCCGTTCTCTCGTCCTATCGCTCCCTTTCGTCCGCGTATGAATGAGAGGCAGAGCATCGAGCATATCGCGAAGGAGAATACGTTTGCGGCATGACCGGAGTAGAACCCGCATCCCCCGCCTCCTTCGAGCACCCGGAGCCCATGAGCCTTCATCCACGGATCCACGCACGGACGAAGTCTCGCGACTCCGTTCTTGACGAGATTTGCAAGCTGGTCGGCGCACACGACGTTCAGCACGAGGGCGAGCACAACTATAAGCCCGGCTTTCCAGCCCATGCGGTAGATTACAATCCCGAGCACGGCAAGGTAGAGCGGAATCCAGACCTTAGCATGCGAGAATACCGGCATCACGGCGTCGGTGAAGGCATCTCCGCTCGTATTTATGGCAAGCGTGGCCTCTTTGTCAAGCATTTCAAGTTGTTCGAGAGTTGTTGTAAGGTTCTGTATCATAATTATCTTTGTATCAAGACAGTAACTCCGCAATCCGCCTTTTAGGCGCCCCTCCTTTATTTGTGCAGGCTTTCCCACAGGAGGTCCTTCAGCCGCTGTATGCCTTCTCCGGTGAACGAGGAAATGAACACGTGCGGCACTCCTTCCGGGAGGGTAGGTTCAATCTCGGCCTCCAGATGCTCGTCCAGCATGTCCGACTTGGTCACGGCGAGCACGCGGTTCTTTACGAGCAGTTCCGGATTATATTCCCGCAGTTCGTCAAGCAGTATCTCGTAGCTTTTCTTTATGTCCTCTTCTTCGGCGGAAACCATGAACAGCAGCACCGAGTTCCTTTCAATGTGCCTGAGGAACCTGATTCCCAGCCCCTTTCCATCGTGTGCCCCCTCGATGATTCCCGGAATGTCGGCCATGACGAACGATTTGTCGTCATAGTAGCGCACCACCCCGACGCTCGGCTCCAGTGTCGTGAACGCATAGTTCGCGATTTTCGGCTTCGCAGCAGAAACTGTCGAGAGCAGGGTCGATTTCCCTGCATTCGGAAATCCGACAAGTCCCACATCTGCAAGCAGTTTGAGTTCAAGTATATACCACCCCTCGGAACCGGGTTCTCCCGGCTGCGCATATCTCGGTGTCTGGTTAGTCGCACTCTTGAAGTTCGCATTGCCAAGTCCTCCTCGTCCGCCCTTGACGAGCACATATTCCTCTCCCGGCTCAATCATTTCGTGCAGCACTTCGCCCGTCTCTGCGTCCTTAGCCACAGTCCCGAGCGGCACGTCCAGATAGACGTCCTTCCCGGCCTTTCCGTTGCAAAGCGCCCCGCTCCCGGCCTCGCCATGTCCTGCCCGTATATGTTTCTGATACTTAAGGTGAATGAGCGTCCAGAACTGAGGATTAGCCCGCAGAATGACGTTTCCTCCGCGTCCTCCGTCCCCTCCGTCCGGCCCGCCCTTGGGCACATATTTCTCCCGCCTCAAATGCATCGACCCCGCGCCCCCGTTTCCCGAAGCGCAGAAAATCTTTACGTAATCGATAAAGTTAGACTCCGCCATAATTTTTTGTTTTGCGAACCACAAATATAGCGAAAGTTTGATTAACTTATCCCAGGCGCGGTTTGAAATCTATTTTGTGGTGTAATTATATTGGTCTTTACGATTGTTGCTTACAGTTTGTAACCAACAAAGAGTTATATGTATCATAATATAATCATACTAGTCACCCCATTGGAAGTAATTCATTTCTTTTAGCAAAAAACTTGCTCAATTGAGCATATTTTTGTAACTTTGAGGCGTTTGTAGTGAATTTTAGTGGTTACAGAATGAAAGCGCGTTGCATACTATCTGTCGGGATCAGTTCGGCGTATTCCAAGAATGGTTACGTCCAAACTGTTCTAAAGCGTTTCATCGATAATATTTTTCACAATCAAAATTATTTCATAATGAGAAAGTTGCTTGTAATGTTCGCAGTCCCGCTGCTTGTCCTTTCGGCCTGTAGCGAGATAACGAAGGAGGAAATCGCGGATGTTCTCCTTGTCTCTCAGGACAACGTGGCCTTCCCGATGGCAGGGGGCACGGCCACAATCTCCGTGGCATGTCCGTCACAATGGCACGCCACCGTGCCTGAACAGTCATGGATCACTGCCACTGAAGGCGATGGCAACGTAACGATCACTGTCACAGCCAACGAGACCGGGGACGCAAGAAAGGCTTTGGTGACCCTCGAATCCGCAACCGCCCAAAAGGAGATCAAGGTCTTGCAATCCTGGGCCGGAACGGTATTGTCGCTGAATGTCAATGCTCCGGAAAGCATTGAACTTGACTCAGAAGGAGACAGTTTCATGTTCTCGGTTGAGACAGCCGCAGAATGGAAAGTGGAGTCGAGCGCGACGTGGCTGACAGCCAGTTCAGACGGGGCGCTTGTCAATGTTGCGGCAGAGGCTAACAGCGAAGAGCACCGTGATGCCACAGTCACCGTCACGGCGACGGCGGGCGGAAAATCGGAGAG
>DJSA01000044.1:28010-30393 GCA_002438905.1 Bacteroidales bacterium UBA6346
AACGCTGTCGATGTCCCAGGCATTGGCTCGTACTGCACGATTGAGCAGAAAGAGTACGGCAAGTCATTCACCATTAGGGATCTTTTCGTTGAGGGCACTGAGTATGAGGCGTCCTACGACAAAGACACACAGAAGATGGTGCTGACGCTTGGCTCACTGTGTCTGACTAAAACATCCGAGCAATCGGATACAGACTACTATTATTATATGGTTCAGCCCAACATCACGGAGAAGAAATTCGAGACCGGAATCCTCTACGGCACAGTCGGAACCGCCACTGACGGGACTAGTGAAAATTGTCAGGCCATTCTTCTGGATGGCTTCGACGAGGCCTACGGCTCTCTCGGTCTCATTGTCAGGATTGGAGCCAGCCAGGATATGGCCATGCTGAGCGATGTGTATTACGCAGATGGGAAAATGTACTTTGTAAGAGCCGAGAAGGGCGAATAATCAATTGCAGATCATGAAGAAGATAATATATTCAATGTTGTTGGCCGCTTCTTTCTGCGCCTGCACCAAGGAGACGATCAACTACCAAAATCCGATTCCGGGAGAGAACGAGACAGTGAAGAACGCCACGTTGGCGGTCACGTCCCGCAACACACTGTTCACGTCTGAGGACGAGACCAATGCAAGCATCGCTTTCAAGAGCCTTGGCGGAAAGGTTGTCCTTGATGTGGATACCAACACTGACTGGACCTACGAGATTTCAGGAGAATCTTTCATTAAAGGAGCGAAAGACGATGAAGCTAACCGGCTTACTCTCTCTTGTGATCCAAACAAGGTCGAGAAAAAGCTTTCCGCCACAGTGACAATCAAGGCTGGGGGGGGCAGGACAGCGACGGTCACCGCGACTCAAAACGCCTACGGAACCGTTGAGATTGTCGCTTCTGAGAATAATTTCCACCTTGCGGCAGTAGGTGAGCTCGCGGCATCTTTCGAGGTGACATCGACCGACCCGGACTGGACGTTCGAAACCTCCGGCTGCGAATGGATGCTTGTTAAAAGGGATGGAAACACCATCAACATCAGCGCCTACCCTAACGAGGAATATACCGACAGGGAGGTGAAATTCATCCTCAAGGCAGGTGTCGGAGAAAAGGAAGTTACTGAGACTATCGATGTGCTGCAGGACAGGGTCGCCCTAATCGAGCCATCCGTCTCGACTGTTCCTGTGACGCCATTCTCAAACGAGGCAAGGGAAGTCGATGTAAAGGCGAACTTTGATTGGGAATATTCTGTATCAGGTAACGAAAGTGGCTGGCTTACAGTCGAAAGAACCGACAAGGGGTTCAAATTTATCCCGACTGCAAACACCGGTGCCCAGACTAGGACTGTAAAAATCACAATCAAGGCAGGCGATGGTAAGGAAAACACGGACACCAAAGAGATAACTGTCTCACAGCCGGGAATTGACAAGGATGCCTTTATCATTGGCCTTCACGTTCAGAAGGCTAAAGGTGCGATTGTCGAATCAATGCTGCCTGTCGAAGACGTGACGGAAATCACGGTTGACTGGGGAGACGGCACTGATGCCGAAAAGGTCACAACCGATAATCCTGCCCATGAATATGCTGACACGGGCTACTTCGTTGTCTCGGTTAGGGGACAGGCTGGCGGAATCAGCGTGAACTCCCTGTCTTACGACCAGAAAGACCAGATCGTGCAAGTCTATAATTGGGGAAGGCTGGGACTGACGGCAATGGAGTACGCGTTTGAAGGATGTGGCTACCTGACTGACATCCCAGAGGACGACACTGAGGCATTCTTGAAAGTCACGACATTTGAGTCAGCCTTCGCCCAGTGCGACTCGCTTAAAGTCATCCCTGATGGGTTGCTAGCCAATGCCAGCGAGACAGAAAGTGTGAACAACATGTTCTACTCGTGTGGATCCATTAAGACTATTCCAGCCTCTCTCTTCTTCAACTGTCCGAAACTCTCTGACGCAGGGTCTGTTTTCTCCAATTGCGAGTCAGTTGAGCAAATTGACAAAGACATCTTTTCAAAGAATCCGGAACTGACGGACTGTAGCTCCGCATTTTCGGGAATGACCAAGCTGAAGACGGTTGGCGAGGACTTGTTCGCCAACAACCCTAAAATCACAACGTTTAACGCGGTGTTCTCCTACGATGAAGCCCTTACGTCAATCCCTGCCGGAATTTTCAGAAATCAGACGGAATGCACGACTTTCAGGATGGCCTTCTCTGGAGCTGGCCTGACCGAGATACCGGACGGACTGTTCGCAAACAACACCAAATGCGAGAATTTTCAACAAACGTTTTCCGGGACAAAGATCAAGAGTGTACCAGCGGACATCTTCAAGGGATGCAAATCTGTTGACTCTTTCATGTCCTGCTTCAGCGGCTGCTCGGAACTTCAAAGC
>DJSA01000044.1:30444-39464 GCA_002438905.1 Bacteroidales bacterium UBA6346
CAGGATCGCAAAGTGTCGTCTATGGAAAGAGAGGAAATGGAATGAGGATGCTCTTTAATGGATGCTCCTCCCTGAAGGAGATTCCCGCTGGTCTTCTTGACGGGTTCACGGAAATCACGAACATTGAGAGCATCTTCAACGGCTGCTCCTCCTTGGAGACCATCCCGTCTGGATTGTTCAAGGACGCCACAAAGGTGACGAAATTCAGTAACGCCTTCAGTGGTTGCACCTCACTCAAGTCCATCCCTTCCGGTGTGTTTAAAGGTCTGGCGAAACTTAGCTCTTTCTCGGGCATTTTCAAGGATTGCACAAGTATTGAGGAGGTTGGAGAAAACATCCTTGAGGGTTGCGATGCTTGTACATCAATCACGAATCTGTTCAACGGATGCACAAAACTCAGCAAAGTTTCAGAGAACGCTTTCTCCGGAGCGGCAAAGGTCACAGACATAAGCGGTTTGTTCAGCGGGTGCGCAAGCCTCAAGACAATCCCGGAGGGTCTCTTCGCACCTATGACCAACCTAGAAACTACCAGCGATGTATTCTCTTCCTCCGGAATCGAATCTGTGCCGGCCGGATTGTTCGCAGGCAACACCTTGACCACGACATTCAAGAATGTGTTCAGCGGATGCGTGTCCCTGACAAGTCTTCCGGACGGTCTGTTCGCAAACAACAGCAAGGTGTCAACCTATGTGAACGCGTTCAATGGATGCACGGCTTTGGCTTCAGTCGGCAATATTTTCGGAACCAACGCCACCGGCAAACTCAATCTTGAATCAGCGTTCGAGGGATGCACATCGCTGAAGGCTCTTCCTGCCGGATTCTTTGACGGGCTCACGGGAGCAGACTCATTCAAAAAGACATTCTATGGATGTACCGCGCTCGCCACGATTCCAGAGAAGTTGTTTGTCAATAACACCAACGCGACAACAACAGAAAGTTGTTTCCAGAACTGTACCGCGCTTCAGGCCGTCCCTGCCGGACTTTTCGGCCAAACCACCAAGACAAAGACCCTAGCCTCGATGTTCGCTGACTGTTCATCGCTGGCTACGATCGCGCCTGACGCGTTCAGCGGAATCAATACGGCATCGGGAATGGTGACGAAAATCTTCCAGAACTGCACAAGTCTTAAAGAGGTTCCGTCCGGACTGTTCAAGAACAACGAGAAAATCAGCACCTACACTTATGCCTTCAGCGGATGCACTGGGATAGAGAAAATTGGATCTGAAGTCGTCAACTGTAAATACGGAAACACGTCCATCAACAACATTTTCTCCGGATGCACATCACTTAAGGAGATAGGAGAGAACGTCTTCATCAACCCTGAGAAAGTCAAGACAGCCATCAGTCTGTTCCAAAATTGTACGGCTCTTGAGACTGTTCCTGTTGGAATATTCGACAATTTCAAGGCTGTGACCAGCATCAATTACCTGTTTGACGGTTGTGTCTCACTGAAAGGAGAGTCTCCTTACACGGTTGTGAACGTTGTGAAATACCACCTGTACGACAGGACTGCCGACAACTCGTCAGCTTCCGGATTCGCTGAGATAAAAACAATGAAAGCGGCATTCCAGGGATGCACGAAACTCTCTGACTATGCACAGATTCCGGATCCTGCAAAGGCAAATTAATCAGGAAAAAAGACAAGCGACATGAAACTTAAATATATCATAACATCGATTCTGGCAGCCGGCATTGCAGCAGCCGGATGCACCGAGATAAAGAAGATTGAGCCAGAAACCTATCAGGCCCCGCTTTTTCTTCAATCATCAGACTCTAAGATTGTCTTTGACAAGGAAGGCGGCAAGGCTGTCGTCGCAATGGCGACAAACGCCGAGAGTTGGAGCTACACGGTCCAGTTCGGAGATTGGTTCGCAGTCAGTGACGATGCCGACTGCCTCGTTGTCGAGGCTCCGGTAAACAGCGGTTCCATGAAGACCGATGACATAAAGGTTACGGCCGTCAGAGGCGATGAGACAAAGGAGGTCACACTTAAAATCACCCAAAGAAGCGATGAAGCCGCAGACCTCAGCGTCGACGGGACGGCAAACTGTTACATCGCACACACCAACGGCTCTTACAAGTTCCGCGCTGACATCAAAGGCAATGGTGGCAAGGACGGAAAAAGCAAGTACATCGAGACAGCGGGACTTGAGATCAAGGATGTCGCCTATGCGGAACTCCTCTGGGAAGCTAGGAACGACGGAGACCGCACAATGTCCTACGAAATTATCGAAGGTACTCCTTCCTACAATAGAGGTTACATTTCATTCTCTACCGGAAGAAGCGAGGGCAATGCCTTGATCGCTGTCAAGAATGCCAAGGGCAAGGTTCTCTGGAGCTGGCACATCTGGGTCACAAACAATGACCTTAATGTACATGACCACATAGGCCCAGAAGGCAATGTCATAGCTCAGATCATGGACCGGAATCTGGGCGCGCTCAACAACACGCCGATGGACATAGACAACAGGGGAATGATCTACCAGATGGGCAGGAAAGATCCGTTCATCCCGTCTCGTTCACCTTATGCCGATTACAGTGGCATCACGGACTATGACAGCGCAGTAGGCATTTATTGCGCCAACAAGTCTGAATGGAACAGGCCGAACAAAGAGATCGGTGACGGCACCGGAGAGTGGGAAATGGACACAAAGTTCAAGGCAAAGGCCTCATTCACAGCCCCGGGCAATATCCCGTTCGCATCAGAACATCCGATGAGATTTCTTGTAGGTTATTTTTCAACAAGCTATTCGTGGTACATCGACTCAAGCGATGAGGACAGCGTACAACCGGGACTTTGGGGTGAGGAAAAGACCATCTTCGACCCATGTCCTCCGGGCTATAAGGTCCCGGGCAAGAATATGTGGGGCAAGGCAGTCGGCGATGAGAGCATCAAGACCGGCGGCAAGCATGGTGACTATGATGAGACCGGGGTAAACAACGAGTTCCTGTGGAACAGGGAGAACGGATGTGGACGTGTATGGAGACAGACAGGTGATTTCTACCCAATGGCAGGAAACATCTATCCGCTGGCATATTCCCCGGCAGGAACAACACCTTACAACTATGCGAGCGGCCAGACGTTCTACCTGACAAGTCAGGAAAAGACTTATGATTCCGAAAAGGAGAATCAGAGCTGCGAGTACTATGTGGCTGCATTCAACGGTTACTGGGCATGCTACGAGACAAGAGCGCAGGTCTATTCAGGCCAGGTAAGATGTGTGAAGGAGTAAATTTTGACAATCAATGATGAAAAACAGATTCTTGGCAATCACTCCGCTGCTCGTGATGCTGGTGGGGTGCAACGGAATCGGTGGGAATGAAAACAATAGGCCCGAATCGGAAGACAGCGGGCCTATCGTTGTGTTTTCACCGGACGCGGCGATTCAAGGTGAAATCATCGTGAAGATGAAAGCCGGAGCCGGGGCAATCACAAGGGCAGGAGGCTTGACCTCCGGCAATACTCAGATCGACAGGGTTCTGATGACTGTCGGCTCGGTCAGCTTCGAGCGCCTGTTCCCTGCGTGCGGACGGTTTGAGGTACGGACGAAAAAGGAAGGTCTGGACAGATGGTTCATCGCCAAGTACGATGAGACCATCCCTGCCAGGGAAGTTGCTGAAATGCTCTCGGGATGCGACGGGGTGGAAGTCGTTGAATATTCTATACCTACGGCTGCGGCGTCATTTTCAAAGGCTACGGCGGCCGAATCTGAAGAGCCGGTTGCCACGAAGGCATATTCTTCGGTAAGGAATGTTCCTTTTCCGTTCAATGAGAGCCTTCGTTCGCAGAGGATGCAGTGGCACTACAACAATCCGGGCAATATCTATTCTAACTCTACAGTTGTGGGAGCGGATGCTGATGTCTATGCCGCATGGCGGCTGTGCACCGGAAATCCGGATGTGATCGTCGCCGTCGTGGACCAGGGCGTGAAATACGACCATGAGGATCTCGCGGCTAATATGTGGATTAACAAGGGCGAGATTCCGGACAACGGAATCGATGATGACGGCAACGGCTACATTGACGATGTCTATGGGTTCAACTTCACCGACAACAAAGGCAAACTGACTTTCTCTTCCGAGAATATGCACGGAACGCACGTCGCCGGAACCATCGCTGCAGTCAACAATAACGGGATCGGTGTCAACGGAATAGCAGGAGGATCAGGCAACGGTGACGGAGTCAGGATTATGTCCTGCGAGACTCTCGGAGCGTCTGAGTCAGGAAACTCAGGGGGCGGACTCGGTGCGCAGGTGCGCGCGATCAAGTATGCGGCCGACAACGGAGCAGTGATTTGCCAGAACAGCTGGGGCTATACGGCCGGGACGTTGTCAAAGAATGACTGGAACAGAGGAAATTACTCGGCTCTCGCTGATGCCATCCGCTACTTTATAAAGTATGCGGGACTGGACGAGAACGGGGAGCAGGAAGGACCTATGGCCGGCGGAATCGTGGTCTTTGCGGCGGGCAACGACGCTTCTGACGAGCTCTGCTACCCTGCATCTGACGAGGCTGTGGTCAGTGTTGCTGCCACTTCATGGCTCGGAACGCCGTCCTATTTCACGAACTACGGCAAATGGGTCAGCCTTTCCGCCCCGGGCGGTGACCTCTCTCTCAACTCGACCTACGGCGGAGTCTACAGCACAAGCGTGGCCGAGGACGGAGGCTCAGCCTACGAGGGAATCAACGGAACCTCAATGGCCTGTCCGCATGTCTCCGGAGCCTGCGCGCTCGCCGTCAGCTGGTACTACGGGGACGACAAGAAAAAAGGACTGACCGGCGAGATGCTGAAGGAAGCGCTGCTTTCCAGTGTCACCCCGGTTGATCCGTTCTGCGAAGCTCCATATTTCGGGAATATGGGCGCAGGCTCACTGGATACCTACCAGCTTCTTCTGGCCGTTAAGAAAGTCGCCATGATTCCAGATATCACAGTCAGCAGCGGAAGCGAGGTGGACGTCAATCTTTCTGACTATTTCTACAAGACAGACGTGCTGACATATTCAGTGGCTGCACAGGGAATAGTGGAAGTCAAACTCAATGGCGGCATCCTGGCAATCAAGGGTGTGGCCACGGGCAAGACCGTAATCAGGATTACTGACGGCAACCAGTCCGTCAGAACCATAAATGTGACTGTGGAATGATGAATATTTCAATAATGATAAAGTCAGCCTTCGTGATGGCTGCGTCATCGGTTCTCTTCCTGCTCGTCGGATGCGTGTCCGAGACAAATGAAGAGATTTTGAGTGAAACTCTGAAAACGCCTGCGGTCAAAGTCAGCGAAGTGACTGCTTCAAGCTTCCGGGTCGATTGGGCCAAAGTATATGGCGCTGAGAATTATAGCTACTCCCTAGACGGCGCAGAGACGGGTTCTACCACGTCCTTGTTCCTGACATTCAACGGACTGGAAGCTTCCAGGGAATATGTCGTCAAGATTCAGGCGGAACCGGCAAAAGAAAGTTCAAAGACATCCTCCGAGCCTGTCTATATTCACGTCCGCACATCTGACGTGGGCCAGCTTGAGAAACCGGAGATCACAATCGGGAGCACATATGCATCCAAGACAATCATAAGCTGGAGCGTCATTCCGGGAGCGGGAAGTTATGAATATACCATTGGCGAAATCAGCGGAACGACGACAGAGAATCGTGTCACACTCTCAAATCTTGCAAAGGGAACCGACTACATATTCACTGTCAGGGCCATCCCTTCGGAAAGCGGCAGCACGGCCTCAGAATCCGCCCAGACTAGTTTTACGACATCGTCCGAGGATGTCCCGGTCTTGATGATCGTCCCTGAGAATGTTCTTGCGGACGCTGTTGTCTTCGATGTCTATGCGACACCTGACGCAACCTATTACTACGATGTTGTGTCATCCTCGACTTTGATGCAGTTTGACGAGGCGACTGTCATCGAAAGGTACAGATCCGCGATCATCGAGTATGCGAAAAGCAAAGGCATCAGCCTAAAGCTCGCGATGGCTTCCGTACTTAAGGTCGGAACAAACACCATAGGTGTGTCAAGCCTTGCCTCCGAGATGAGTTACGACATAATCGCCTTCGGCATGGACTACGACGGCAACGTCACTACCGGTCTTTATAAAAAAAGGATCACCACGACAGCCACCGGGTGGTCCTCCGGCCCGAACTACGGAGGATCCGGCTGGTTCAGCCAGAATTTCTACATCACTAACGCATATCTTGGAATTGCCGGCTACGGATGGACGAATTCCGTCTGGACCACCTGGAAAGGGCAGGATGTCCAAAGTATCCGCTACCGGCTCCTCCCGACCTCGACTTTCAACGATGTCTTCAGCGATCCTTACGACAAGGAGGCCGTAAAGGCTTTCCTGAGAGACCCGTCCTACAGTTACGCTGTCGGGGAAAACTATCTTGAGCTTGTGAACTCATCAGACGGCTACAATTCAGTGACTCCATGCAACTCCGGCGTCTCCTACACAATGTCAGCATTGGCGACATCCGCCTCGGGCGAAGAAGAACTGACCGTCAACTCGATTACGACAAAGACTACAAGCGAGGCCTACACCTGGTTCTCAATCGCCGCTCTGGTCAATGAGAAATACGGTCCTACCTCTAGCAAGATGGCCTGCGTTCTGAAAGGAGCCGGAATAGCCTCCGGCAAACTGATCATCATCAAGACATCAGCTCTTGCCGACATTCCAGAGTCTTCCTACCCTGCTCTCATCGCGGACAAAGGAACAGAACTTAAGGAATCATACCTTGAGTATATCAACGGAAATGGACTCGCCCTTGTAGTCGACGTGGAACCGCAGACATCCTACACAGTGATGGCCACTGTCATGAACAAGGCGGGAGACAAGCTCACAAAGCATGCGTCAGTGACCACCGCGGCAGCTCAGACGCAGACGGCAAGGGCAAGGGCCGCGATGGCCTCAGTGAACCTGGCTGCAAACGCCGAGGCTTCTCCTGTCGGGCTGAGGCTTGACGGCGTGGAAGCCATTCCGGTCTTCGAGGCTCCGGCCACAACCGAAGACCTGTGGACAATCATCCATAATATGAACATATTTGGAACAAATTATGAGAAATAGCATAAAGAGAACAATCATCGCCGTTCTGTTGGCCTTTCTCTGCGTTCTGGCAGCCAATGCTCAGAACATCAATGTGAAAGGAAAGGTTACAGACAGCGGAAATATCCCGTTGATAGGAGTCGGAGTCTTCATTGAGGGAACCGCGACCGGCACGGTCACAGGCGCAGACGGAACCTGGTCAATCTCAGGGATTCCTTCAGACGCCGTCCTAACATTCTCCAGCATCGGCTATGTTACCCGAGAGATCCACGTTGCGGGCAAATCCGTGATTGATGTGGTACTTCAGGAGGATGTCATTGATGACGAGATCGGAGAGGTTATGGTGGTCGCATACGGAACCGCCAAGAAGAGCAGTTTCACCGGTTCAGCCTCCGTTGTGAAAGGCGATGAACTCCAGAAAAGGGTGACCGGCAACATCACCAAATCCATCGAGGGAACAGTGGCTGGACTTCAGGTCACGTCAGGAGGCGGACAGCCTGGCGAGGGCACCTCGATAATGATCCGGGGCATCGGATCCATCAACGCGGTCTCGACACCTCTGTACGTTGTGGACGGCATACCCTACGACGGCTCGCTCAGCGCCATCAATCCGGCTGACGTCGAGTCCATGACGGTGCTTAAGGACGCTTCCGCAGGCGCGCTCTACGGCGCGCGAGGTGCAAACGGTGTCATCGTCATCACCACCAAGAAAGGCAGCGGGGAACGTTCGGTTGTCAGCTATAAGGGCAGCGCTGGAGTCGCCTCACGTTCCCTGAAGCGTTACGACCTTGTGGGAATGGACGATTTCGTGGAGTTGACCTACGAATCTCTAAGGAACAGCGCACAGTACGGCGTCGGAATGGATTTCGAGGGCGCAAGTGCATATGCCGCAGCCAACCTCGGCCAGACTATCGGCGGTCTGAAGAATCCTGAATATTACAACCCGTACAAGAACTACACATGGTCAACCCTCATCGACCCGGACACCGGCAAGGTCAAAGAAGACGCTGAGGCCGCCTGGAACGAGAACTGGATGGACGAGATCAGTGACAACGCTGCCCTGCGTACGGAGCATATCTTTTCCCTGAACGGAGCGACAGAGAAGATCAACTACCTCGTCTCGATGGGTTATTACAAGGAGAATGGTATTCTCCAGAACACGGACTTCAACCGCTATACGGGCAGGGTCAATGTGGACTCACAGGCGAACTCATGGATGAAGGTGGGAATGAGCGCGAACTACTCGCACACGAAAGCCGACTACCAGAACTTCTCCGGCTCCACGACTTCTAACGTCTGGTACACGGCACAGTTCATGGCTCCGGTCTATCCGGTATATCTCAAGGATATGGAAGGAAACAATGTGCTTGACGAAGCCGGAAACCTTCAGTATGAATATGGTGACGAGGATGACAACGGCTACGCCAACCGTCCTGTCGCCCAGGGCTTCAATTCCAAGGCCGAGCTCTACAACAATAAGGCATACTACTACCGCAACACATTGTCGGCCAGGTCATACATCACTTTAGGAACCGTCAGAAAGGATGCCCTGCTCTACGGTTTGAGGCTGACAGTGAACCTGGGAACCGACTTCAACGACTACCAGCGCACAATCACGAACGACAAGTACCACGGCAACGCCGCCGATCAGGGAGGCCGTCTGAGCAAGACCAACACACGCACCCTCAGCTACACCTTCAATCAGATTCTTAACTACGACCGTATGTTTTCCGACCACGATGTCAAGGTTCTGCTCGGTCATGAATATTACCGCTACCGGTTCAACTACGCGATGGGAGAGAAAACCGGAATCATGGAAGGAATCGATGAACTGGATCCTGCCGTCACGACCTCAGGCAACTCCAGCTATTCAAATAACTACGCCATCGAATCCTGGTTCACAAGGTTGAACTACGGCTTCAGGAACCGCTACTACTTCGATGCTAGTTGGCGTACGGACGGTTCCTCAAGGTT
>DJSA01000044.1:39559-43431 GCA_002438905.1 Bacteroidales bacterium UBA6346
GGCAACCTGACCGTCAAGGTCTCCTACGGAGTGCAGGGCAATGACAACCTCGGGACTTACTATGCTTGGCAAGGCCTTTACGACTACACGTGGGCTAACGGAAGCGAGGCAGGAGCCTTCGCCTCAAAACTTGAGAACAAGGCGGTCACATGGGAGAAGAACGGCAATCTCAACGCCGGAATCGAAGCCTCCATCTTCGGCGGGAAGGTGACTTTCACCGCTGAATATTACAACCGCAACACCCGTGACATGCTGCTTGCGAACCCTCTGGCCATCTCGACCGGCTTCACCGGCTACGATGCCAATGTCGGCTCGATGCGAAATCAGGGATTCGAGTTCTCCGGGAGGGTGAACGTCATCGACAAACCGAACTTCAGGTGGGACGCCAACGCTATGGCCTCGCTGAATCGCAACAAGGTCACGAGTCTCACCTCATCACAGGACTTCATCAGCGCCGGTGCCTCGGTCATCGAGGTCGGAAAGTCGATATACACCTTTTACCTTTCAAAGACCGCCGGTGTCGATCCGGCCACCGGAAAGCGCCTCTACTATGCCTATTGGAAAAGAGGAGTGGACGAGTCGTCGGGAGCAGTCAGCAATGTCAGGTGTGATGAATATGTGACCGACAACGTCTCTCTTGCGTCCCTGAGCAAGTACTACATGGGAAGCCGAGAGCCGGCCGTGTCAGGAAGCCTCGGATCGAGTTTCGTGATATTCAAGAACATCGACCTCTCCTTCCTGACCACTTGGTCCATCGGAGGCAAGGTCTATGACGGACTTTATTCAGGAACCATGAACGTGCAGTACGCCGGGAACAACTGGCACAAGAATGTACTGCGCAGATGGCGGCAGCCGGGTGATGTGACCGATGTCCCTATGGTGGAGATCGGTGGATCTGCCCCAGCGAATGACTCTGCCCTCATCAACGCGTCATATTTCGCCATCAAGAACATCACTCTCGGCTACACATTCCCTAAGAACTTGCTGTCAAAGATGGGAATCAGCGCTCTGAGGCTCTTCCTCACCGCCGACAATATCGCCATGTTCAATCATCTTGACGGTATGGATCCACAATATAACTTCACCGGAAGCGTGTCATATTCATACGCCCCGTCAAGAGCCATTGTGGCAGGCATCGACATTCAATTCTAGGAGGATATTCAATGAGAAAGAAACTATATATTCTTGTGTCATTCGCCATCGCTGCCGTTTCCTGCGACAGCGACATGCTTGAGTTCAACCCGACGGATTCCGGCTCTGGTGAGGAACTTCTTAAGGAGGCCTCCACAGCAATCACCTCCATCAACGGAATCTACCGTTCGATGTGGACGGCCGGATGGTCAACTACCGGCAACACACACCAGTGCTTCGGCATTGCCGCCTACAACCTCGCCCAGGAGGTGATGGGGGACGACCTGATCATGCAGTCCCAGGGTAACGGATGGTTCTGGTACGATCATGTCTATAACATGAAGAACCAGTACACATCCTCGGCGTTCAGGTCCTATGATGTCTGGTACGCCAACTACAAGTGGATCGCCAACGCCAACAGTGTCATCGCGGCAAAGGAAACGATGAACGGCTCCTCCGCAGATGTGTCATATGTCGTGGGACAGGCTTACGCCATCAGGGCACTTTCCTATCTCAACCTTGTGACATGGTTCGCCAGAGCCCCCTACAATCCGATGACAGGCAGGTACCGCTGGAGCGATCCGGGAGTGCCGGTTTATACCGAGCCGACCTCAATCGCCACGGAAGGCAAGCCAAGGGAGACGCTAGAGGCCGTTTACGAACAGATTGACACAGACATTGATTCTGCCGTCGTGCGCCTTGCCAAGGGAGCCTCCTCAACTCTGAACAAAGGCAACAAGTCACACATCAACGAATATGTCGCTTTGGGCATCAAGTCTCGCGCTTGTCTGGCCGAAGGTGACTGGGATGGAGCCTACAAGGCGGCGTCCCGTGTCATTAATGAAGGGACATACACAATTGGAGGCGAGAACGAGCTTATGGGAGGCATGAACTCCATCAGTTACGGAAACGTGATGTGGGGGGCCGGAATCGAGACTTCCGAGCAATCAGGTGCCTATGCCGGATTCTTCACGCACATGGACAACATAGACGGTACATATGCGAAGTCCGCGCCCAAACTGATCAACAAGCAGCTTTACAACCACATCGGTTCAGGAGATATCCGACTCGGATGGTGGGATCCGACTGACAAGGAGTCTCCATACATCTCGAAGAAATTCGCTTTCTCCAACGTCCAGTCTTGGCTAGGTGATTACATCTACATGAGGGTCGAGGAGATGTACTTCACAGCCGCCGAGGCCGCGCTGAGGCTCGGAAATCCTGACGAGGCACGCGACCTGATGAACAAGGTGATGGCCAAGAGGAACCCGAAGTACAATGCCTACAACTATTCCGGCACGCATCTCGGGGCAACAACAACGACGTGGACCGGTTCTTTGCTTGAGAACATCTTGATTCAGAGGCGTGTAGAACTTTGGGGCGAGTATGGCCGCGTCTTTGATGTGCGTCGCACCGGTCAGGGCATCGACCGCCGCACCGAAGACGGATTCGCCGAGGAATGCATCTCTGCCATGAAGAGGAACGGCATCAACCTCACCAATGCCGACACCTACGATTGGGTTCTGACTATCCCTAAGGACGAACTCGACGCCAATCCTAACATCAACGAAGAAGATCAGAACCCTTGATAGCATTTAGAAAAAAATGAAATATTCAAAAAAAATATCATGCCTGGCGGCCGCTTCGCTGCTGTTTTTTGCGGCCGGTTGCGACAAGGAGCAGAACGGAATCCTCTATAGTCCCGGTTCCGAGGATGCCACGGAAATCCATTTCATCCAGTCTTCCCTGACGAAGGAGTTCCCGAAAGGAACCGAGACCGGCACAATCGAGATTTATCTGGCTCGCCCGAGCGACAAGGGAGAACTGTCCGTTGGGCTCCGGAAGAAAGGAGAGAACGAAGACTCTTTCACAGTCCCGGAAACCGTCACCATTCCTGACGGAAGTTATTCGGTGAAGGTTCCCGTTGAAGTGAACCTCGGAAGTCTTCTCGCCGGCTCCTCGCTGAACGCCACCATCCTCATCTCCGACCGTCAAGAGGAGACCGGGAACGGAGCGTACGTCACCCAGTTCTCGGACAAAATCACGCTGAGTGTCTCCTATGCCCTTGAGTGGGAGACCTGCTACAGAACCGATGAGAGCGGTGACAAGGTGCCGCAGACCGCCACCTACCACTACAACGCATTCTACACAGGACGGGACTCCGGACTTGAAGTCGAAAAAGCGGTGGGGACCAATATATTCAGAGTCAATGATTGGGCGAGCGGGGTGTCTTTCAAGTTCATCCTCAACGATGACAACTCCTGCACCGTGCCCGCACAGTCGATAGGCTACTATAACTCCAACTACAATGAATATGTCAAAGTCGCCGACATGGCAGAGTACACGGGCAGCAAGGCAGCCTACAACTCCTATCCATGCACATACGATGGCGAAGGCACATTCTCGTTCTACCTGATCTACTACGTTTCCGCCGGCTATTTCGCCCAAGGCAATGAGACCCTGACGTTCGATGGCAACGAGGACAAGACTCCGGTCGTGGAAATCTCCTTCGACGGCATCGAGACTACGGAGACCGGATTCAAGGCACCGAGGATATCTTTCTACAAGAATGAATATGCCAAATTTTACAAAGCGACAGTGGTAAGCGGTGACATCACCGATGACCCCGCTCGCCAAGAAGAGATCAAGAGGCTGCTCTCTGAGGACAATACATCGGGGAGTACTCCTGTCCTCACCTTGTACGATGACAGTTCCGAACTCTGGAATGTAGGCTCCGGGAA